>JAAZBP010000110.1 GCA_012513715.1 Thermoproteota archaeon | reverse complement strand
TTTCCCTGATAAACGAAATTTTTCCAGTTCTTCTTTATCATAAGCCATTACAATTCACTGTTGATTCTGCATAATGATTTGGAACCTTAAATGTGTAATCACGTAACCACCTTAATTTGGTTACTCCTCGTTTTAACGTAATTATTACTCTTAGAAAAAAAATTTAAAAAAAGAGAATGTTTACTGAAAAATAGGATGTGCTTTATCTTTGAAGATGCTTTAAGATTCTCACTCTAAGATAATTCTAGCGTCGACTGTTTTTGCACCTTTATTATATGCCATTATTGGGTTCAAGTCCAGTTCTTTTATTTCAGGAACATCCATGACTAATCGAGATGTACTGCAGATTATATTTATGAGCGCGTCTATGTCTGAAGGTGGAGTGTTTCTGTAGCCATTAAGAAGCGGGAAAGCTTTAAGTTTAGTAATCATTTCTTTAGCATCGTCGGGTGTAAGTGGAGCAACCCTGAAGTTTACGTCTTTTAACATTTCAACAAATATTCCGCCTAATCCAAACATGATTGTCTGTCCGAACTGGGGGTCTTTTATTGCTCCAACTATTACTTCTGTACCTTGTGGAGCCATTTCTTGAACTAAAATACCCACAATTTTAGCGTCAGCTTTGTGTTTTTTTATGTTTTCAATTATCTTCTTATAACCGTTAGCTACTTCTGTAGCGTTTTTCAGGTTCACCAATACTCCGCCTGCATCTGTTTTGTGGATTATGTCTGGTGAAACGATTTTTAACACTATTGGGTAACCAATTTTTTCAGCTTGTTCTGCTGCCTCTGTTTCACTTTTAGCTAAGTTGAACCTTGTAACTGGAATACCGTATTCGCTACAAATTATTTTAGCTTCAGTTTCCAGAAGTGCTTTTCTGCCTTCTTGTTTAGCTTGATCAACGATGTTTTTTGTTTGTTTCAAAGATTATTTCTCCATTAGCGTATGTTTAGGTAGTGGATGCTTTAGGGGTTTAAAAATAGTTTCGTTTAAAGCTATAGTTTTCTTATCCTGTCATGTTCAGTTTGCTTTTTTAGTCCTCTATGAATGCAGCAGAAGACATGGCTAATCTGATAAAACTACTTAGTTTGTATTCATGAATTCCCTCTCTTTTTTTGATATTAATGGCTATTTTTATGAGAATTGCTTATTCACATATTTTATTAGTTTGGTGTTAATCTAAAATGGTATGAAACAACACAAGGATGTAACCGATTGGACATATTGTTGTTTGACGTCGTGAAAATAGTATTTTCATTAGGGCTCTTATCTTATGCGTCTTGGAGTGACTTTAAAACCCGAGAAGTTAGTAACAAAGTGTGGGTGTTCTACGCGCCTGTTGCACTGTTGCTTTCTTTAACTCAATTGATACTTTATAATTTTTCGCAGCTACCTCTTTACGGCTTAAGCTTCGGAGTCACAGCTGGAATATCTCTTTTGCTTTTCTACTCAGGAGTTTTTGGTGGTGCAGACTCAAAAGCATTAATGTGTATCGCACTTGCTTTACCTTTTGCTCCTGTGACACTCTTTGAATCAATAATTGCGCAGTCTATATCTCCAATTTCAGAAATAATTTTTCCAATCACAATTTTAAGCAATGGAGTTTTATTTGCGGCAGCAAGCGGTATTTACATGATACTGCGAAATGTTGTTTGGCATAAAAAATCAAAACAAATCATGTTTCCAGGTTCTCTTTCTCAAGAATCTTTTGGTAAAAAAATGCTTGTACTAATCACTGGCTATAAAATGGACATCGCTAAAGTTAAAGCAAAATGGCATCTTTTTCCAATGGAGGACATAGTTGACTCAGCTAATACAACTAGAAAACTGGTTATTATACCCCAAGACGAAGGTAGAGAAAAAATTGTTGAACGTCTATCTGAATCTGTACAGGCCAAAAAAATTGATCGCTATATTTGGGCTACACCGGGTTTACCTATGCTCATTTTTATTACTTTAGGCTTAGTTGTTGCTTTAGTATTCGGAGATGTGATTTGGTCTCTAATCAGATTAGTTTTAGGTAGCTAAAAAATCTGTTAAATTATATTTTGGATTTTTTAGTGTAGGAAACTGACGCTGTAACCATTGATATGGATCCGATTCCGACAATTGCAAGTGCTAATCCTCTATAGGGGTATACTGACTCAGTGCTTGCAATGCTTGCTGTTTCACCTACAGCACCTTGGTGTGAATAGAAAAACATGGCTATAGCAAAAAGCATGATTGCGATTATTAGCAAGGTCACTTCTGTTTTGAACTTCATTGACTATTAACTCCTTTTTTATTAAATTAACCTATGCGAAATAAACAAAAGGTTATTTTAGGGTTTTGGAAAATTATTCTAAAGGAGCCATTTCATGTCTTTAATTGGGTGTGAAAAAGAACTATTGACCTTTCTTGAACAACCGAATTTTCAAGAATGTAATGTTGTTGTTATGCCTGATTTATTCCTTGATAGACTTGTTGATTTACAATTGGATGTAAACACTTTTTATGATGTAATCAAAAAGGTTGTAAGTCGCAATGGTGGTAGCATAGACGGTATTGTCCAAACTGATATTTTAGGTGGTAACGCTATAAACACTGCATCAGCTTTAACTTGTCTAGATGCCATTGTTATACCCATAGTATGTACAAGTAACTACGGGTTGTCCCAAATTAGATATCGCTTTAGAAACGGCTCTATAGATACTTCTTACATAAAATGTCTCGGCAAAGAATCCGTGACTACAGCCTTAGAATTTAAAAATAATAATGAAAAAACTAATGTGATGATAAGAGACTTGGGTGCATTAGCCGAGTTTAGTCCTTCCCAACTCAGTAGTCGAGATTATGACGCAATAGAACAAGCTGATTACACATGTGTCTTTAATTGGGCTGGAACATTAAATTCTGGCACCAAACTTGCAGATGAGGTTTTTAGTAGAGTAAAACTGTGTGGTCACGGAAAAACTTATTATGATACTGCAGATCCAAACCCAAATATTCAGGGCGTAGCCGAACTGATTAGAAATGTCTTGAAAACATCTAAAGTGGATTTTCTTAGTGTTAATGAAAATGAAGCAATAACTTATGCCTGTCAACTAGATCCAGCTTTAAAAGATAAAAGGAACTGTTTTAAATCAGAGTTTGTGTTGGATGCTGCTCGAATTTTAGCAAAGAATTTTTCTGCGAGAATAGATTTGCACACAACAACTTTTTCCGGTTCTTTTAAAGGAAATTATGAAGTTGTTGTTCCAGCTTTCAAAGTTAACGTTTTAAGAGCAACTGGCGCAGGAGATGCCTGGAATGCAGGTAACATAGTAGCACAGCATAACGGTTTATCAGATAAATGTCGCTTACTTTTAGCTAATGCTTTAGCTGCTTTTTATTTGTCAAGTCCTACTGGAATACATCCAGACAAAACCGACCTTAGTAATTTTATGCGAACATATTCTGGTTCATATGCTAAATTCTTTTAAGCCGACAAAACACTTTAGCATACAACAAGTCAGGCTTGTGTATTTGCATGACTAAACTATTCGGAAGTTCAGGCGTTAGAGGTCTAGTAAACATAGATTTAACCCCTACTTTGGCGTGTAACGTTGCTTCAGCAGTTGCAACATATTCAAAAGCAAAAAAGGCTGTTGTGGCCAAAGATACACGTGTTTCAGGCGACGTAATTGAATCAGCATTAATTTCAGGTTTAATATCTTGTGGTGTAGACGTTTTGCTTGCCAGTGTAGTGCCAACTCCTGTATGTGCATATGCTGTAAAAAAATTTGGTGCAGACGTAGGATTCATGATTACTGCTTCACATAATCCACCTCAATATAACGGCATTAAAGTATTCAATAATGAGTGTATATCTTACACTGACGTTGACCAAGAAGCTGTGGAAAAAATTGTTGCCCAGAAAAGTTTTCTGTTTTCTGACTGGAAAAAACTTGGAAAAGTAACCTCTATTTATGCAGAAGATGCCTATTTAGAGATGCTGCTTGGAAATTTTTCTCTTAAAAAGCAGTGGCGAATAGTTGTAGACCCCGGATGTGGTGCAACCTTCAAGCTTGCTCCACAGTTGCTAAAGGCTTTAGGTTGCGAAGTGACAACAATCAATTCTCAACCAGATGGTTTTTTCCCAGCTAGAAAATCTGAACCCACTGTTGAGTCACTTCAACATTTATCAAAAATAGTTAAAGATTTAAAAGCAGACTTAGGTGTTGCCTTCGACGGTGATGGAGACCGGGTTGCTTTTGTAGATGAAAAAGGATTGTTTGTTGATTTAGACAGTTCTTTATCCGCATATAGCGCGTATGTACTCAAGCATAATGTAGCTGCAACCATTGTGACTAATGTTGAAGCTTCAATGAGTATAGAGACGTTAGCTTGCAAGTATAATGGTGATGTAAGCAGAACTCCAGTTGGAGATATTTATATTTCTGAATCTGTAAAACAACTTGGAGCTGTTTTTGGAGGTGAACCTTGTGGTGCATGGGTACACCCTCAAATGCATCTTTGCCCTGATGGGCCGCTCTCTGCAGCATTACTTCTTTTAGCACTGGAAAAGGAAAACAAATCACTTTCAGAATTCGTAAGTGAAGTGCCTAAATATATTACAGCGCGAAAAAATTTTCAATGCAGCAACGAAATTAAACATGAATTGATTATAAAACTTGGTCATACATTCAAGACTGCCTTCTCTGATTACACCGATTTCTCAATGGTTGACGGTATACGTTTAGCATTAAATAACGGTTGGTTTCTTGTTCGCGCTTCAGGAACAGAACCTCTAATTCGTTTAACTGTAGAAGGCGAATCAGAAAAAGCGGCAAAAGATATAACCAAAAAAGCAACTGCATTAATACTTAAACAAATAGAGGCACAAACAAAATGAAAGCCGTATTACTTGCAGCTGGTGAAGGTGTAAGACTTCAGCCGTTAACTGCAACTCGACCTAAACACCTAATCAAAGTAGCTGGAAAACCTATTCTTCAATATTGTTTGGAGGCTGTTAAGAAGGCGGGAATCGAAGATGTAATCATAGTTACTCATTACATGGAGGAAGCTATCCGCAACTATTTCGGAGAAGAACAAAAAATAGGTTTAAACTTAAGTTATGTTAAACAGAAATCTGTACTGGGCACTGGTAACGCTGTAAATGAAGCTGAATCTTACTTAGACGGTGACTTTGTTCTAGTTTATGGCGATTTATTGTTTGGTCAAGATTCAGTAAAAAAAGTTCTCGAGTTATTTAAACGGGAAAAACCTGCTGCTGTAATGGGTGTTGTACCAGTAGATAATCCTGAAAGTTATGGCATAATAGAACAGGACAACCGAAAAAATGTAAAAAGAATAATCGAAAAGCCCGATAAAGAAAAGGCGCCTTCAAACCTTGCAAACGCTGGGATTTATGCGTTCTCAAAAGATGTATTTGACAAAATTAGGCAAACAAGAGCTTCGGTTCGTGGTGAATGGGAACTTACTGATGCTATCACATTGCTTGCTAAAGATGGTGGAAATGTGTTGGCGGCGCATCTTTTAAAAGATGAATGGTTTGATGTGGGGAGACCTTGGGATCTTCTTGATGCTAACAATTGGGCTCTTAAACGGCTCACACCAAAAGTTTTAGGTACAATAGAGAATGGTGTACACTTAAATGGTTTAGTTTATGTAGCTGAGACCGCGCGTATTCGATCCGGCGCATACATAGAAGGACCTGTTTTCATAGATGAGCAAGTTGATGTTGGTCCGAATTGTTATATTCGTTCAGGAACAAGCATAGGGAAAAGAGTTCGCGTTGGAAATGCTGTAGAAATCAAGAATAGTATACTTATGGATGATGTACATGTTGGTCATTTATCTTATGTTGGCGATAGCATTTTAGGTGAAAAATGCAATTTAGGTGCAGGAACAATTACCGCGAATCTACGTTTTGATTATGGACACGTAAAAATGAAAATCAAACATAACTTTGTGGATACAGGTAGACGCAAACTAGGAGTTATCCTTGGGGATAACGTTAAGACAGGCATTAACTCTCTTTTTATGCCCGGAGTAAAAGTGGGAGAAAACACTTGGGTAGGAGCAAACGTTGTAGTTGAACAAGACTTACCTAGTGATAGTGTAGTTTTAATCAGGCAAACGACCACGATAAAGGAAAAGAAAAAATAATTTTTTTATGATAATAACTTTTTTTGTTAACTGTACTTGTTAGTCAACTATGATTTTAATAGGTTAGAACTGTTTTCTACCCTTAATTCAAGTGAGTTATACTTTTAGCGCAGCGATTTTGTGTTTCCCCATAAATCAAAGATAAATAGTTGAAATACAACTTCATGTAGCAATTAAGGAGAAAAATAAAGTTGTCTGTAGCGCAGAGAAAATACTTTACAGAAGTGGCAGCATTAGCAGAAAAAACTGTCGCTGTTGTTACAACCACCGGAAAAACCTTCAATGGTACACTAATCGGAATTAACCCTGAAAATCTTAGTCTTTGTTTAGCTGACGCCAAAGACGAAACAGCAAAATTATCACACCGCGTTTTTCTTAATGGAAGTGTAGTTGCTCATATAGCTACTGCAGAAAAACCCTTTGACCTCAAAGCTCTTGCTGGGAGAATGGAAAAAGTTTTCCCAACAATGGTTAAGCTCTATGAGGATCAGGGCTTCATTTGGGTGATGGATAAAGTGAAATTAACAGAAAAAGGCGTCACTGAAGGTTCAGGTCCAGCTGCTGATCGTGTGCAAAAAGTGTATCTGCAGTTCATGAGTGACTTTAAATCCTAAATAAACCAGCGCAGCTGCTGCTCCTCTTTCTTCTTTTCTTCTGATGCTGTTCGAATTAAACCAAAAGTCTCAAGTGTTTTTTTAATCTCGTTGGTGCTATCTTCTAAATTAGATAGGTCAACGTCTAGGTTCAAGAATTTTTCCAAAGTGATTAATGCATGCTTGGCAGCATTATTGTCCGGTTCCATTCCTGGTGTATCCACCAAAAGCGAGAAACCCTTCAGACTTCTAATACGTGCCATCCCAATAGATAAACCAGCTATTCCAAATACATGACCAACCATAACTTTTGTGCCTAAATTCAGTACCTGTTCCATAGTTTCTAAGTCTGTTGCTGTACTATAGATTGCAGGAATTGCTTGTACCTCATCTTTTTTGAAGCCGCCAATTGAAATAACAAATTGGCACCCTAGCATCTCTACAATATCTAGCACCTTTCCAACTAACTCGTATTGTCCAGCTGTTGTAAGAGCCTGAGTGTTACCATACCAAATAATCAAATCTTGTTTGTTGTCTCCTAATTTGGCATAGTAAAGTTCGTTTATCGGTGTTTTTGCTGACCCATCCTCTGATGTAACAGCGAAGTCTTGGAA
Organism: Thermoproteota archaeon; assembly: GCA_012513715.1. Taxonomy (GTDB): domain Archaea; phylum Thermoproteota; class Bathyarchaeia; order Bathyarchaeales; family Bathycorpusculaceae; genus Bathycorpusculum. Next base: position 20,028 of record JAAZBP010000110.1, on the reverse strand, counting down.
AGAAGAGGAAGTTATCCTAGCAAACAAAGTAGCTTTTAACTCTTTAATGAGATGCAACGTTGCAATGTTAGCTACAAAACCTATTCCTGGTAACCCTTCAAGTAGTATAGGCTTATTTAGTGTAGGTTTTTCAATCATGTCAATTGAGCAGACCATGTAAATGCACTTTAACTGGGTATTAGATAAACAAAACGATATAAGGATGTCTAATCCCGGTTACTTTTTTTAAACACACCTTTGATTTTTCTTCATGAAGGCTGAATTAACCTTTTTTACCCTGTCAATTTTGGCGATAATCTTAGCGTTAACTGGTAATTGGTGATCATGAATACTTCTATCGTTAGTCTATCATAAGTTTAAACTAATGTTTTTTATACGTGACTAACGATTCATGTTTAGGTTTCACTTTGAGCTTTGAAATAAAAGATAAAGACTTGCTTGGTAGGATAGGAAAACTTAAAACTAAATCTGCCACAGTGGAAACACCTCTGCTTTTTCCAGTTATAAATCCCCGTATACAGCCTATACCTCCAAAAAGACTCAAGGAGACCTTTGGTTGCGAAGCTATAATCACAAACTCTTACATCTTAAAAAAACGTTATAAAGAAACTCCAGTAGAGTTGGGGTTACATAAATTCTTAGATTATAATGGGGCAATAATGACTGACTCCGGTGCTTACCAGATTCTTGTTTATGGAGAAGTAGAAGTCTCTCAAAAAGAAATTGTGGCATATCAAGAAGGAATAGGCAGTGACATAGCAACAATACTTGACATACCTACAGGATGGAAAGTCACTAAAGAACAAGCTGAAGTTACAGTAGCTGAGACGCTGCGACGTGCAAAATCGTTCTTTGATATGAAAACTCGTGATGATATCCTTTGGGTAGGGCCTGTTCAGGGTGGAAGACACCTTGATCTTGTAGCAAGTTCAGCAGTAGAAATGGGTAAGCTTCCGTTTTCAATCCATGCCTTGGGTAGTCCTACTGAAGTTATGGAAAATTACAGATATGATGTTTTAGCAGACATGATTATAACTGCTAAAAAGGGATTACCGATTGAGCGTCCGTTGCATCTTTTTGGTGCTGGTCACCCATCAATGTTTGCGCTTGCTGTATCTTTAGGTTGTGACCTGTTTGATTCTGCGGCTTATGCGCTTTACGCACGAGAAAACCGTTATATGACTGAGAATGGTACTTGGCGGCTTTCAGAACTTGATTATTTTCCATGTAGTTGTCCACGTTGCTCCACAGACACACCCCGCGGTTTAGAACAGAAGTCAGCGAAGGAACGTGAAGTCTTTCTTGCTGAACACAACTTGTATGTTTGTCTAGCAGAAATCAGAAGAATAAAACAGGCAATTCGGGATGGACGACTTTGGGAGCACACCGAAATGCGTTTACACGCTCATCCAGCACTTTTAACTGCACTTAAACGGTTACGGGGCCACGAAGACTTCATTGAAAAATATAGTCCAACAGTGAAAAGCAGCGGATACTTCTACTTTAACTCAATGGGGCTTGTAAGACCAGAAATCACACGTTACCGTAAACGTTTAAGCCAGAGGTATACTTCCCCAGAAAATGCGTGTACCCTGTTACTTGTACCTCAGACCCGAAATAAGCCTTTTCATAAAGCGCCAGAGTTTAAGAAAATCAGGCAGTTACTCAGACTTTTAGGTCCGGAAAAATCTTCTCAACTTCACGTTTGCGTGTATGCTGCTCCCTTCGGCGTTATTCCATTAGAACTCGATGAAGTCTACCCTTTATCTCAACATGAGATTGCTTTACCACTAGATTTGGAGACCATCAATTATGTTGCAGATCAAGTTGCTGACTACATACAAAGCAATAGTTACCAAAGTATAACTTTGCTAAACGACTCTAAACTATGGGAAGACACAATTAAGAAGGCCTGTAAACAAGTATGTGATTCCAAAGGTTTAACTTTCAATTGTGTTGAAACAAATCTCGTAAGCAACAAAGACCTTATACTGAATCTAGAGGAAATTTTGTCAAAATAGCCTCTTTTATTTTTTTAATAGGGTCATTTAATTAGAGAAATAATGTATTTTTTTTGTTAATCTCTTTAGTATTCTGCTAAATTCAAGAAACTTTTTTTACAGCCAGCCCAATATACCCTTCTCTATACTGTTATCGATTATGGGGATGAAACAATCGAGCCTTTAGGTGCTGATTTACACATACACACTGTTTATTCTGCTGATGCAGTTGTTCAACCAAAAACCTTAGTTGACATGTTAGCAGCTCACAGCTTCATTAAAGTTGCAGCTGTAACTGACCATGACAGTGTAAGGGGTGTAAAGTTAACAGTTCAATTGGCTTCTGTTTACAGTGACATCCTAATTATTCCAGGTGTAGAAATAAGCACTCCAATCGGAGATATAATAGTCTTAGGTACTGATGAATTGCCCCCTAAACCTTGGACTCCTGAAGTTGTAGTTGACTACGCTAAATCCATTGATGCTGTCTCAATTGTTGCCCATCCTTTCCGTACCTACGGTATGGGTGAATGTGCTCGAGACTACAAAGTTGATGCTATAGAAGTATTAAACGGTGGTTCAACCAAAGAAGCCAATGCCCAAGCTAAACTTTTAGCTAAAAGTTTAGGTTTACCTGGAACTGCAGGAAGTGATGCACATCAGGTTTCAGACTTGTTCAGTGTCTGCTCAATTATCGAGGCAGATTTGAATGTTGACTCGATTTTGAATTCAATAAAAAAGGGTTTTGTTTCTACGCAGATTTCCCACGGATTAAAATATCTTTAAAACCGATTATTGATTTTTTTCTAGTTCTTTTTTGGTAATGAATAAAAATACAAAGCTTATTCTGTAAGAGGATATTAACTAACTTAAAGCCTTACAAAAAAGTTTAGGGTAACTGAAAATGTCTGAACAACAACAAAAAAAACCATTAGGCGAAAGTGACAAGTTTAAGTTTCATTTTGTCTATTTGATGCCCGTATTGGCTAGTATGCTTTTTGGTTTAGCCTGTGCGTTTCTGCTTATTCCACAGCAATCAACAACTATTCCAGTTATGCCTATACCTGAAGAAACTCCAGGTGCGCCTGTAGGTAACGCTTTGTATTTTGTTGTTCTTGTTGCAGTAGCTGCAACAGTATTCTATCTTCTAATAAAGCGGGGAAGTAAAAAAATAGTTAAAACTTTAATCATCATATCAATGACTACTGCTTCTTTACTTTTATCGTGGTTTTATTTAGACGCTATATTTTCTTATTTCCCACAATTTAGGTTACTTATTATTCCATTGATGATTATACTTACAGTTGTTTTTGACTTAGCCATATTTCGCTTCGGTGGAGTAGTGCGTAATGTGGCAGTGATTGGTGTTGGTGGCGCATTAGGCATCTTCTTTGGAGCCTCTATTCCCTGGTGGAGTGCCGTAGTCATTTTAGTTTTCTTATCATTCTATGACGTTATAGCCGTCTACAAGGGTCCAGTAGGTAAAATCGCTCAATCAGGTTTAGATGACCTTCAAGGTTTAAGTTACTCTTTTAAGGACATCCAAATGGGTTTAGGTGACTTAGTGTTTTATTCAATGTTGACAGGGTTAATGTTTAAAACTTTCCTCGGAAGTATTTTCCCTGTAATCGCAGCCTTAATTGGTGTACTAGCAGGATCAGTTTTAACATTCTATATGCTCGAAAAAAGAGGTCTGTTTCCAGGTTTACCTTTCCCAATTATGTTAGGGTTGGCTGCTGGTTTCGTTGTAGCCCTATTATTAGGTTTGCCAGTTCCACCTTTTTAGAACAAACAGGTACCTTAATCATCTTCAGTGTTTTTTATATGCCCCAATTTCATTCCGTAAGCGAGGGTTTTAAAAGAGCAAAGTACAATCTTAAACCAGTCTTAGGAGAAACATAGTATGCCAAGTTTTCAACCTGTGCGTGGAATGAGAGATCTCATCGGGCAAGAAGCACAAGCTTTCACCTACATTGTTACAAAGGCAAGGAAAACTGCCAATCTTTATGGTTTTAGAGAAGTAATAACTCCACATGTTGAATCTCTGGATCTTTTAAGTGCAAAGTCAGGTGAAGAAATTCGGCAACGCATGTTTATTTTCAAAGACTTAGGCGACCGACAAGTAGCCCTGCGGCCTGAATTTACAGCTTCGATAGCTCGTTTAGTGACCAGTAACTTAAAAAATGAACCTAAACCACTTAGATTATTCTCTAGTGGTACTGTTTATAGATATGATGAACCTCAACGAGGACGGTACCGGGAGTTCTGGCAATCAAATTTTGAGTTGATTGGTTCTGATAAACCTGAAGCAGACGCTGAAATTGTGTTGTTAACCAACTTTTTAATGACGAATTTAGGGCTCAAATATTATGCTTTCAAAATCGGGAGCATAGGTGTGATACGTGGCATATTAAACGCAGACGGTATTGACGAAAAAACACAAAATAATGTATTGCAGCTTATGGATAAAAAAGACTTAGATTCTGCACTAAAACTGGTAGATTCAGAAAAATGCCGCACAACCTTGAAAGGTTTAATCAATATTAAAGGCGAAAACTGGCAAGAGACTATTGAAAAAATGAAAAGCTACCTCGAATATTATGATGAAGCAAAAATCGCGGTAGAAAACCTGCATCTAACATTGAATTTGATTACCGAAAGCACTAATATTAAACTTACACTTGAACCAGCTTTTGCGAGAGGTTTAGAATACTATACAGGTATGATATTCGAAGTTTACATTCCGCAATTAGATATTGCCCTTGGTGGCGGAGGCAGATATGATAGATTAATCGAAACCTTCGGGGGTGAACCTACTCCTGCAGTTGGTTGCGCACATGGTATAGACAGAGTAGCTCTTGCGCTGCAAATTCAAGGTACAACTTTCGAATTGACTACTGAAAAACGTGTTGTTGTTATTCCAATTACTGATGCAGTAAGAACTCAAGCATTTAAGATAGCTCAGAGCCTTAGATTATCTGGTGTTGCTGTAGAGTTTGAAGTTATGGGAAGAAAAATGGTTAAGGCTTTAGAAGATGCAGATAAACGTAAAATAGGTTTTGCTGTCATCGTAGGAGAAAGGGAGCTAAAAGAAGACGCTGTTGTACTCAAAGATTTAGTGAATAGAAAACAAAAACAAGTTACATTAAAAAATTTGGTTGAGGAAATTAAAAATTAAGGTTAGAGTTAAAAAAAGTCTAACCTTTTTGGTTGTTTAGAGACGTTTGATGTAACGGTTAACTTCCCATTCAGTTACTTGTGTTCTGTAGAGGTCCCATTCTCTGCGTTTTTCACGCAAGAAATTCTCAAAAGCGGTTTCTCCAAGTGTTTCACGCATTAAATCGCTGCTTTCAAGTTCGTCAAGAGCTTCTTTGAGGTTTTCTGGTAACGAAACTATGCCTCGTTGTTTGCGTTCTTCATAGCTCATGTGGTAAACGTTTAGTTCAACAGGGTCTCCGGGGTCAATTTTATTCTTAATCCCGTCTAATCCCGTAGCTAACAAGACTGCAAATTGTAGGTATGGGTTACCTGCTCCGTCTGGGCATCTTATTTCACATCTAGCTGCGGCTTTTCTTCCGCCGAAGTTTGGAACTCGGATAAGTGGTGAACGGTTTTTATGTGCCCATGCAAGATAAACTGGAGCTTCATAACCTGGGACGAGACGTTTATAGCTATTCGGCCACGAGTTCAAAACTGCCGCCATTTTTCTTCCGTGAGCCAATTGACCTCCAATGTAGTTTCTGGCGAGGTCTGATAAATAGCCTCTCTTTGAATCTTCAGCATAGAACAAGTTCTGTTTAAGATCTGCGCTCCAGAGACTTTGGTGGCAGTGCATTCCACTTCCGTTTATGCCTTGGAATGGTTTTGGCATGTATGTAGTCACGTAACCGTTTCTAGCAGCTACTACTTTGCCACACATTTTCATTGTTATGGCGCGATCAGCTGTTTCGATTGCTTCTCCGTATTTGAAGTCAATTTCGTTTTGCCCCAAAGCTACTTCGTGGTGGCTTATCTCAATCTCTATTCCGAATTTTTCGGCAGTATCTGCGATATCCCGGCGTAAGTCATCAGTTAAATCGCCTGGGTGGAAATCAAAGTAGCCTGCTAAATCTATTGGAGTTGGTAAACCCCCGTTTTCGCTTTCTTTGACTATGAAAAATTCTAGTTCTGGTGCACAGATGAATGTGTATCCTGATTTTGCAGCTTTCTCTACAGTTTTTTCTAAGATATAACGTGGATCACCTTCAAAACGTTTGTTTTCTGGTGTGTAAATATCACAGATGAGTCTTGCAGAAGATTTCTCTTTTGGTCTCCATGGCAAAATCGCGAATGTTGTCGGGTCAGGGTAAAGTACCATATCTGACTCTTCAATTGGTCTGTACCCTGTAATTGATGAACCGTCAAAGGACTGACCGTTTTCAAATATGCTTTCGATACTTTTTGAGCTTACTGCTAAGTTCTTAAGAAAACCGTTTATGTCCGTGAATTGCAGTCTGACATATTTTACATCGTTCTCTTGAATTTGTTGGATTATTTTGGAAACTTGTTCTTTCCATGTGGCGTTTTTAAAATCTTTCAACTTTCCAATACTCTCCTTGTTAAATATGGGCTCACTTTTTATGTGTTATGGAAAACACATTAAACGTAAACATATATAAGCTTATTGTTTGTTTAATGTTGATAAGTGTTCATTAATTCATCGATTTTTTGAAATAATGTATTATTGTTTAAATTTTGTTTAGGCTATAAAAAACACTTAAAATCGTAACAGACACTCGATAAATATCCATAAACTCACATTTACCGCTCTCGTCGCAGAAAATCTCCAATGTCAGATACATTCTGAACCGCAACATCGTTACTGCGTTCTTTATTGCTCAAATTCCCAACAATTTTTCCAAAACCTAAGCATTCACCAAACTCATTTACCACTAATACGTTTGAATTTTTTTTAGCAGGACCTAAAATGCGAATTACACCCTTAACCAAAATATCTCGACCGCAAATAAACAGCCAAGCAGATTTTTTATCTATAATTATTCGGTTTGCGCCTTTCTTTGAAATCATAGTTAACAAGTTAAAGCTAGGAAAAAACTTACCGTTTTTAACTTTACCCAAAAAAACACCTGCATAAAAAAAATCTTGCCTAATAATTTGCTTTAAAACAGGATTAGTAAGATAGTAACGTCCATTCTTCTCAATTACCAAATCCGGATTTATTACTAGCGGTACACCTAATCCGCTTAAAAAATTAGTAATTGCCTTTGCTTTCATCTTTTTTGCTCCTTCTGAGTTTACACACAAAAAATCCTTGTGTTTCACCCGGCCAAATCCGTTTACATAGTCTAACTGATGAATCTAGCTGTTTACCAAATACACTTGTCAGCCCCTCGTTTCCATAACAGTCAACCTCTTGAATCTGTAAATCAAGATGTTTTACAGCCCAATCCATGTTGACTTCGTTTTCTTCTGGTTCCAGAGAGCATGTAGAATAAACTATCTCCCCTTGGTCAGCTAAACAGTCAATTGCTTTAGTTAAAATTTCTCTCTGAAGTTTAGCGTTGCGTTCAATATCTTTTAAGGTTCGATTTTTAAACCAGTTTTTGTCTGTCACAAAGTTACCTGAACAAGGCACATCCAATAGGATCCTATCAAACTTTAACTTCAATGTTGAAACTTGTCTGGCATCTAAAAGGTAAACAACTGTATTTGCTACATGGCAACGTTCTAAATGATTTCCCAAAGCATTTAAACGGCGTTTATCCACATCCAAAGCTATAATTACGCCAGTATTCTCCATCAAGTCTGATAACTGTACAGTTTTACCTCCTGGCGCCGCGGCAACATCAAGAACTTTTTTTCCTTTTAAATTACTAAACAGAGAAACTGGTATCTGAGCGGCTGCTTCTTGAATTGAGTAATATCCTAAAAGATATTCAGCTGTTGCACCTGCTGAAACTCTTGACTCTAAAACCCAATAACCGTTATTTAAAAAAGGAATTTTCTCTAGATGCAAACCTAACCCAGAAAGGCGGTTAACAAGATTTTTTTCTTTTGAATACGTTTGGTTAACCCTTATTGCTTGCTTCAGATTAACCTCTTTTAGTTTCCAACCTATTTGTTCGTATCTTTTTTGAAAGAATTCTCGACCTGACATTACTCCAGACAATACTTAGAGCTGCATAAAAGCTTTTCAACATTGTCTTTCTTTTAATAATTTTGATGTTGTACTTCCTATACTAAGTAAATGAAATTTTTTATTCAAATAACTCAAAATTAATTTTTTTGTGAACATACATTCACTTGAAAAAAAGTTCTATAAACACTTCATGGATCTGATTTAGAAACATGGATTAAATGGTTTTTTGAAATCAGAGAATAATCCTGTTAACGGAGGTTTTTTATACAAAAAACTCACAATAATGTATTTTGAGGTAAAACTTGTGTCTGGACTTTTTGGAACAAATGCAGTTTTAATTGTAGATTTAACTCTATTAATCCAAATAATAGCATTTATTCTATTAACTGGCGCCTTATACTATAAAGCTAAAAAAAACTTCAAACTTCACGGTTCTTTAATGGGTGTAGCTTTAATGCTGCACTTCATAAATTTCCTGTTTGCTATGGTACCATCTTTCATTGGCGGATTCTCCTATCTTACAGGTGAAATAAATAATATTGGTGTCCAAACTCTTTGGGTTCACGCTGTAACTGGCGTTCTTTCGCTTATTTTAGGGTTCTTTTTGTTGATTGCTTGGCTTCCAAAATACACTGATATTTCAGGATGCTTTAAACGTAAACGACTAATGGATGCAACTACACTGTTGTGGAGTGTATCTTTGGTATTCGGAATATTGACTTACATAATATTTTACACATGACCCACTTTTTAATCTAAACTTTTAAGAATTGGTTTTTAGCTTTTCGATATTCTTTTATCATTTTTTAAAAAGGGTGAAGTGTCAAAGTTAGTCTTGCTTAAATGTTTTCTAAAAGCTTTTAGGGAGAAAAACGCATTTTAACTGTGATTGAAATGTCCAAAATCGTGCGCGTAGGTGTAACATTTCCACCTGAACTTCTAAATGACTTCGATGCTATTATAGACAAAATGGGTTATGAAAGCCGTTCAAAAGCTATTCAGGATGCAGTAAGGCTTTTTGTTTCAGAACGTAAATGGCTCCAAGAAGCAGACGCAAATCAGACAGGGGTTATTTTAATGGTATATAACCATGAAACCCGTGGATTAGAAAGTGATTTGACAAATTCGCAGCATCATCATTCAGATCTTATTTCTTCAACTATGCATATTCACTTAGGTGAACATGACTGTCTAGAAGTAATCGCAGTGAAAGGCAAAGGCTCAGAAATAAGACATTTAAGCGATGACTTAGCAACCAGAAGAGGCGTAAAAATTCTTAAATCGATGATAGTGAATGTTTAACTTTTAACTTTAAACATACGTTCTAGTGAAGATTTAGCTTTTTTTGCTACTGCTTCAGGGACTTCAACTACGTTTTTTTCTTCTTTAAGCGCGTTATATACCTTTTCAAGTGTAGTCAATTTCATATTAGGGCAGACAGCTCTATCGTATGCTACATAAAATTTTTTGTCAGGATTTTCTTTTTGAAGCCGATGCAATATTCCTTCTTCAGTTCCCACAATGAATTCTTTAGCTTTAGACTCTTTTGCGTAACGGCACATCTTTGAAGTACTCCCTATAAAGTCTGAAACCTGCTGCATTTCTACTGTGCATTCAGGATGAGCCATTACCACTGCATTAGGATGCTGCATTTTTAGGGCAAGAACATCTTCGGGTTGGAATAGAATATGTGTTGGGCAAAAACCTCTTTGAGGAATAGGAATTACTTTTTTACCTGTTTTCTTAGCTACGTATGCGGCTAGATTACTGTCTGGTCCCATAAGAACTGTGTCTGCATTTAGAGAGTTTACTACTTCTACGGCATTAGCGCTGGTGCAGGATATATCAGATTCAGCTTTGCATTCTGCTAAAGTGTTAACATAAAGAACAACAGGCACGTTTGGATGCTGTTTTTTTGCTCTTTTAACTTCATCAACCGTAAGCATTTGCGCCATAGGACATCGTGCACCTGAACAGGGCAATAGCACCTTTTTATGTGGGTTCATGATGGCTGCAGATTGAGCCATAAAATCAACAGCGCAGAAAACAATTATTTCTGCATCTTTCACCTCGGCTGCTTTACGACTTAGTTCTATACTGTCGCCTACGTAGTCTGCTATGTCTTGGATTTCAGGACGTTGATAATTATGAGCCAGAATTACGGCTTTTTTCTCTTTTTTGAGATTAAGGATTTTTTGCGTTAAATCCATGGTTTCGCCTATCTCGGGGTTAACGTGAAATGGAAAAAGATTAACTATTAGATATATGCTTTTACCTTCAAGTATATAGCTTTGACCTTAAGATTAGTGGAAAAGTAGTCTTTTACTTAACTATAAACTGGGTTCGTAACTCTAACAGCGCTCAATTTTTTACACTAATAACTGCAGAATGATATTGGGCTAAGAAAAACGGGTTTTAGCAAAGATACATTTAGTTAGATTTAGATAAAGTATATAATCGCAAAGTTATACCTGCAATGTTTACGTTGATGTTAATGGAACCGCCTAAACCAAAATTCACTTGGAAAACAGTACTTTTTCCACTGATAGGTTTACTCGGTTTTTTTTTGTACATATATTTCTTTCAAGTAGACATTATAGGAATTATAGATACAGCGAAAACTGCGAATCCGCTGATTTTTGGGGTAGCCTTACTATGCGGATTAATTGAAGTTTTATTTTATACTATATCTTGGCGTACATTAACCAACCACTTAAACATCAAAATATCAGTGAAAAAAGCCTTCTTATATGTGTGGTACGGTTTGTATGTAGATATTCTTCTTCCAGCTGAATCTATTAGCGGAGAAGTTACACGTGCCTATTTAATCACCCGCGATAAATGTGGCACATTTGGAAAAGCCATAGCTTCACTTTTTACCCACAGATTGTTGGGTATGACTCTAAACGTAATTGTTATAGTCTTAGGAGTTGTTTTACTTCCGTTTGAAGGGTTCTCGTCGCTTGAAATGTTCAACTTAATTGTCTTAATAGTAGTAGCTATTGCTGCATTAACAATTGCAATGACTATATTGTCCTTCAAAAAAACATGGACTCTCAGAGTTATTGACTGGGTAGTTAATCTGGCTCAAAGAGTCTCGAGGGGAAAATGGACTCTTGATAACTTCAAAGTTAAAGCAATGGAGTCCACAACTCACTTCCACGATTCAATGTTGCTATATAAACAGAACAAGAAACCTCTCTTTTTATCTTTTTTTTATATGTGTTTAACATGGTTATTTAGTCTAAGTATACCCTACCTTGTCTTCCTCTCTTTAGGTCACACAGTTTCAATAAGTATAATTCTTGTTACTGCAGCAATTGTTTTGGCAGTTAAATCAATACCCGTTGGCATACCCTTTGAAATTGGACTCCCAGAGGCAACTATGACAACACTATACATCGCAATGGGTATCAATCCAGCTTTAGCTGCAACAGCTACAATATTAACAAGAATTATTACTCTCTGGTTCCGCTTTTTCGCAGGGTTTGTTGCTCAGCAATATTTAGAACTGAAACCTTATGCAGTCAATTCGTTAGGTAACGGAAAAAACTAAAAACAAAACAGTAGTAATTACTCTTTAGAGCAAAATCATGGATTTAAAAATTGAAACAGCAAGCATAAAACTTCTTGATATATTATGCCAAATTGAGCAAAAATGCTTCGATGAAGAAGCATTTACTAGGCGACAAATTGCCTATCTATTAACTGACTATAATACAATTGCTTTAGTTGCCAAGGTTAACTTGGAAGTTACTGGATTCATAATTGCTCAAGTGGAAATAAGCGAAATAGAATATGGACATATAATAACCTTAAACGTTGCCCCAAATTATCGGCGCAAAAAAATCGCTTCAAAGTTACTGGGTGAAGTTGAAGTTATGCTAAAGCAAAGAGGGATAAGTGAATGCCGCTTAGAAGTCCGCGAGGACAATAATGCAGCTATAAAACTTTACAGCAAACTTGGTTACCGAATAACAGATAAACTAGAACGATACTACGGAAAAAAACATGGACTATACCTTAAAAAAAGCCTCTAAATTATTTTAAAACTAAAAATACTATTCAATTACTGAATAAATGTTTAAATCAATTGAAACCGTTTAATCCACAACCGGTGTATGAAATGGGCGAAACCCGTGGAAGAAAATCAAACGAGCAGACCCTTGTTCAAACGATAGTGATTTTGCTCCGAAACACAACTTGGCGCTGTGGCAAATTAGAGAAGTCAATTGTTCTGCATCTCCATAAAAGAAATGAAGCATTGGGTAACCCTAGTGTTTCAATTAAGGAAATAATCTCTAACCTTAACGTTTTGGGTGCTAAAAAAGATGAATGTATAGATGCACTACGTAGGTTAGAAAAGAGAAATATTGTAAGAATTATTCCTGTTTAACCTCTTTTCTATTAGATTTTAAAAAATAAGCATTGTATTTAATTTTTCAAAAAAATTAGAAGTTATTTTAGTAAATCTTTCTCTTTCGGTGCTTGTTTAATCAAACCATGTTTCATTAGTAACTCAGTAGATTGCCTAGCATTTGAAATAATAGTTGATGCGCGGTCATATAATTCTTGTCTGCTTGGTTTTATTCTTGCTACACCTTGCTCAATTGATTTTAAGGCGCATGCTACTGCTTCTCTGGGGAAAACTTCCCATTCATCCATTCTTGGCAATATGTCTTTTTCATTCATGCCTCTTTCTTCAGCATAATTTGCAAGTTCTGTTGCTGCTGCAATGCACATGTCGTCAGTTATAGTTTTTGCTTTCACATCTAAGACGCCTCGGAATATTGCTGGAAAACCTAAACTATTGTTAACTTGATTAGCGAAATCGCTGCGTCCAGTTGCGACGATTTTTGCTCCTGCCTCTTCTGCTTCCCATGGCCAAATTTCTGGGATTGGGTTTGCACAGGCGAATACGATTGAGTTATCTGCCATGCTCTTTATCCATTCTTTCTTTATGGTATCAGGTCCTGGTTGTGAAGCAGCGACTACTGCATCTACACCTTTGAATGCTTCTTGAATTGTTCCTGTCCTGTTTTCTGAATTAGTTTTTTGGGTTAACTCATACTTCCATGGGTCTTCGTTTTTTATTATGTCTTTTCTGTTTTTGTGGACAACACCTTTACTGTCTGCTAGAATTATATTGCCTGGTTTTACTCCCCATTTTATAAGCACATATGCTGTCCTTAAATTTGCAGCTCCTGAGCCTACAAGTGTTATTAGACTTTCTTTAGGTTTCTTGCCTACAAGCTTAAAAGAGTTAATTAATCCTGCTAAAATTACTGTAGCCGTTCCTTGTTGATCATCATGCCAAACTGGTATCTGCATTTCAGATCGAGCTTGCTCAAGCACTTGGAAACATTTCGGTTTTTCTATATCCTCTAGATTTATTCCCCCAAAAGTTGGTTCAAGTGTTTTGCAGATTTTAACTATCTCATTTGGATCTTTTGTTCTAAGACAAATCGGAAAAGCGTCAACTCCTCCAAGGTACTTGAATATCAGTGCTTTGCCTTCCATGACTGGCATTGCAGCTTCTGGACCAATATTACCTAAACCTAAAACACGTGTGCCGTCTGTGACTACTGCAACATAGTTCCACCGGTTAGTCAATTCAAATGACTTGTCTGGGTTAGCTTGAATTTCTTTGCATGCTGCAGCTACACCTGGAGTGTACCAAATAGCAAAGTCATCTACACTTCTGATTACACATTTGGGTATGACCTGCATTTTTCCTTCATAAAATCTGTGCATAGACGGTGACAATTGTGCGGGTTTTTTGGCTTTTGCAAGTAACTCTTCTGCTGTTGGTTTAGGTTCGTTTTCTTTAGTTGCCAATTAAGATTAACTCCTCTTTAACTGGATGAACTGCTGCTGGAGATTTAAGTTTTTATTAAAAAAATTTGTTTTCTAAAATCGAAAAATTACTAATTCGTGACCGATAATCAGTTGTTTTATTATGTGAAAATATAAAAATCAAAAAAAGAAAAAAATTCTTATTCTTAATAGATTGGAAGTTTAGTATCTTGGTCTATAACCGCCGCTACTGCGTCGATCTCCGCGACCGCCGCTAAAACCGCCGCCACCGCGTCTATCTCTTCCGCCGAAATTGCTGAATCCTCGTCTTCCTCTGAATGGGCGTCTTTCTTGTTCGTATGTTTTGCTTGAAACGTTGTTTTCTGTGTTTACATCAGCAGTTAATGCTTCTTGTGCTGGTTCTATTTTGCCGTATTTGCCTATGTTTAAGCGTATGTTTCCTTTGAATAGAGTTACGTAGCCGTTTTCGACACGTATTGTGTCGCCTTCATTTACTTTCTCAATGTTTTCGTCCCATAAAGTCAGATAAACTACACCTGTTTCGTCGCCGATTAGGGCGTCACTGACTTTGTGTGGAGAGCCATCTCGGCCCATTGGAATTTCGCGTATTTCAGTTTTTGATACTACCTTGGCCGTGACGTTAACAGCCTTTGATTGTGGGGTTAAGTCGCCGACTTTGGCTTCTACTGGTTCCTTTTTGTTTTCGAAAAAACCTTCTACAGCCAATTGATTTTCAACACCTATTTTGTGGTCTGAGACACATCATAGATTTTCTCTGCACTTAAGTGTTTCGCTAGATATTTTTGCTGGTTTAACGATTTACATATTAGTTTGAATGTCTACTTTTGATTTTCTATGGATAAAAAGCATTTAATTACTGGCTTACTCATAATTGTCATATTCGTAGCGGCAATTTCTGTAGTGGCTTTAAATCTTAATCAGAACTCTTCACCATCAGATTTACCGCGTTTCTATAATTATAAAATAATTAATGTTTACCCTCGTTCTACCACTGCGTACACCCAAGGATTAGTTTTTGATGATGATGGCTTCTTATTTGAGAGTGTCGGCGGTTGGGGGTCTTCTTATCTGCGTAAAATAGATTTAGAAACTGGTGACATATTAAAGGAGCATAAGTTATCTGATGAGTATTTTGCTGAAGGATTAGTAATTGTAAATAATACTCTTATACAATTAACTTGGCTCAGTGAACGCGGATTCGTTTACGATAAAGAAACATTTGATTTACTTCGCACTTTTGATTATCAAACGCAGGGTTGGGGTTTAACTTTTGATGGAGAAAGGTTGATTATGAGTGATGGCAGTTCAACTTTGTTTTTTTTAGACCCCCTTACATACGATAAAATTGGGGAAATCACCGTTAAAGATGGTGATGCACCAGTTACTGAATTGAATGAACTTGAATACATTAATAACAAAATTTATGCTAATATTTGGAAGGAAGATAAAATTGCTATAATAGATCCTCACACTGGTACTGTTAAAGGCTGGATAGATTTAACAGGACTTTATGGTCCCCGCGGTTACGATGATGTCTTAAATGGTATAGCATATGACGAGCAAACAAATCGGCTATTTATAACTGGAAAGAATTGGCCCTATCTTTACCATGTAGAAATAACACCCGCAGAATAACTTTACAAGTACTTTTAAAAGCTAAATAAATTCAGAAAAAAATATCTACACTAATAAACATGCTTTTAAGTAAGAAAAAACAATAGGTTTAAAATCAGAATATTCGAGGCTGACTGTTTGGGTAAGAAAAAAGTGTTAAACGAAGGCGCAATCAGTGAGATGAAATATCCTGAAGAAGGCGAAGTACTAGGTGTAGTATCAAAACTACTCGGTTTTGATCGCATCCAAGTTAAATGTCAAGATGGCGCCGAAAGATTATGTCGAATACGCGGTAAAATGAAGCGTCGTGTGTGGATACGAGATGGAGACATAGTTATTGTTTCACCATGGGACTTTCAAACAGATACACGCGGTGATGTAGTTTGGCGTTATACACATGCCCAAGCAGAGACTTTAAGGCGTAAAGGTCTTTTGAACCTTTAATTCCTACACTTTTCAGAATGAAACCATGCTTTTGAATTATTATTTTGATTTTTCTTAATAGTTTGCGGTATTCTGTTTAAGTGCTTTTAAATACTCTACATAGTATATCTTGCTGAATATTTATGTCAAGACGAGCTCATGAACGCCTATCACATCGCGAAAAAGCAGTTGAACGTAGAGACCGAATGCTAATTCACGATAAATCAAGTGAAAGAGCTACAATCGAAGAAGTCTTTGATCAGAAGACCCGTATGGTCATTTTTAATTTGATGAATGATGGCGTAATTTACGAGCTTAATGGTGTTGTAAGTTCCGGTAAGGAAGCCCGTGTTTACTGGGGTAAAAACAAGGAAGGTTCAGACATAGCAGTAAAGATCTATTTGACTTCTTCTGCTGAATTCAAGAAGGGTATGCACAAATACATTGAAGGTGACCCCAGATTCAAAGATGTCAAACATGACACAAGATCTTTGATTGCTGTTTGGGCACAAAAAGAGTTCCGTAATTTAAGAGAAGCTGAAGATGCTAAGGTGAATGTGCCAAAACCTATTGCAGTCAAAAGCAACGTTGTAGTTATGGAGTTTATTGGTGAAAACGGCGTTAATATGCCTTCTTTGAAAGAACAGGCGCCAACAAACCCTGACAAAGTTTACAAAACAATAGTTACTTATCTCAAACGACTTTACAAAAAAGCTAAGATTGTTCATGGCGACTTAAGCGAATACAATATTATGATGTGGAAAGGTAAGCCAGTGGTTTTTGATGTGTCTCAGTCAGTTTCAATTCAGCACCCACTAGCTGACTTCATGTTAAAACGTGATATAGCTAACGTGAATAGATTCTTTAGTCGCCTAAACGTTAAAGTTATTCCAATTGAAGAACTATACAAATTGGTTGTTGGTAAATAATGCCTGGTCCAGACATGTTTGTTAGAATTCCAAAAGAACGCGTAGGCGTACTTATTGGTCCTGATGGTAGAATAAAAAAGTATATTGAAGATAAACTCGAGGTAACTTTAGACATAGACACTGAAGGTAGTGTAACAATAATTCTTTCAGAGAAAGCTCAAGATCCCTCTTTACTATTAAGAGCTAAAGACCTTGTAACAGCTATAGGCAGAGGCTTTAAACCTGAAACTGCCTTCCGGCTCATTCGAAATGAAGACGAAATTTTTGATATGATTGACCTGCGACACATATTTGGTCGCTCAGAATCAGATATCAGACGCATAAAAAGCAGAATCATAGGAACAGAAGGTAAAACAAGACGGCTCATTGAGGAATTAACTGAAGCGGATGTAGTCGTATACGGTCACACAATAGGCATCATAGGAAGTTTTGAGCAAGCAGATGCCGCACGAAACGCTATACAAATGATTATAGACGGATGCGAACATCACACAATGTACAATTATTTACAGAAGAAACGAACCGAACTAAAGAAACAGAAACTACAACTATGGGAAACACCTCCTGAAAAAAAATAAACTCGCGCAAAAGTCAGACACTACTAGAGCTACCACTTTATTTTTATATCTGAAGAAGCTCAAGTGGCTAATCAAATTACCTTGATACATTAATCAAAAGGAGAATATTACAATGACCCATTGGGAAGAAAACAAAACAACTTTTCCCGTTATAGACGTGAGACATTTAACAAGTAACTTTTTACCTATTATACTACATAGAGCCCAACAAGTCAATGTAGGCGAAGGACTTTGTATAGTGCAAACATTTGAGCCTAAGCCTTTATACTCTGCTCTAAGAGATTTGGGTTTTGAACATGTTACAGAGAAAATTTCAGGTCACGAATATCGAGTATATTTCTATCGGAAAGAAAAAAAATCTATAACCTTTGAAAGCGGCGCAGACATGCCTTTTAAGCCAACTGCAATAGTGAACTACAAAACAATTGATGATGAATTAGCTGGTATCGTAGTTGATTTTTGGGAACACATTTGGGAAACAGAAAATTCCGAAATCGATATCAAGACAAAGCTTCTTCTTTCAATGAGTAATGCAATAGGTGCATCAAGATTTAGGCAAGCAACAAGAGAACTTATCAAAGCGTATTCTCTGGGAGTCACAGTTAAAGAATTAGACGAGTTATTTTCACTTTTTGCTTGGAATCAAGGAATAGGTTATTTCTCATCAGAAATTGGGCCTTCAACTGTATTCGGCGTTTACAAACACATCAAAAACAGAGAAAAGAGTGGTGTAGATAGAAAAACAATTTTGGATGAGCTTATGGAAACTTGGGGCGATAAAAACCCTAATGTAACAACTCTTTATAAGCAGACAGCGAAACGTTGTGAAAAATGCGAGTAGAAAATAATTTCTCAAAACAATCACTTGCCTTCATTTAATAAAAAATTTTTTTGAGAAACAACATACTATGCTCTAAACTATTTAACTAATAGTTCAATTTTCAATAAGTCTTTTAGGCGGGCTCTTAGGTAGTAAATCATCTGTTTACTTCAGGATATGGAACCTAAAGTTATCATTATTACTACGTCACACTCAAGATCCACATCATCTTTGTGTCTGCGGGGCCAGACTCGTCATCGCCCACCCACTCAAAAAACTAACTAGAAAGCCTTTAAACATTCAGGTTGCTTTGTTAATCTGTAAAGTTTAAAGGTAGCCGAATCATCTTTTTTCTAAAAAGTTTAAAGTGAACATATGCCGTTTTGTCGAAAATGTGGGCGCCGCCTTGCAGAGTACAGTGAACGTTGTACTGACTGCGGAACTTCAACTACAGCGCCGATAATAAAAATAAAAAAGTCATCAACCACTAAAGTGTCAAAAATTACTCTGCCACCGAAGGTAGCTAAGGCTATAATTCCCACACAAAATATTATTTCCGTAAAAGAAATAACCCAAAACAAACCTGTAAAACCTGCTACTCCAGCTAAAGCTCCTCCTCCAGTTAAACCAGTTATTAATGCAAAACCAGTTACTCCAGCTGTAGTTTATCCTCCACATGAAATAATAAAAAGCAATGTATCACTAAAAAAAGACATCACCACTAACCCTATGGATTACGAAACCCAATCTTTCAATTTTAACCTCAAATGTCCAAACGACCATTTTTGGCCAGCCGGTAAACCTGTTCCTGTATCTAATGGAAAAGCATACTGCCTGAAATGTGGTGAAAGACTGAGAAAACCCAAACCCTTTAAACGCCGTAGATTCCACAGAATGTAAACTGCAACTTATGGAAAGAACTATAAATTCGATTGTTTGCAGCTTCATCAACATAATAACTGTATACTTTAGACTTATTTTATGTATTTTAGTAGCTGTGAATGTTTATACATATAGATAAGCTACCAAAATATCATGGGTCAGCTAATGAATAGTCGTTTCAATAAGCCGCTTAAACAAATCAGGGTTACTCCCCTGGCTTCAGAAAGTTTCGGTGTCCGCTCAATGTGTACCCTAGTTGAAACCCCAAATGTTTCTTTACTGTTGGATGCTGGAATTTCACTGTGTCCATACCGTTTCAATCTTCCACCGCATCCCATAGAATTTCAAACCATAAACAGACTTCGCAGAGATATTGCAGATGCAGCTGAAAAAGCTGATGTAGTAACAATCAGCCATTACCACTTTGATCACCACACACCATCTTACGCCGATTGGATAGTCAACTGGACTAACAGCGACGAATCAGCACGCAAAATTTATCAGAACAAAACAGTGCTAGTTAAGAATCCAAAAGAAAACATAAATGTCAGTCAACGTGAACGTGCCAAGCTCTTCTTACGAACAGGGGGAAAACATGCTAAAAAAGTAGAGGCTGCAGATGGGCAGACATTTTTTTTCGAAGATACTGCAGTAAAGTTTTCTTGTGCTGTTCCTCATGGAGCAGAAAACTCCAAGCAAGGATGGGTCATAATGACTACTATAGAATTTAGTGCTGAAAGGTTCATGTTTGCTCCTGACATTCAAGGCCCAATGGCAGCTAATACCTTGAAGTTAATTTTAGAAG
>JAAZBP010000109.1 GCA_012513715.1 Thermoproteota archaeon | reverse complement strand
GTTTTTATGAAAAATTCGCCCAAATTTTAGTATAGCGACTTTTTTTTGTGTATCTAAAACGTCAATTTAAACATTGTATAACATAAAAATTGTTAGAAAAATATATAAGTAAAATGGGTATGCGTTGTTGAACATGTTCATACCTTTACAAATGTTAACTAGTTTAACTTTTGATAACCCCATGATTTTTTGGATTGCACCCTTCGCAGGTGTTCTTGCTGTTGTTGCTTCTCTTATTCTCATGAATAGAATCGGTAAAATGAGTCCAGGCGGACCTAAAACTGTGGAAGTAGGCAACGCTATCCGTGAAGGTGCATACGCTTTCTTAAAGCGGCAATACAAAACCATCGGTATTATCACAGTGGTGCTTTTCGTGTTGCTGTGGATTGCATTGCCATATGGTCCGACAGGTGAACTTAATGGGCCCTTTGGTGTAGGTACTGCTGCAGCGTTTTTGGTGGGTGCAGTTGCTTCTTTAGCTGCAGGTTACATAGCAATGGATAATGCAACTAAAGCAAACGTGCGGACAGTTGCTGCGGCAAAAGAGTTTGGTGCAGAAAAAGCACTTAAAACAGCTTTTTACGGTGGAGCTACAATGGGGTTGGCTGTTGTTGGTTTATCTTTGTTGGGTGTAAGTTTTCTGTTTATGCTTTATGGTGGTTTTGATGCTCTATTCGGGACTCTAGACGCTGCGCAATCAGCAAGTCTTGCACGTAATGCTGCTAGTGGCATTGTAGGTATGGGTTTTGGTGCTTCTTTGATTGCCTTGTTTGCACAGCTTGGAGGAGGAATTTACACTAAGGCAGCTGATGTCGGGGCTGATCTCGTAGGCAAAGTTGAAGCAGGAATACCTGAAGATGATCCGCGTAATCCTGCAGTAATCGCTGATAACGTAGGCGATAACGTGGGTGATTCAGCTGGAAGAGGAGCTGACTTGTTTGAGTCTGCTACTGGCGAAAACATCGGTGGTATGATTATTGGTGGTATTATCAGTATAGCCACTGGCAACTTGATTTTCCTGATTTTCCCGCTTATAGCTAGAGCTTTAGGAATATTTGCAACTTTTGTCGGTATGCCTTTTGTTAGACTTAGTGAAAAAGAAGCCAAACATCCAATGAAGGCATTGCGTAAAGGTTTAATGGTAACCACTATAGTAGCGGGTATCTTGTTCTTTATAGCTACAATTTTCCTGTTAGGCAACATGTATCTTTTCTACTGTTTACTTGCTGGTCTAGCTGCAAGTGTAGCAATAGACTATATCACAGACTACTACACAGGTCGCGACAGAAGTCCAGTTGTAAAGATTGCTAAAGCAAGTGAAACTGGTAGTGCAACCAATATTATTACCGGTTTCGCTGTTGGTTTAGAAACCACAGCTTTACCTATAGTATCTCTTGCAATTGCCCTAATAGCTTCGTATTGGTTTGGTACCCAGTTTGGCGCTGAAATCGGTATTGACCCCTTCATAGGAGGAATCTATGGAACTACTTTAGCTACTATGGGTATGCTTGCAGTTATGGGTATGATTTTAGCTTTAGACGGCTTTGGTCCAATTGCTGATAATGCCGCAGGTATAGCTGAAATGTCTGGTGAAGGTGGTGCAGAGGCAACAATGGAGGCGCTTGATGCAGTAGGAAACACAACTAAAGCTTTAACAAAAGGCTTTGCGTTGGGTTCAGCTTTGCTTGCAGCGCAGTTATTATTCCAAACATACATCGAAGAAGTTCATTTGATAACCGGTCAAACAATTACTATAGATATCTCCAATCCAGCTGTTCTTGTCGCAGGCTTCATAGGCGCTATGATACCCTTCTTCTTTTCTTCACAGGCAATTAGCGCTGTAGGAAAAGCTGCAGGCGAAATGGTTGCGGAAGTTAGACGCCAATTTAGGGAAATCCCAGGTATAATGGAGGGAACCAGTAAACCTGAATATGGTAAAGCAGTCGATATCAGTACTAAATCGGCGCTCAAAGGTATGGTGCTACCTGCATTGATTGTGGTGATTGTCCCACTAATTGTAGGTGTACTGATGGGTGCTGAAGCAGTAGGTGCGCTAGTCATCGGTGCAACATTATCTGCGGTTCCTTTGGCTTTACTCATGAACACTGGAGGCGGTGCATGGGACAACGCAAAGAAACACATTGAAGCAGGTAACTTCGGAGGCAAGAACAGCCCAGCTCATGCAGCTGCAGTAGTAGGAGACACTGTTGGAGATCCAATGAAGGACACAGCTGGACCAAGTTTACACGTGCTCATTAAACTTTTGAGTACGCTATCAATTGTGTTCATTCCGTTGTTCTTCAACCTCTTAAACCTGATTTAAAAGGGAAGCTTTTTCCTTCCCAAACCATTTTTTATGTTCCATTATGAAAAATTGTTGCCTTTTCCGTATCCTATTTTTACTTCATCAGACATTCAAATATGCTAATTGAGATGTAAGCCACTTGAAAATTACAGAAAAAAATCTTCACCAAGGATTCATCAAAGTTGTTCCAGACACTCCAGATGACCTTTGGCACCTTTATAATGTAATTTATAAAGGTGACGAAGTCTACGCCTACACTTCCCGCGCAATAAAAAGTGACACTGAAACTTCTCGACCCAAAAGTGCAGAGCGCGTATCAGCTTTTATGGGTGTCAAAGTGGAGTCTGTTGGCTGGGATAAGTTTTTAGGTAAACTAAGGGTTCATGGATTAATTTGTCATGCACCTGATATCATACCCACTGGGGCTCACCATACTATCAGTATTGCTTTGAACCAGCAATTAACTATAGTTAAAAAGGAATGGGCTAAACATCTTTTAGATCGTTTGATTAAGGCGAGCGAAACTGAAAAACCGCTTCTAATAGTTTCAATTGATGATGAAGGGTTTGCGATAGCTGAAACTAAACAGTACGGCTATGAAACACGCGTAGAGCAACGTATGAGATTGCCGGGAAAAAATGAGGCTGATAAACGAGTTGAAGCTACTAAAGCATATTTCCGCCTTGTTTTAAACAGCTTAAACAAGTTATGGATGCAAACCCACAATCCCATAATAATTATCGGTGTAGGGTACATTAAAAATGACTTTGTAAATTATGTTTCAGATGAATCAAAGGAACTATCCAGGGCTGTGGTCGATATTAAAAGCGTTAATAACGGCGGTACAGCAGGGATTGATGAGTCTTTACGTTCTGGAATTCTCTTAAAAGCTGCAAATCAGCTTCGAATAGTAGAAGAAACACAAGCAATGGAAGAAGTTATGAAAAGATTAGGAAAGGGTGAAGGAACAGTAACTTATGGATTAGAACCAGTTGAAAATGCTGCCAATATGGGTGCTATAGAGAAGCTTATTGTAGCTGATGTAACACTACGTGAAGCTGAAGAGACTTTACGTCTTAAACTTGAAGAAATCATGCGTAGTGCTGAACATCGGCAAGCCAGTATAACTGTTGTTAGTACCGAACATGAGGCCGGAGAGAAATTACTTTCACTTGGGGGCGTAGTTGCTTTGCTTAGGTTTGCAATTTATAGAGACTCTTCAAGTTAGATTTGAAGCCACGATACTACTCTTTTTCAGAACTTTTTCTTTCAACTTGCAGTTATATTTTATTGATTAAATAATCAAAAGTGTTTTACAAAAATTGTGAACATCTACTTTTATTGTTATCAAGAATTTAATGTATTTGTGTTGGTTATAATTCATGGTAAATACAAACTTGAAAAGACTTAAAAGGAGACTTCTTGCATAACGGCTTCTAGGTATGAATGATGAGTAATCAACTTGAGTTAGAAAAATTGATGAAAATGAAATGCTATATAATGTGCTATTATCCCCCAGAAATAGCTCTCACAGACAAAATAAAAACAGAAATCCGCACAGAATTGCTTAGAGATTTTCTAAACGAAAAAATCATAACAAAAGAAATCTATCAGAGACTCGTAGGAAAATAGATTAGTGTGAGTTTCAAAACTTTTGTACTTGAACTCACACAGCAATGCAACAACTGCTGTCTCTATTGCTATAATCCTTGGCGCGCACCAAAATCGACTTATCCTCCTGGAGAACTAAAAACTAATGAAATAAAAAATATTATCGATAAACTTCAATCTGAAACAGATGTAAACAGTATAGCTCTTTCAGGAGGAGAACCTTTTCTTAGACCAGATATAGGTGAAATAGTCACATATATTCATGAAAAAGGTATTTATCCAGTTATTATCACCAACGGAACCTTATTGACCAGAGAAAATGTTCAAGTAACAAGTGATGCTGCAAGTTATGAAATTTCCCTTCTTAGTTACAAGAAGAATGTTCATAACTTTTTGGCGCAGCGAGATGTTTTTGATCAAGTTATCAATGGAATAACAAATGTGGCAGAAAATAATGGAAATTTTATTGCAGCGTTTGTTGCAACTAAATTGAATAGTCCTGACCTTCGTAAAACTATTGAATTGGCAATTGCGCTTGGAGCAGTAGGAATAATGTATAATAGAGTAAATCTATCTGCAAACAACATTCGATATGCAGATCAATTGCTTCCAACATTATCCATGATTCAAGAAAATTTGGAGGACTTAGAGTCTCTTAGTGATGAATATTCTATACCTGTAGCATCTTCAGTTCCGATTCCTCCATGTCTAGTTGACACAAGAAAATTTAAGCGAATCAAATTTAGTGTATGTCCTCGTGGTGGTGAAGACTCATATTTTACTATAGATTCATCTGGAAAACTCAAAATGTGCAATCATACTTCAATAATATTAGGTGATTTTAGGACTGAAAGATTTTCTGAATTAATTAAAAATCCTTACGTGCAACAAGTAAAGGATACGCTGCCGAAAGAGTGCATTAATTGTTCTGAAGAATTGAAAAAAATTTGTTTTGGAGGTTGTAGAGCAGCTGCACAAGTTTGTTATGGAAGTCTTGATTCAGTTGACCCGATAGTAAACCTGGCGAGAAAATAGCTTTTTTAAAAGATTTTTCATTAACCCTTGAAATTTTCCAAGCTTAAACTGACTCAAGAAATTTTTCCTGTTCTTATATTTTTTATTTTATCCACTAGTCTAATAACGGTTTATCCTTGATGATATTAATTTGTAGTGTTTTAGGTAGATTTATAATTGTATTCATTAAAAGTTATGTACTTAAGTATAGGTGTACAATACGAGCAGAATAAACTGGGAATACATTGAAACAGTCCATAAGATAATCAGAGTCACAAGAGTCAATTTAAAAAAGCGTTATGTTGATGCGACAGATTTAGAAACACGAATGCCCATTTCTCTTAGGGCTAACGAAAAGATTGATGTAGGAAAAATAAAAAAAGCAAAAATATATCGTGCCACAGTAAATGTTTTTAAAGCAGAATTTACACCCGAAATTGAAAGATTATTAGTTGAGTCCTCTATGGGTGATTTTGTTAAAATTAAAGCTTTAGAGACATACAAGTCCTCGGGGGCTAAACCAACAAAATTTGAGTTAATAGCTTTAAGCAATAAAAATTATAGATTAGTTTGAATTATTATTAAAAACAAGAAATTTGGCTTTATTAACCCCTTTATAAAGGGTTGTTTTTATATATACCTATCTTGTCTTTATAAAGAAGCACGTGACCTGACATGAGTAAACGTCAACCAATAATTAGCATTCAAAACATTGTCGCTTCAGTTTCGCTTAATCAGAAAATAGACTTACAGAAAATAGTCGAAAAGTTCCCTCAAACTGAATATAATCCAAGTGTGTTTCCTGGTTTAGTTTTCAGACTGAAGAAACCTAAAACTGCTACTCTTATCTTTGGTACTGGAAAGATGGTTTGTACTGGTGCTAAATCTGAAAAAGAATCTCGCAGCGCTGTTGAGAAGGTCGTTAAAGAACTTCGCAGTGAAGGCATTCAGATAACAGAAAAACCTGTGGTTAACATCCAGAACATTGTAGCTTCTGCAGAGCTCGGCGGAGAAATAGACTTAGAAAGTCTTGTCTATAAACTTAGTCGTGTAATGTATGAACCTGAACAGTTTCCAGGTGCAGTTTACAGAATGGATGAGCCAAAAGTTGTTTTTCTCATCTTCAGTGCCGGCAAACTCGTATGTGTTGGCGCCAAGAAAGAAGAACAAGTTTACGATGCAGTAGATAAAATTCAAGCATTACTCGAAGAAAAAGAGCTTATTTACTATACCGCATAAATCACTTTTTTATTCTTCGGCGAACCGCTGGGTTCGCTTCAGCTAACCTTTTTAGAGCTAACTCAAAAGTTTCTTCTGAATTTAACTCTTTTTTAATAAATAAGCCTGTTCTGCCTGTTTTGTCCCTCTTTAATAATGTATGAACTCTATCAAATACTGTCTCAGCTGAAATCCCTAGTGATTTGGCAACGTTTTCTTCTCTGCCGATTATGCCGCTTTCTATATGGCCTGTTTCAGTTGGTTCAATAAGCATCAACCTTTTATCCACTCCAGCTATCCGGATATAATCTTCCAATTGTTTTAGGTTTACTTCCCCGCCGAAACTGTAAAACTCTCTTTCAACTCTACGCATTTCCATAAGCGGAAAAGAAACACTTGTTTTCTCGTTAAGTTCAATATGCGCCTTCATAGCATAATTTGGCGTAGCCTGAACTATCATACGCGAATTAATTTTTATATTAGCTTTTTCAAGAGCTGCTTCAACAAGAAAACTGTTTTGAACTTCCGGAATAAAAATGTCTATATCACTATCAGCTCTCACATCTCCTCGAGCAATACTTCCGTGAACAACAGAGTGCAAATGAACTTTTTCCAGAGCTGTTATTATTTCTACGGTCTTTTGTCTGAAGCCTTTCAGAAGAATCCATCGTCTTTTACTGTATGTTGCTTCTTTGTATTCATATTTAGTTGGTTTAATTGTCATTTTTAT
>JAAZBP010000108.1 GCA_012513715.1 Thermoproteota archaeon | reverse complement strand
TAAGAGTCAAAGATTGTTCTGAGAAGTTTCGGACACTCTTACGCTTCTGTAATATTTCACTAAAAGACTTTGCTTCTTCTGGAACATTAAACTCTAAGGGTATAGTCTTGTGTTCAGGGTAAGTCTTATATATTTCAGGTTTACTTGACCAATCCAGTGGCATCCACTGTTGGCCGCGTTTGTATTTGGTAAGTTTTTGAAAATCATCACCTACATGATCAACCACATAGGTCACCTGTTATAGTAGATGACCTGCTGTTTTTTATAGATGGCGTATTTGTTTAAGTAAACAGTTAATTGATAATGGAGAAGTCAAATCTGATTTTTCTTGGTTTTAGGCAGTATTTAAATTGTTAACTATTTCATGTGTTTATACAATAAGAGGGCGAACAGAATTTAGGATCAAAAACCTTTTTTTATCTTTGGGCAGCTTCAAAGTTTTAGCTTTAACTTTTTTGTTTGTGATTATTTATTCAAGTTCAGTTCTATCCGCTAAAGCTGAAACTTACGAGTCTACGTCAATCTTAGGTTCGACAGTTGACAGCCAATTTAACACGCCATACGGAATAGCAGTTGACTCTTCAGGCAACATCTATGTTGCTGATACAGGCAATTATCGTATTCAAAAGTTCAGTTCTGATGGAAAATTCCTTCTGAGTTGGGGTAGCCAAGGTTTAGCTGATAACCAATTTGGCAGTCCTGTAGGCGTAACCGTAGATCAATCTGGAAACGTATATGTTGTTGACGCAAACAATCACCGCATCCAAAAATTCACCAGCGAAGGCGTTTTCTTAGATAAATGGGGTGAAATAGGGTCTGGAGAAGGACAATTCTATTATCCTCAGGCAATAGCAGTTGACTCTTCAGGATACATCTATGTTGTAGATTTTGCTAACCATAGAATTCAAAAGTTCACCAAAGAGGGACAATACTTAACCGCTTGGGGAAGTGAAGGCTCAGCTGCAGGCCAATTCTCTTATCCTCAAGGCATTATAGTTCACAAAGACAGTCTCTACATAGGAGACTTTGGTAACAACCGAATCCAGAAATATAGTAGCTCCGGGCAGTTTCTTTTACAATGGGGCGAAAACGGAACAGAGAATGGGCAATTTCAATATCCACATGGCTTAGCAGTTGATTCACAAGGCAAAATCTATGTTGCAGATTCAGGTAACAATCGCATACAAAAATTTGATGAAAATGGCACATTTATTGACAAATGGGGCATTAAGGGTTCAGGTAAAGGCCAATTTGACCGCCCAGTAGGCGTAGCTGTTGATACTGCCGGAAATGTTTATGTTGTTGAAACTAACAGTAACCGCGTCCAAAAATTCTCCTTGAAACCATCTGAAGAACCAACAGTTTTAACGCTTCTGATTTATGTATTAGCAGTAGCAGCTTTAGCAATAGTTATAGTAGCAGCCGGTTTTGTAATAAAGAAGAGATACAAAAAAAAATTAAAGTAAACCCAGTAAATCCTCAATTTTTGAAAGTTCAAAATCGGGATTTCCGGCTTCAAACACTTTTTGGCCATATCTTGAAAGTGCAGCTTTCATACCCAACTGTTTAGCTGGAACGATATCGCGCTTTACAG
>JAAZBP010000107.1 GCA_012513715.1 Thermoproteota archaeon | reverse complement strand
TGTTCGGATTATGGATACCTGATGGAGGGCTCAACATAATAGGATGGGCGCTTTTTGGTACAGCCGCGGCTTTCACTATGTACTTTTTACATAGGCGCTTCAAGTTTTCAGGGCAGATACTCGCTGTATTCGCAGCTTTCATGCTGTTTTTCAGCTTCTTTATGTTACCAACACGAATACATGAAAGATACCTGTTTCCAGCCATAAGCATGTTAGCTTTGATGTTTCCGTTTATAAAAAGAACAAGGTTAATCTTTGCTGGTTTAACCTGCACTTTACTTGTCAATCAAGCCTATGTTCTAGCCTACCTTAATAGTGGAACTTTTATAGCTCAAGGGGACCCAGTAGTTTTAGTGGTCAGCGCTTTTAATTTAATAATGTTCATGTATGCTTCATTATTAATGTGGAGTGAAATTAAGGGAAAACAGCTTCTTAAACCAGAATTGGATATAAACCAGAAAGAGCCAGAAGGAGAATCAAAAAATGAACCTTAACTTGAAACTCACAAAAATCGACGTCTTAACTATGGTTTTACTATCGATTCTTTTCTTTGGTATGGCTTCTTGGAACTTAGGAAGAATTAATGCGCCAGTTACAAATTGGGAATCCACTACACAAGAAAGTTTCTACATTGATTTAGGTTCAAACCAGAATATACAAAAAATCTATTTCTGGGTTAAATTCGGCAACGCAACTGCTAAAATATATTCTGGTACACCTGATAACTGGAACTATATTGGACAGTATCCGCTTCAAGACAGAGCTACGGATTATTCTGTGCAAAAATCTGTAACATTAAATGTAGATACTAGGTATATATATTTTGAAGTTAAAGCTGAAAAATTTGATTCTAGACCTGACTTCTGGTGGGGGGTTCCTAATCCTTCAGATAGAGAACCTTCACCGCACGTTAAAATCACAGAGATAGGATTGCAGAGTCAAACGCATACGCAAATTCCAATTTTATCGATAGCAACTGTCAACACTACAAACGCTAATTTAGATGCTTTAATTGATGAACAGGATTCACTCGAAATTCCGTCTACTTACATGTCAAAGATGTATTTTGACGAAGTTTACTTTGCAAGGTCTGCTGAAAACTTCGCTCACCACGAAATACCTAAAGAAAGAACACATCCTCCGCTGGGCAAGTTAATACAGACCGTCGGAGTGTTAGTTTTTGGTGAAACACCGTTTGGCTGGCGCATAATGGGTGTCATATTCGGCGCGTTACTGGTCCCTTTGATGTTTCTTTTAGGAAAGAAACTTTTTGGAACATGGATTGGCGGCTTCTCAGCATCATTCCTATTCAGTTTTGACTTTATGCATTTCACAATGGCTAGGATAGGCACAACTGACACCTACGTAGTCTTCTTTTCTTTACTCACCCAACTATTTTTCATAGCTTACTTTCTGAATGTACTTAAAGAGGGCTGGAAAACACATGTTTTACCTTTGTTTATAGCAGTAGTGTTTGCTGCGTTAGCTTTCTCTGTGAAATGGTTCTCGTTGTATGGTGTCTTTGGAATGCTTGCATTACTTGCCGCGTTAAGATTCAGAGAAATTATTAGACTCAAAGCTAGTCTCTCTGAGAGGTACGTTGCCTTCTTTAACCATCCCTTCCTTTTGCTGATAGCGTTCGCAGCAGTTTTTGCAGTGATATACTTTGCAACATACATACCAGAGATGATTCTTGGGAATACACCTCTGGATATTCTTGATTTACAGAATTGGATGTTAAGCTTCCATGGAGGTCAAGTAACTGATTCTAGCGCTGCACCATGGTGGTCTTGGCCTTTAATGTTTAGATTAGACGGGTATAGTGTACCCAAATGGTTTGACATTACATATCTACCTAATGAAACAGCTTCCACCATATCAGCTTTTGGAAACCCAGTAGTCTGGTGGGTCGGCTTTGCATGTATGATACTAGTTATAGTAGAAGCATTCCACATAGAACAAATACTGGGAAAACTAAAGAAGATAATATCTAAGTCAGTAGAAACTGTACAAGTCTCCATTAGAGGAAGCGGCTGGGACAGAACAGCTATCTATATAGGAGTAATTTATTTGTTCTCGTGGCTTCCATACGTTTTAATTTCAAGAGCAACCTTCATCTACCACTACTATCTATGCGTACCTTTGCTGTGTTTAGCCATTACATACTTCATTAACAAATATTGGAATAAGCCTTTTGGGAAGGTTGCCGCTGGATTGATATTTGCAGCTGCAGTGGCAGTGTTCGTGATATTTTATCCTGTATTTTCAGGTGCTCCTGCGTCAAACGACTACCTGTATAGTTTAGAATTGTTTTCCAGTTGGGATTTCAGACCATGACGCTGGGAGAAGTAAAGGATATAGTAGAGGTTTCAGTTGTGCTTCCAGCCTATAATGAAGTAGATTATTTGGCGCCTGCTGTAGAGAAAACAGTTGAAACAGTAAAGGAATTCACTGAATCATACGAGATAATTATAGCAGAAGACGGCAGCACAGATGGCACAGCTCAAAAAGCTGAAGAACTGTCCAGAAAACATCAATGCATAAGACATATTCATCGAGATGATAGATTAGGCAGGGGAAAAGCACTTAACAACGCTTTTATCCAAAGCAGAGGAAAAGTTCTGGTTTACATGGATTTAGATTTAGCAACAGACCTCAAATATCTAAAACCTCTTGTCGAATCCATAAGAGAAGAAAACTACGATTTCTCGACTGGTTCAAGGCTGATGAAAGAGAGTATAGCTGAACGATCAATCAGTAGAAGTTTGAGTTCTAAAACTTACAATTTTCTAGTTAGGTGCATGTTAAATTCAAAACTTAAAGATCATCAATGCGGCTTTAAGGCTTTCAGAAGAGATTCAATGCTAGCTGTATTGGATGAAGTGGAGGCAAAACATTGGTTTTGGGATACAGAAATCATGGTTAGAGGTTACCTCCACGGCTACAAAATTAAAGAGATGCCTGTTGAGTGGAAAAGTGGAAAAGACACTAAAGTTAGTCTTTTCAGAGACTCATGGAATATGTTTTGGGATATACTTGGTCTTTGGTGGAAAATAAAAATAATTAAAAAAACTAATAAAAATCATAAATAAAATAATAACGCGAATTTTTAGGAATTACTAGAGTCAATAAAAAGATACATGCATAAACTGGTCTAACAACTGGTTTTAAATTTCATAAAACTAAAACACGTCATAATTGTGGATTTCAGAAAAACTATGTCATCATTCAATTTAAAAGAAAAAAATGAAGTTAGCTACTGAATATTTTAAATACTAAAAACATATAGAAAGTAAATGGGAAGAGTTATGCCTTATTGCCATAAATGTGGTAGCAGTGTAGAAGAAGAAATGTTGTTTTGCCCACGTTGCGGGGCATCACTAAAAACCACATCTCCTCCGCCGGTGGCGCCTCAACAATATCAAAAAAGAGATGAAAAAGCCGAGAAAAACGAAAAGAATGAGAAAAATGAAAAAGGCGAAAACCGGGAAAAACAAGAAAAGGGAGAACAAGGAATCGTAGGATTCTTAATTGGCGGATTAATCTTAATCACCATAGGATTTTTCTCTATACTTCAGTTAAGTGGTATAATGCCTAGCTCAGGACAAAATTGGGCGATTATACTATTAATAATTGGCATAATCATTATAGTCGGAGCAGTATATGTGGCTACTTCTGCAAGAAAACGGTTCCCTCAACCGCGTTAGATTAGCCTTCCGATAAAGGCGCGGTATAGTTTATGTTCAAGAATAGTTGAGGCATTGTTTCTTCCAAAAACACGATAATAGTTTTTTCCCGCAGCTTCAATTAAGTCTCCGATTTCGTATCGGGGAAACATACAAGAAGAGATGATGAGTCGACCCCATTCGCCTCGTTTAAGTTCATGGAGATATTTCACGCCTTTTCCAGTTGCTACCTCAAAAACGTAAGCATCATAATTGGGAGTTATGTAGGGTAAATCGTCTAGTTGTTGACCAAAAACTCCTTCAGTAGCAGTATACATCTCAACGATTGGAATATCACCGTAGTATTTTTTTAGAATCGGACCATACTTGAATTGGATTTTTCGTACACTAGTACAGAAAAGTGCTTGAGGCTTCCAGATGTCACAGGGAACTTTGCCGTATTTGTTTTTAATGTATCGGGCAAAAGAGAGAATCACAGGAGTTACGCCCATAGCTGCTGTAACATTCTGGTTTAATGCTTGCTGATAGACTAGATCAAAGCGTTTTTCCCAGTCTTTTCTACTTATACCACTACCTAACTTGTCGATTTCTTCTTGGCGCGGCAACAAACTTACACGTTCAAACATGGGATTTAAACGTGCATACGTACCTGAACTGTAGCCGTAAGAGACTTCTTCACCGTCAACATTCATTGTGTGAACGCTTGAGGGAAAATTTAAGTTAAGTATAACACCCAAAAAAACCTCAAAATTCTTTGTTCTTAAGGCATAGTTTATGAGGGCTCGTGCGCCGCAGCTGTAGATTTGTTTAAGGTGAGACTGAGTAGCTGGAAGAACTTTAGAGTTACCAGTTGATCCCCGGGTCATAACCCAGCATTGAGGCGGTTCATACAAAAAAGCTTTAAAACCTCGTTTTTTGACCTTTTCAAGGTGTTTATTTAGCTCAGCATAGTTGATTATTGGAAAATTGAGTTGATAATCTGATATGCTTCTTGTTTCTGCAGCTTTATGTCTTGAGCCATATTCTGTTTCAGAGTATTTATTGACTAGATCAGCCAAAACCTTTTCCTGAGCCTTAACTGGATTTTCAATCGCGTCATACCAAGGTTGAACATAGGGATTAAGTATACTGTTTATGGTGTCTTCATTAGGTAACATAGCGGTCACATATTGTTGTTATGAATCTGCTTATATGCTTCGCTCACGAAATATTATTCCATCAAACAAACTTTACGATTAAAGGTCTGAGAAATGTCGGATATAATACAGTCTACAGCAGAAAAAATCAAAAAGTTGCAGGTTCAAGGCGCAAGAAATGTAGCCATAGCAGCTGTCAAAGCCATCCAAACTCAAGCTCAACAAACAAAAACTAACAGCAAAAAACAATTCTTAGCTGAGCTTAAACAGGCCCAAAAAATATTTGCTACGACAAGAGAAACTGAACCTTTAATGAGAAACGCAATACGATATTTAATAACTCAAACAGAAGATGTAGCTACCGAAAAAGTATCTGAACTGAGTCAAATAGTAAATGTGAAAGCAACTCAATTTCTTAGAGACTTAGAGGAATCCAAAGAAATAATTGCAGAAATCGGTGCCAGAAGAATACAGAATAACTCTGTTGTTTTTACGCATTGCCATTCTTCGACTGTTAATCACTTATTTGCTAAGGCTAAAGCTGATGGAAAAAACTTTAAGGTTATCTGCACTGAAACACGCCCAGCGTTTCAGGGAAGGATAACTGCCAAGAAACTAGTTGACTTGGGTATAGAAACCACATTTATCGTTGATTCAGCAGCTAGGACATTCATGAATAAAGTAGATGCTGTTTTTGTAGGTGCAGATGCAATAACATCAGAGGGAAACGTAGTTAATAAAATTGGAACAAGCAGCATCGCAGTTTTAGCTATGGAAGCCCGTACACCATTGTATGTAGTGACAGAACTGTTGAAATTTAATCCGGAAACTCTTAGCGGGGAATGTGAAAAGATAGAGCATAGAGGCATCGGGGAAGTTTGGAGTGAGGCTCCTGATGGGCTTAAGATTTGTAATCCCGCGTTTGATGTAACCCCTAACAGGTATATTCACGGGTTAATCTGTGAAGAAGGAATAATTGCGCCTCAAACAATTGTACAGGTTATAAAACCAAAATATCCATGGATTCTATAACATTATAGACTCTAAAACAATATTGCAAGTCGATTAAATAGAAATTAGAATCATTGTAGCATAGTCTGTAGGGTTTTTAAAATTTAACGTTTATTTTGAGAAATAATTTTGTTAGATTTTTAATTTAAAAAAAATAAAAAGGGGATGAGTTAATTTTTTGGTTGTGTTTTTGTGTTTTTACTGTTTGCGCATAAGCAACAGTATCACTACTGCGCCAATGACAATAATCGCCACTAACATGACGATTGACAGCGGCAGGAAGTATAAGTCAGCAGCTGAAGGCGGTGATTCTGTTGGTGCGGGTGAAGCCTCTGGTGCTGGATCAACAACAAACGCTGTTGTTGCTGAAGAACCATAATAACCTGCAGAACCAGCAAAAGTAGCATAAACAGTATACTTTCCTGGAACATCAGGACACCAATCTAGGCTATAGTAACCACTCAAGTCGCTTGTAGTCGTACCAAGGTGACGGTAGTTGTTGTTGGCATCTAATGCGTATATGTCAACTGGAACACCAGTAACATCTGTTGGCTTCTCAAATTGCTTGTATACGTGTAACATCCATGCACTCATGTTAGAATCAGCGATTGCGGGAACACCATTAGGGAATCTTGCAGCTACTTCGTATGTGTTAGTTCCTGGAGATATGTCAGTTACCATGCCTTCAATCAAAACACTTGCACCCTCAACAGTGGATTTTGGTCCAACTGAAGCGGTGATAGCTGAAGGACCTTTACCAATAGCGTATACACGCTGGTCATAGGTATCCATAGTAGCAATGATACTGTCACCGATAACTCCGTTACCACCCCAACGAGTGTTACGGAACATACCGTTAACTCTCCAGATTTCAGCGCCATCAGTAGCGT
>JAAZBP010000007.1 GCA_012513715.1 Thermoproteota archaeon | reverse complement strand
CCTTTAATGTTATTGCTGGAAATTATGCTAAATCTGTTTCTGTGCAGTATAATTCTAATGTGATTTACAATAATACTTTAGGTACTCTTATTTTGGGTTCGTCTAACTTTAGTTGTGTCTCAAAAAATATGTTTCCGCCTAGTACAACTGTCTATTTTGCAGGAATAAGGTTGATCAATTGTTCTGATACTGAGGTTTATGCTAACTATGTAGCTAATTATAGTTATCCTTTTTCGGTTTGGCAGTCTGAGAATAATACTTTTTATCATAATAATTTTGTTAACTGTGGTTCTCCAGTTAGGGATTGGGATTGGTTTTCTACGTTTCCTAATTTTTTAGATAATGGTTTTGAAGGTAACTATTGGAGTATTTATAATGGTACTGACGCTAACGGTGACGGAGTAGGCGATACTGCTTATGTTTTGGATGAGAATCTTACTGATAATCATCCTTTGATTTATCCATATGACATCGAGAATGATGTTGTTAGAGCGTCAATGTCGCCTTTTCTTTTTGTTGCTGTTGTTGGTGTGGTGGCGGTGGTCGGTGTTGGGTTGTTTTTGGTTTATTTGAGGTTTTACCGTAAAAATCAAAACAGACTATAAGTCTTTGTTGTAATTATTTGTGTTTTTCTTTTTTGTTAATGTTTTTTGTCTGTTGTATTTTTTTGTTTGTGTTTTTTGAAGTAAATCAGCAAGCTAATCAACGTAAGTGCCACTATTGTTGCTGCGGCGATTGTTAGGGTTGGGAATGGTTCTGGTTTGGGAAATGTTATGTTGAAGGTTATGGTTTCTGAGGCGCCGATGTTTGCTTCTTGGTCTTGTGCGTAGACTGTTATGTTGTGGGTGCCTTCTGTTAGGTCAAATAATGTAATATTAAAATTGTTTGCTTGGATGGTTATGTTTTCGTTTCCGTCTATGGAGTATTTTACCTGTGTTGCTGTTTCGTTTATTGTGAAAGTTAACTGTATCTCGTCTGTGTAGGTTGTGTTGTGGGTTGGTGACTCAACAGTGATGTTGGGTGGGGTTGTGTCTTTGTTTTTGACTGTGAACTCAACAGTTGAATAAGCTATAACTATGTATTTCTTTAAACTTGGATTACTTGCTGTGCCTGAATATTGAGTTCCATAGTAGACTGTTATTGTATGGGTGCCTTCAGTTATGTTTGGGAGGGTGATGTTTGCCCAGAATTCTACAGTGACTAGATCTCCGTCCGGGGTTTTTCTTTGTTTGTAGAACTCATTTACCCTGTAGATATCTCCGTTATCTATGCTGTATCCAATATCTACTCCAACATCAGGGTAAGCTTGCTCCCAATACCATGCCCACGCACGTACGTGGGCGCAGAAGTGTAGTTGTACTGGATTGCTTGTAGTACCATTTTTTTGTGGGGACAGGATTTGGATGTTTGAGCCTGAGGTCCCTGATGACCATACTATCGGTCCTAATTTGTCATTTTTTGATGCCTCAACTACACCCAACACTAAAGCAATCAATAGCAAAAACAGCAACACCACACCCATTGTCTTTTTCATTTCATAATCAAAAACCTATCTTTCTTTTACTGTTAAAAGGTTTTTTGTCAACGTTTCTTGACTAAGGATAGTCAAGGTTTCTTGACAAAGGTTTGATAAGGAAATAATCTGAAATTACTTATTGCTAGAATGTCTGTATGTAAGAATTATGTATCAGGGAGTTTCTTTATTCTATTTTTAGGGCATTGTAGTAAAAACCCAAAGTAAAAACCTTTTTTACAAATCCACAATCAAAGATTGAATTCTTGATCTTCTAGAAGTTTTAGAAAGAATTAAATCATAAACGCAAACTCTACTAAACTATGAAACCCCTTCTAGACTACCTGAAACAGCAAAACATGAGTTTATTCACTGACTTCTACGAGCTTACAATGTGCGCTGCATACTTTGACAGCCAAAAATTTGAACCCGCAACCTTTGACTTATTCATCAGGCGGTTACCAGAGAACCGTTCATTTTTTCTCATCACAGGTCTAGAAGATGCGTTACATTATTTGCAGTCAATCACATTTACAGAAGAACATATAGTCTACCTCAAAAAGCAAGGATTCAAAGAAGACTTCCTAAATTATCTGCGCAACTTTAAGTTCACCGGAGAAGTCTGGGCTATGCCCGAAGGCATCGTAGCTTTCCCAAATGAACCCCTAATACGTGTATCAGCGCCCATAATTGAGGCTCAGCTCGTAGAAACTTTTCTACTAAACACTGTTAACCTGCAAACGATGATTGCTACTAAAGCTGCACGTGTAGTGGATGCTGCACAGGGTAAACCAGTTATCGAATTCGGGTTAAGACGTGAACCTGGCATAGACGGTGGCGTGAAAGTGGCGCGTTCAAGCTACATCGCCGGCTGCCAAGGAACAAGTAATGTCTTAGCCGGCATGGTTTATGATATTCCTGTTTTCGGAACCATGGCTCACTCTTTTATTATGTCTTACCCAAAAGAAATAGACGCTTTCAGAGCCTTTGTAAAAACTTTTCCAGATAAATCTACTCTGCTAATCGACACCTACGATGAAGTTGCAGGTGTACAAAAAGCTGTTTTAATAGCAAAAGAACTTGAAAAAAACGGTGTCAGACTCAGTGGAGTACGCCTTGACAGTGGGGACTTAGCTCAAATAAGCAAGAAAACTCGCAAACTCTTAGATGCCCACGGCCTCAGTTTCGTCAAAATTTTTGCCAGCGGAGACCTCGACGAATACGCAATCTCCGAGTTGCTCCAGAAGAACGCTCCAATCGACTCTTTTGGGGTAGGCACAAAAATGGGTACTTCAGCAGACAGACCTTTTCTTGATGGAGTCTATAAACTCTGTGAAACTCAAACAGTTGCAGGAGACTTTTTGGCTACGATGAAGCTTAGTGAAGGAAAAAATACGTTGCCTGGTAGAAAACAGGTTTACCGTCAAACCGACTTTGATGGGACATTAAAAAAAGACATTATAGCGCTGTCAGATGAAGTTGTAGAGGGTACACCTTTGCTGGTTAAAGTCATCGATAAAGGCGAACTCGTCTATGATTTGCCATCTGTTAAGCAGATACGTGAAAATGCAAAGGAAAACTTGTTAAAACTGCCTAAACCATTAAGGCAACTTGTGGGTACACATGTTTATCCTGTAGAATTAAGTCAAAAGTTGCAGGACTTAATTAAAAAAGTTAAAACCCGTTTAACAAACACTGAAATTAACCAAAATAGTTGCTAACAAAACCCTTTATGATGCAACGGGGTATCCCAACTATTTCTATTTGATTCTGGAAAACACTTAATAGTCTTTTCAAAGAACCTTTAATGCTATCAACAAGGGAGCATACAGTATGCAAAATCGCCCAGCAATAGTTGCTGTCGGCAGAACCAAGTTCGGCGAGTTTTACGGCAAAGAACCTGAAAAACTCATCGAAGAAGCTTGGCTTGCCGCTTCAAAAGAATGTGGCATAGAACGTAAAGATCTTCAAGCATGCTACATGTCCGATTGCTTCTTACCAATCACAAACAAACTCGGATTAGAAGAAGGGTTCCTCTCAGAATTAACCGAGTTACATGTACCCATGGAAGTTACACGTTCTTTCAGTGCAGCTTTACTTGCAGCTTGCCACGCAATTCAAGCAGGAGTCTACAACACTGTACTAGTCGGCGGCATCGAAAAGATGACTGACCGATGGGATAAAATCCGTGATGACTTAATGCTTCTTGACGATCCATGGAGTTACTACACTGGTGGAACACCCGAATCTAACCATGAACTCATGTTACGCGCATACATCAAAAAACATGGAATAAACGGTTCTGACCTGGAAAAACTGAACACTGCACTCGCGCAAGTTTCAGTTAAAAACCACGCTAATGCATCCAAGAACAAATATGCACAGTTCCAAAGAAAAATCACAGTTGAACAAGTAATAAACGCTCGTAAAGCAGCCAATAAATCGTTAGGTCTCTACGACTTCGCTCCGATTTCTGATGGTGCATCAGCACTCATCTTAACAAATGAGGAAGTAGCTAACAAAATGACTAATCGCCCTATCTATGTTCTGGCCTGCGGAGCAGCAACTGACTACCTTAATTATCCTGCACGTGAAGACCTTTCACGTTTTATAGCTGCTGAATTGGCAATGAAAAGTGCTTTTGAAACGTCCAAAGTAGCAGCTTCAAATCTTCGTATTTTAGAAGTTAATGACCAATCAACTGTGATGGAAATGATTTCACTCGAAGACCTAGGTCTATGTTCTTCTGGAACCGCTTGGAAAAGCATTTATGAAAGCTACATTAACGGTCGAAACTCCTACGCCTTTTCAGGTAATGAAGTCTACGTGAACACTGATGGTGGATTGAAAGCAAATGGTAATCCTTTAGGTGCAACAGGCGGCGCCCAATTCTACGAGATTTATCGTCAACTTCGTGGCGAAGCAGGAGAACGCCAAATAAAAATCGAATGCGACCAAAAATGCGGTGGAGTATTAGAATTCGAAGGTTTCGGAACTAAAGCTTACGCAACAATATTGG
The DNA here is from genome assembly GCA_012513715.1 of Thermoproteota archaeon. Taxonomy (GTDB): domain Archaea; phylum Thermoproteota; class Bathyarchaeia; order Bathyarchaeales; family Bathycorpusculaceae; genus Bathycorpusculum. Next base: position 2,802 of record JAAZBP010000007.1, on the reverse strand, counting down.
GAGATAGATCTAATTGAGTAGCACGCCGATTGAGAGGCGAGTTTCCTACTTAGGCGACAGACTCAAAGCCTGCCGTTGCCGTAGTTGTGGAAAAGAATACTTTGAAGTCCGCGACTACTGCAGTGACTGTGGTCGAAAAAGTTTTGGACAAATGGACAGCATAGACTTATTCTATGACAAGGGCAAACTGGAATTATGCACATACATAAACGAGCCTACTAACAAATTTTCAAAACTTTCAAGTTACCTATATGGAATCGTATCTTTTCATAACGGTAAAATTCGTGTTCCAGCAAGAATAACTGATCATTTACATTGTAACGGCAGTGAAGTTGACCCTTCAAGCCTTGAAGGCAGAGAAGTTATACCAAGATTCCGGAGACGATACTCAGTAGGTAAAGCAGATGTTATACCAACAATCTCTTTAGCTTTCACTTTAGCAGATGAATACTATCCACATCAAGAGTACACTGTGATTCAGCCGACTAAGGAATACGAGTTACCTGGTATAGTAGGCTACGGTGTATACACTTCACGGTTCCGTATCAAATCTTCAGGACTAGAACGTGCTGTGCCCTTTTTAGATGAAGACTCAGTAACAGCTGCAGTTGAATCCGGAAAACTTGCACTTATTCACTCAGGTCTAGACAGCTCATTAGTAGGCAAAGTCTATGTTGGCTCAGAATCTAACCCTTACGCAGTGAAACCTATCGCATCAAAGGTTGCTCAGGTTCTAGAGCTAGGTGAAAAAGATGGAGACATGCAGGGTGTAGATGCAATAGACACAGAGTTCGCTTGTAAAGCAGGCACATCAATGTTTAAAGATGCATCAGCCCTTGTGAGTTATCCAAATTCAGGGATAAAAAATGCAATGGTTATAGGTGCAGATAATTCTCAGGCTGCTCCAAAAGGTTGCCCAGGAGGAGAACTTGACGCCTTCGTAGGCTACGGCGGTGCAGCTTTCATCATAGGTAAACAAGACGTAATAGCTGAAATAGAAGGCTGGTACAGTTGCACCTCAGATACACCTGACTTCTGGCGCAGAGACGGTGAACCTTACCCAATGCATGGTGGCAGATTTACAGGCGACCCAGCATACTTCAAGCATATACGAAAATCAGCCTGCAAACTCATGGAACGCCTAAACTTGAAGGCGACTGACATCAATTATTTTGTGCCTCATCAACCTAACCCAACATTCCCAGTTAGAATAGCAAAAGAACTTGGATTCAAAGATGAACAGTATATGCCTTCATTGATGATTAACAAATTCGGAAACACTTACTCAGGCTGCTCACTTATAGGTTTAGCTGCAATTCTTGATGTAGCAAAACCAGACGAACGCATATTAGTTGCCAGCTACGGATCAGGTGCAGGTAGCGATGCATACTTGCTGAGAACAACAAGTCAACTTATCGATAAACGTGCACGACAAAAAATCAACGTTAAATTCCTCGCAGACAATCCGTTCATAGAATACCTTGACTATAATACGTATCGTCGCCTAAAAGCTGGAATGTAAACAAAAAACTAATCCTTCTATTTTTGTTTTTATAATCTGCGAACTGATTCTCAAAATATGCTTTTAAAAGTTTACACTGGTTAATAAGCAACAAAAAATCTGTTAAATTTAATATATACCAAATTCTAAAATGTTTATTGTAAGAGCTACAATGCTTAAGTCTAAGTGGATAAAAATATTTTCAATATTATTTGTTCCACTGCAGTTATGCACTTTACCACTGACAGCATCGGAATGCTCTGAAGACTGGCCGATGTTCCACCAAAACCTTAACCGAACAGGATCCTCAACCAGTGTCACCGTAGCCAACTTGACTGCGCCGTTGTGGAACTATTCTACAGGCGGCTCTATTTATTCCTCACCAGCAATAGTTGACAACCGCGTTTATGTAGGGTCAAAAGACGGTTACCTCTATTGTTTAAATGCTTCAACAGGCCAAAAAATCTGGAGGCACCCAACAGGTTCAGAAGTCAATTCATCACCCACCATAAGTGGTGGCCGTGCGTATTTTGGTTCAGATGACGGCTGGTTTTACTGTCTTGACGCAGAAACTGGTGATCCATATTGGATAAAGTGGATAGGCTGGAACCAGCTTTGGGCTACCCGATCAAACCCTATTGTAGAGGAAGAATACGTCTACGTTGGATCCGGCGACCATGACATTTATTGTTTTAACACATCCAGCGGATCAGTAATATGGCGTTACGTAACCACTAGACCTGTAATGTCTTCACCTGCACTCTCAAACGGTGCATTATATCTTGCAGTGGGAGACTTCTACGTTTACGCCCTTAACGCCTCAACAGGCAACGAATTATGGCATACCCCAACAGGAACAGACATGTCCTCCCCATGTGTACACGGCAATTACTTGTACATCGGCTCATACCAAGGAGATGTTTTATGCATAGACACAAAAACAGGAACAATTAGCTGGCGCTACCAGACCGGCAACACAGTCCTCTCTTCTCCAGCCTACGCATACGGCCATGTCTACGTTGGCTCCCAAGATAACAGCATCTACTGTTTAGACGCTTCTACTGGAGAATTAATTTGGCAAAAACGAACTGGCTACTGGGTTTGTTCATCTCCTGCAATCGCAGACGGAAACCTCTATGTGGGCTCCCAAGACTACGGCATTTACTGTTTAAACGCGTCAACTGGCGAAGTCAAATGGCGCTACGAAACAGGCAACATAGTTGATTCTTCACCAGCAATCTCAAATGGAACTTTATACATAGGTTCACATGACAACTGCATTTACTCTTTCAGTTTAGGTG
>JAAZBP010000106.1 GCA_012513715.1 Thermoproteota archaeon | reverse complement strand
AATTGTAATCATTCATTGCCATATGTTAAAAGACCTTTGGAAATCGAAGCGTACAAGACTGCTGTAGTTGAAGCCAAAGCGTTAGGTTTAGATGAGAACAGAATATTAGAGTATTTAGATTCAGATTTAATAAATTCTGATGAACTCGTTCAACTTGCTTCTTCTGTAGGAATTAACTATGAAGAAAGCAATGACTAAGAAAAAATGACACAGCTAAAGAGAGGGAAATTACCTTTTTATATGGTATTGTTCGATTGTGTCTTTAGCTTTTTCTCTACGTTTTTGATGCTCTTCTAGGAACTTACCTAATTTTTCTGCTACATCTTTTTTACATTCTCCACATAGCATCTCTCCACATTTGCATCTACGTTCGCGTTCAGCCAATTTGGTTTTGTCTTGTTCAAACAAAAAGAAGTAGTACTGAAAGATGCTGCAAATCGTTGGGTCTGCACCAGTTTTTCTTTGCTCAGCAGCAGTACCTTTTCCACCAGTAAATGCATTCCAAATTTTTTTCTTGACTATTTCAGGAGAATCTTTAGTAAAAATGCTGGTTTCAGGCATAGAGGCACTCATTTTGCCTCCTGCACCCAGACCAGGAAGAAAACGGCAGTGAATTTGGGCTGGCTTATAGTAACCCAGTTTCTGAGCTATATCACGGGTTACTCGCCAATATGGATCTTGATCTATAGCTGCAGGAATAAGCGCTGGAACGTTTTCTCCAGTTAATTTTTTATGAATAAAGCAGGGTACAGCTTGGATAGCAGGCCAGTAGACCCAGCCTATGTTAGTGCTATCTTGAAAACCAAAAGTACTCCGTGCAGTACTGTAAGTTATTCGTTTGGCAACTTCAAGCGTTAGGTCATATAATAAATCCATATCTTGGGTGTCATAAATTATGAAGGTATCTTCAGGTTTAAAGCCCAATGCAACTAAATCAAGAGCATTCTCATATGCCCAATGCTGTGTGGTTTTGAGATCAACAGAATCATCTATAAGGAATTTTTCGTCATCTGTAAGTTGAAAGTAAAGTCGTGTGTTAAATTTCTGTTGCATATGAAGAGTAAAAATCCAGGGAACAAGATGACCTATATGAACTGGACCACTTGGCCCTCTACCTGTGTAGAGCACAAATTTTGTGCCTTTTTCATACAGATCTAATACAGCGTCTAGGTCACGGTGGCTAAAAAAAATCTGCCTGTCAAGTTGAAGATGAAGGCTTCCAGTATATCGTTCTAAACGCTTAAGCAGATCTTCAGTGAGAGGTTGAGTACCAAATTCTTTTATTAATCGTTGGTAATCGACTTTACCTTTAACCTCCCAAGGGGTAACTACCATCGAGTTATTGTTTTCTTCAGTTTCAGGCAGTGACGTTTCTTTTCACCGTAATTTTTGATGTTTGGATTTGAAAGTAGCATAAGTACTATATCTCTTTTGTTGAAAAAACTGTTTTATGAATATGAAAATTATGATTTCAGTTTTCTTTCCAACGTGTAGCTAATGCGCCAATTATTATGAAGATAAGTGCAAGTATACCGACCACTGCGATGTTAAACCAAATGTTCTCTGGGAATTTTGTAATCATGGTAGCTTTTAGACCTTCAGAGATAGGTTAAAAGCAGAGCTTTTGAAACAGTCTGCACGAAACTGGGCATAATTTATAGTAGGAAAAAAGTTACCGAAAGATATTTGATTTGAAAAGCACACCGTTTACAATAAAGTGTGCAGCTTCAATTTAGTTTGTGACCATTTCAGTTGTAAGATAAATTCCAAAGAAATGTAAAAACAAAAGGGGTGTTTTTTGTTTTTTACTCTTTAAAGAGTATTTAACCAATTTAGGAAGCTTTCCTGTATTTTCTGCGGATTTTCCAAAACATATACAGAATCCATACTTTCTAACTTACGCACTTGATCAGCTTCTTCTTTGCGTACACGCATTTTCATTTCTTTTCCATTAGGCAATATTGTTGAAATTGTACTTTCTTTAAAGTCCACAGGCATGATATATACTGGAACAAACGATTTCAGACTCATTATAGCAGAGTTAGTAAGCAAGGTATCGCCTATGCCGTTAACAATTTTAGCTACAGTATTTGATGTAGCTGGAGCAATCAACAGAAAATCATACTTGTGACTTTGCATTAATCCTGCAAGAAAAGGAGTATTAGAATCAAACTCTACCATAACTTTTGGAAAAATTTGCTTTATGGTATTTTCTAGGCGATAAAATTTGAGCATAGTTAAAGCGGCTTTAGATAGAAAAACATCGATGGTAGCTATACCTTCAGATTTTTCTTTGAGATCTTTCATTATATTTATGATTTCTTCTATTTTATCTCCGGCACCTGTTATTCCCCAAGCGACCTTATGTTTCTTAACTTTTATTTCAGCCAAAAATACCCCAACTATTTACTTTTATAGAGCTCAATATATTCTGCAAAACGTTTAACGGTTTTTTTCAGACTTCTAAAACCTTCATCATCTAATTTAACGCCTTCTAGTGTATCCTTGCTCCAAAAGTTTGCGCCCAAATTTGCACCAAATGGACCTCCACTAACAGGAATCATGCCGTTAATAACAAAAAAAGTATGAATCTGCCAAAGCGCTAGCTCTTGACCTCCAGCGCGGTCACCTGCAGTTGTTATTCCCATCCCAATTTTTCCTTTAAAGAAGTTTTTATCCGCTGCAAGTAATGAACGTGTTCGATCCATTATAGTCTTGGTTTGTGAACTTACACCACCATTGTATACTGGAGTGGCAATTATTATTCCGTTTGCTTTAGCAAGCAGCTCATACAGTTCCTCTAGGTCATCTTGATAAGTGCATACTTTGTTTTCTAGGCAGAAATCGCAGTGTGTGCAGAATTCTATCCATTTTCCCCGGGCACTCCAGAGTTGAGTTTCAAAGCCTTTTTCTTTGAGTGTGTTTAGTGCTTGTTCAAGAACGTATTCTGTAGATTGTTTTCTTGGACTACCACTAATTCCAACAATCATAAGCTTACCATTAAATGGTTAGTAACTTTTTACATTAAAGCCTTACTATAGAGTTACAGGATAGAGAATACTGATAATCAACTAAAAAATTTTGATTTTATTGGTTCTTTTTACAAAAATAAGAATATTTGGAAAATAAAAAAGATGTTGAAAGAGAGAAAAAGTAAGATTACTCGTTCTCGAAGTATTCTTCTGGCTTAGGCGGAACTTCAGGTAAACCTCTACGTTCACGTATCTTTTTGATGGTGTCTGCTTGCATTTGTTCTGGAACTGGTGCCCATCTACTGAATTGAGTTGCCCAGAATGCTCTGCCTTGAGTACTGCTTCTGAGTTCATCTGCAATACCGAAACTTTCTGAAACAGGCATTTCTGCTTTGACAGTTATCATATCTTCTTCAGATGGCATGTCGATGATTTTTCCTCGTCTCTTGTTTAGTAATGTTATTACAGCGCTAACGAATTCACTTGGAACTTTACATTCGAAACTCATTATTGGTTCAAGTAGTTTAGGTTGGCTAAGTAGGATTGCACAGTAAATTGGTCTCCAAGTCATTGGTATTGCTTGTGCTGGTCCACGGTGAACTGGGTCTTCATGGAGGGTTATATCCTCTAAGTTAATTTTTAAGCCGTAAGCTGGTTCTCTTGCTAATGGTGAAGTATGAACTGCTTCACGAAAACCAGTCTTTATGTGATCCAAAATTTCATCAACATACTGGCGACCTTTAATTCGGTTTACTAAAATGTTGTTTTCTTCTACTGCAACTGCACCTTTTGCGTCGTCAGCTTCCCATCCAAGCGAGCGGAGCGTTTTTGTTCTTTCATCTTTGCTTTGCATATCAGTAATTTTTTCAGCTTTAATGGCTTCAATCACGTCATCTGACAGTTTTTCTATGGTAATCCAGAGTTTATTGTGTTTGTTAGGGCTTTTACCCATAATTGCTGGTCCACTATAGTCATGACTTATAGTTTCTCTGAAGATTACAATTGGCTTACTTAATTTTACCTTGAGTCCTGATTCTTGCAGACGATAAGCTGTAATTTCAAGATGAAGTTCACCCATACCTGATAAGAGAAATTCTCCACTTTCCTTGTTCATTGTGAAATGTAGGTTTGGGTCCTCAGTTGTTAGTTTATGCATGACTTTGTCGAAAAGCGGAAGATCTTTGATGTCTTCTGGTTCCACTGCAACTGTAACAACTGGATCAGAAACATATCTTAGACCTTCAAAAGAATGTACTTCTATGCCGTCTTCAGCTATTGTTTCACCAACGTGCAAGGATGGAAGACCTGAAATTGCGCCAATGTTTCCGGCAGGAACACGGTCAACAAAAACACGGTCAGTCGCCATACTCATGAAGACTTGTTGTATGGTTCCTTTTTGATTAGCGCTAACTAGTTGAACAGGTTTTCCTTTTGTAATTGCACCACTGAAAATTCTCCCGATTGCAACTGTACCGCTGTGTGGGTCAACTTCGATTGTTGATATACACATAAGTAAAGGTGCATTAGGGTCAACTTTTGCCATGCCAACACCAACAGGTGATTCTGGGTCTCCAGGCCAAATTTGTGGTTGTCTGTATGGTTGAGCTTGAAGGGGATTGGGTAAGTGCTCGCAGAACATATCGAGAATGGGTTCTGGTAAAGGTGCTTTCTTACTTAAAGCGTCAACTTTCTTTCCGACATCTGCTGGATCACCTGTGTAGGCATCGATGATATCTTGAAAACTGATTTTCTTCAGTTTCATATGGGTAAGGTTTAAACCCCACTTGTGCAAGGCTGAACCGAATGCTACTCTGCTATCTTCAATTTTAACTTGCCAATCTTGTTTGTGTTCTTGAGGGGCATATTTTTCGATTAAAGTGTTAACTCTTAATAGAATCTTTGCGAATTTACGTTGAATCTCTTGCGGGGTTAGTTTTATTTCTTTTATTAAACGGTCCACTTTGTTTATGAATAAGAGGGGTTTAACACGTTCTCTCAATGCTTGCATTAAAACTGTTTCAGTTTGAGTCATTGGACCCTCTACAGCATCAACAACTACAAGAGCGCCGTCAACTGCCCGAAGACTTCTAGTTACGGCACCAGAAAAGTCGATGTGCCCGGGAGTATCAATCAGGTTGATAAGATAATCTTGATTATTTAAAGTATGAACAAGACTAACGTTTGATGCGAAAACGGTCATCTGACGTTTTTGTTCTAGATCCCACGAGTCAAGGAAAAGTTTTTGGCCAGCTGTTTGTGTGCTGATTATACCCGCATGGGCTAACAGACTGTCTGACAGCGTAGTTTTTCCATGATCTACGTGAGCAATGATGCTAGTATTACGTATAATCTCAGGGTTATTCATCAATTTGGCTATTTCTTCAGTTTGTCTATATCTCGCCATAATTATTCAATCTCCAATTTACCTAAAAAGTCGCTTTGAAACTTGTTTACTTTAATTATTTGAAGCATTATTCCTAATCTCTCATGAAATTGGTAAACTACAGGGAAATTGAGTTTGTAGCCTATTAACTTTATGGCATATTTTCAGCAATTAAACCAGAATCATAATTGAAAAATATTTAAGCTATTTTAAATCATCTAATAAATCAACGAGAAGTAAATTAAACATGTATAAATAAAAACTAAACGAAACTATTACGGCAACAAAAATTAATTTAGAGAAAACTCAAAAGTAATTAATAAACAAGGCATAAAATGAAAACCAAATTATTCTAAACATGGGTTATCAATAACGGTTTAAAACGTTCTAAAACAAGTAAAAGTTAATCATGACCCGATTACTTTAAATTCAACATGGTTCAATAAAGAAAAAATAATTGAAATAAGAAAGTTATCAAAGATGATAAAAAATGAACGGCTTAATTGCATCATTGCGCATCATTAAAGTGTTGAGTGTCAAGTGCTTAACACTTATGATTTGCAATCAACGTTGGAGCCGTTCATAAATCATATTTCAGCAAAATTCTGGTGAAATAAGTTTTGGAAAAAGCTGCTTCTATGCCAATTGACAGGGTTTTCAACGACCTTGGCACATCACAAAATGGTTTAACTAGCGATGAAGCTAAACTTCGACTGAAAAAATATGGGTACAACAAACTTACTGAGCGCAAACAACTTCCATTCATACACAAGTTCCTTAAACATTTGAAAGACCTGTTTGGCATATTATTAATAATTGCAGCTGTTCTTTCATATGTTAGTGGCAGCTTAGAACTTGCATTGATAATACTCGGCGTGGTTTTAGTCAATATTTTTGTAAGCATTTTTCAAGAATCACGTGCTGAAAAAGCGATGCAGACATTGAGGAGCTGGATGCCTGAGTATGCCAAAGTAGTTAGAGACGGCGAGTTAAAGAAAATTTCAGTTAGAGAAATTGTTCCAGGCGACATAATAGTTCTAGAAGAGGGAGACAGAGTTCCTGCAGACGCAAGACTCTTTGAAGCGTTTGACCTCTGGACAAATAACGTGCCCTTAACAGGAGAATCAGAACCGCAGCCGCGTATAGCTGAAAAAATTGACACCATCGAAAAAGCATACTTGTACGCGCCTAACCTTATTTTTATGAGTACTAGTGTAGCAAAAGGCCAAGGAAAAGCTGTTGTTTACTCAACAGGTATGGGTACACAATTTGGTAGAATAGCAAGTTTAACTCAAACAATACAAGAAGAAGACAGCCCACTTCAGAAAGAAATTGGTTTAATGGCAAAATACGATTTCTTTATCGCCTTAACTGTCGGCACTGTTTTCTTTTTAGCTAGTTTTCTATTTCTGAATATTCCATTAGCTAACAGCATTTTCTTTATGATCGGCGTTATGGTATGTTGTGTTCCTGAAGGACTTCAAGTCACGGTTTCTAGTGCTTTAGCAATTAATGTACTAAAGATGGTTAAGCAACAAGTTTTAGTTAAAAGATTATCTGCCGTGCAAACTTTGGGAAGTGTAACAGTCATCTGTACTGACAAAACAGGAACAATCACCAAAGGAGAAATGACTGTAAATAAAATTTGGGTTAAAAACAAAGTCATAGAAGTATCAGGTTTAGGGTATAATCCAGTCGGCGACTTCACCATAAACAAAGAACGCTTACAGAAGGGCGAAACTGAAACTTTAGAACAATTGTTAGAGATTGTATCTTTATGTAATGGATCTAAAATAGAGCCACCATCAGATAGGAATCATAATTGGAGCGTAATAGGTGACCCTACTGACGGGGCATTAATGGTTTCCGCACTTAAATATGGATTGAATACTGATAAATTAAGCCAAGAAAAACCTACCATTAACATTTTACCCTTCAGTTTTGAGCGCAAACGTATGAGCACAATACATAATCTAAAAGATGAAATCTTAATTTATACAAAAGGGGCACCTCGAAACATACTCGATTTATGCACCAAAATACTAAGTGATAATAAAATAGAAGAATTAAATCAAGAAAATATTGATTTAATTGAAAATAAAATTCTTGAATTCGCTGATGAGGGTTTACGGGTAATAGCCGTCGCGTATAAACAAATGCAAAAAGCAGATTATAAAAAAGGCATCAACGAAGAAAAGGACTTAATTCTTGTGGGGTTAGCTGCTATGCGGGATCCTCCGAGAACAGAAGTCAAGGATGCAGTTTTGAAAGCCAAAGAAGCTGGAATAAAAACAGTAATTATCACAGGGGATTATGGTCCAACGGCACAAGTTATTGCTCAAGAAGTAGGTATTGTAGATGATCATCAACCAAGAATTATTCGTGGTGTTGATTTAGAAGAATTAGATAACAATGCTATCGTTGATGAAGTTAAAAAGGGTAATGTTATTTTTGCACGTGTCGCTCCAGAACAAAAACTTCGTATTGTTAAAGTTCTAAAAACAAGTGGGGAAGTAGTAGCAGTTACAGGTGATGGAGCTAACGATGCGCCCTCTCTTAAAGAGGCAAATATTGGAGTGGCTATGGGTGCTTCAGGAACTGATGTTGCTAGAGAGGCAGCAGATATAGTCTTATTAAATGATAGCTTTGCGTCAATAGTTAGAGCAGTCGAGTCGGGAAGGGCGATTTATGAAAACATTCGAAAATTCATTGTTTTTGTTTTCACACATAACTGGGCGCAGCTGGTTCCATACATTCTTTATGCTGCAATAGGAATACCTTTGCCTCTTCTTGTGGTGCAGGTTTTAGCTATTGACTTAGCTATTGATGTCGTCCCATCATTGGCTTTAAGTCGTGAACCACCAGAAGCAGGAATAATGCAGGAACCTCCAAGAAGCATCAAAGAAAGATTGTTCACCTCTGCAGTTTTCTTGAGATCACTCTATATTGGTTTAATAATAGCTGGCGGAGCAATGTTTGGATGCCTTAATGCGTGGATTTCAGGCGGGTGGCAGTTTGGAATGCCCTTAGCAGCTAATGACCCAATTTACATAAAAGGTGTCACTATGACATTTGCTGGTATAGTATTAGGTCAAGTTGGAAACGTCATAGCCTGCAGAACTAACAAACAGTCCATTTTCAAAACGAGTTTAACTAAAAATAAGTGGATACTTGTAGGAATAGCAACACAACTGTTAATCTTATCTTTACTGTTATATGTCCCAGTAATGCAGCAACTATTTGGAACTACCGGAATTGGAGCCATGGACTGGTTATATCTATTTCTAATAACGCTGGCAGTTATTTCAGCTGAAGAAGTAAGAAAATTCTTTGTTAGAAAATATAGCAAAAGTGAAGACTTAACAAAACATGATCACATATAGACGTTTGAAAATACCAAGTTCAGACAAAATTCAAAAAGAAGCGATAAAAGCGCGCTCAATCATTTTATGCAGTTTGAACAGGAAAAAAGAAAAAATACTAAAAAATAATTTGAAATGAAAATTTAACCAAATTTATGTAGACCCTTCATTTTTCGTCAGTGCTCTAATCTGAAATACTATAAGATTTAAAACAAAAATATGTCTAAAGTGTAGAAGTATATTTCTACTTAAAAAAAATTCATATTTTGAAAACTAAAAAGTTTAGCTGACATGTATATTTTATTTTGATTTTCCAGCCTTTTTTGCACAAGCATCACTGCAGTATTTCTTTTTTGCATCAAAGGTTGTGAATGGTTTTTTACATACTGAACATTTCTTTTCCATTGATAATCCTTCCAATTTGATACATATTAAAGCTTAAGTAAAAAGTTTTTCTGAAGTTTAATGAAAAAATTTAAGTTAGTTGCTGACCTACATAATAAAACATCAAAAATGAACAAGTGAAAATGTGCAATTTAAGTTTGACTAGTTCATTTAAAAAGGACGAGAAATGGTTCGTTTCGTTTAAATATGAGTGTTTTAACTATGCATGTGCAAAAGAAGGAATAACTTAGATATGGGTTCCAAGTCTCCAAGAGGCGAATTTGCCGCGAGGCAATTAGCCAAAAAACGTAAAAATTTCCGTTGGCATGATCGTTACTTCAACCGACGTATGCTTATGTTAGACGAAAAAGTAGACCCTATGCAAGGTGCACCTCAATCCAGAGGAATCGTTCTAGAAAAAGTGGGCGTCGAATCAAAACAACCCAACAGCGCTGTTCGTAAATGTGTACGCACTCAACTAATCAAAAACTGCAGAACAATCACAGCGTTTCTGCCTGGAGACGGCGCATTGAACGTAGTGGATGAACACGACGAAGTTGTGGTTGAAGGCATCGGAGGAACAAGAGGGGGCGCCATGGGAGACATCCCAGGTGTACGCTGGAAAGTAGTTATGGTTAACGGCGTATCCTTAAACGAGTTAGTTTACGGTCGAAAACAAAAACCAGCAAGGTAAATTATCATGTCACAAACAACAGTTAATCAACCACAAGAAATCAAACTATTTCAAAAGTGGAGCTTCAAAGAAATTACAGTAAAAGACATAGGTTTACAGAGATACCTAAACCTGACACCAATGGTTACACCCCACAGCATGGGAAGACATGAACATCAACGCTTCCGCAAAGCCAAAGTAAACATTGTTGAACGTCTAATCAACGGGTTAATGCGTTCAGGAAAAAATGCAGGTAAAAAAGCCAAAGCAACAAACTTTGTTAAAGAATCCTTTGAAATAATAAACATAAAAACAGGCAGAAACCCAATAGAAGTACTGGTTCAAGCAGTAGAAAACTGTTCACCATGCGAAGATACAACACGTATAAGCTACGGTGGAGTCGTATACCACTTATCAGTAGACGTAGCACCTCAACGTCGCATTGACTTAGCGCTCCGTCACATTACAGAGGGAGCAAGAGCATCAAGCATAAATAACCCACGCAGCATCCAAGAAACCTTAGCTGATGAACTTATTTTAGCTGCCAACAAAGACATCAAGAGTGCAGGCGTTGCAAAACGCAACGAAATTGAACGCGTCGCACAATCTAGCCGTTAAAACAATTTTTTCTTCCCTTTTTGAAATTTTAATTTTTCCAATATAAAGTCAATATAAAAAAATTTACATACTGAAATCTTATACTTACAATAAGTCTAAAAGATTACAGCAGAAATTACTAAAAAACTAATTTTGAAAGCGTTAAGCAATGTCTTTAGAGCAAACGTTAAACACTGAATTATTAAAACATGTAAAAATTTGAGTCAACAGACGATAAAAGAAGACCTATTTAGACAACAAGGTGATTAAGAAAAAACAGAGAAGCTATCTTGTATGTATCTCAACCACATCACCATCATCCAGAACAAAGTTCAATCCGACCTTTTTTGGACTAAAAGGTAACCGTTTAGCCCAAACCATAGCAAATAAAAAGTTTGAAATAAATTCCTTATGAATATTTTTCGCTAAATCCTCTAATGTCGAGCCACGTTTAAGTGTAAAGGGCCGCCCAGTATTCTCTTTTGACCCAGGCTCTTTAGTATAAACCCTAATAATGTCTAAAGCCTGAATCAGGGTTTTTCCTAATTCTTTTACACCTGTTTTACGCTCGCATGAAAGTGCAACAATAGGCAATTTTCCATTAACAAATTTTTTAAGTACATTCAAATTATTTTCTGCAACTTTCATGTCTAGTTTATTTGCCACTATTACCGCTGGTTTATAGGTTGTTGTTTCAAAGATAGCATCTTCTACATCATCCAGCGATACTTCACCACTAATCCTTACTATAGCATCATTGATACGGTAGTTACGTATCAAATCTTCAACTTCTTTCATGGTTGTGTTAAGCAGCTTTCCAACAAGTATTATCCTTAAAGCAGCACCTGTATGTCTCCGATCTATCTCAACTTTGCCATTCGGCCGAAAAACTAAAACCCGGCTTTTCTCCAACTCAGATATTAATAACTTCAATTGACTAACAGGATCATGTAACAAATCTATCATAAGAATTATGCCGTCTGCGTTTCGAGCAACACCTAAGGTTACAGGACCCCACGCTCGACCATCACCACTACCAACCATAACTGCAGGGGTTTCAACCAATTGAAATTGAACATCACCAAAATCCATAATTCCGGGAGTCGGCTGCTGGGTCGTATAAAGAGTGGGAGAAACAACAACATTTGCATTAGTAACAGCTTGCATAAGACAACTTTTACCTACATTTGTAGCACCTAAAATTGCCACCTGAGCTGAACCTTCCTTTTCAACAAAAAGTTTAGGACCACCACTACTCCTGCCTACACCTTTACGTTTTTTGTCTTCCAAGTCATTTCTGATAAGTGCAATTTTTCGTTTTATCTCCCCGCGGAGCTTCATCGTACCTTTATGCTGTGGAACATATTTTAGGAACTCTTGCATTTTCGCCATTTTTTCTCTTGGAGAATGGGCAGCTTCAACCTCTTCCCATTTATCCATAGCTTCAGGAGGTAAATTAGTCGGCATACAAACTTCGGTGATACATACACAAAATCAACTTTAAGACTATTTCGACTTGTTGCAAGAATTTTAAGTCATATACGATTAAGAACTGGAACAATAAAAACAGGTTATAGTTAAAGAAGTAGTCCAATTGAAAAAATAATCATTACAGCATATTTTTTTACCAATTAAAAAGACTAATCTTAAAATTCTAATTTTATCCAGAGAAGCCAACATTTCAAAAAACTGGATATTGTTAAACTAAAAAACTACACCATAACACTTTGTTTTTTTGAACTTTTCAATTTTTGCTTTAAACTATAAACAAAGGCAACAAACCAAAAAGTCACAGGACCCCAACCGAAAGCAAACCCAATTACGTTACCTAATAAATGATAAGCAAATTGAAAACCCAATATGGAAATAAATGTTAAAAATGAACCCACAACACTAAACCCTCGCAGATAATTTCTGTTTTTGATAAGCGCCCTGAGCATCCACAACAACGCAGTAAAATTTAAAATACTAGCAATATCCAGCAGTAAATTAGCTAATTCAAAGGTTTCCATTAAAGACATTTCCTAAACCCAACACAACGGACGACAACTTAAGGCTAACGCAAATTAAACTTACAAAAAATATTTGAAATATCGCTAAAAAACAAAAAGTGAAAGAGTAAAAACTGAAAAGTTATGAAAGATAAAATGGCGCCCAGGCCGGGATTCGGACCCGGGTCCTGCGGGCGACAGCCGCATATACTAGACCGAACTATACTACCTGGGCAAACCGATGTACCGCAACATTACACGATAATCTGTTAATTAAGCTTTTCTCGAATTTTATCCCTCAAATCTTCACTAAATCAAAGATAAGTATACACATCTGAACCTTTTAGTCTGTTTAGACGAGTACTTTTGACCCGGGGAACTTATTAATCGCCAATACACCCACCAAATTGATAATTACTCCCAGTATTATGAGGACTTTGTGGTACCATTTCAAGTCGCTACCCATACCACGTACAGTTAAAAGGAACAGTAAGGGGTAAAAGTCTACTGCATAGCGATATCCAAAGCCCCAGCCAGTCGCAGCATTGGTAAATATAATGGCGACAACGCTGAGTATACCAAGCCAGCTGGATAGTGTCATTTTATCTTTAATTTTTGATTTCAGCGCAAAAAGAAAAGCGGGTGTGGTGAACCAAATTGCCATACCACTCATTGGAAAGTGTAAATAAGGCGCTGTAGAGGATAGTAGAGGTAGACCAAGCAGGAAGGGTTGCAGATTAGCAGGAATGTAGAGCAGACTAAAATGGCCATGCTGAAACCAAGGCTCATCCATTAGACCCGGAATCAGCCAGTAACCTACATCCATTATGGTACCAAAACGGGCATAGTTATACGCGAAATTTAAGAGAACAAACACGCTCATTCCAAGCGCCAATTTTACTAGGTAGGGCAGTGAAGCCTTGAATTTATTTAGCCAACCTTGATCTTGCTGTGAAGCAATGGCTAGTGCTACAAAGAAGAATATACATAGAGCAGTGGGAAGTCTACACCAGAAAGATGCACCGACAAGTAAACCGATAATAAGAGGCCGATTTGTGTTTAAGCACTCGTAAAGTGCAAACAGCATAAAGAAGGTGGCGATGACATGTGCGATTAACCAGACTGAACCTATACTTGAAAGGTACCAGAAGATTGTGCTAAAACCAAATAGCACTGCAAACCAGACGTAAGTGCTTCTTGATATGGCAGTTGATTGACGTGTTTTTGTTAAAGCTGATTTTGCGACAAGATAGGCAACTACTACTGTAGCTGCTGAAAAGAAGAATCCGAATAAGGTTTGGTTCAGTTCTAAACCAAATATTGCAACAAAAGGCGCCATAAGTACTGCAGGCAATGGAGGATAAACCACATAGTAGCCTACACCTGACGGGTTAGGGACAAGTTCGTTTAGCCAACTTGGATTATCTAGTAGATAGAGACGACCATTCAGAAAGGCATCTGCCAATCGCACATAATAGTTGTATGGAGTTGGATACCCTGTACTAGTAACCCAATATACAAAGAAGGCTATTATAAACAGAATAATAAGTAGTAAAACTGTCTTTTTGTTTAAACCAAAGAGACCTTTTCTGTTTTGCATAAACTTCAGAATATAATAACCTATTGTCCCTTTATCTTTTTTCAAAAAACAGGCAACTAAAATTTTTTAGTAATTTTAATAGATTAGATAATACAGCTACTAATCTGAGGGCTTAAGCACGGCTACTAGAAACACAGCTAACAGAAGGGTACTGCAAAAATTCTGGATTTCAATTGTTTTAACCTTCTTGGCGCTGGCAGGTTTTGCCTCAAATTATATTGCGCTCTTAGCTGCGTTTGTGTTTACGTTTATTGTTCCAGGTTTGTGTTTCTATCGTTTCTTCTCTTTCGACGATCATGAGAAGTGGGCGTTCATTCCAATTTTCAGTGTCCTATTTTCTGTTCAATTCGTATATGTGTTATCTTTAGTGCTGGGCTATTCTAGAAATACAATTCTTGTGGGTTTTCTTGTTTTAACAGCAATATATACTGGGGTTATTTATAAAAAAGGTCAAGATTTTCAACCCCAGCAGCTACTACAAAAATTTGGTAAAATTAAAAAAACAAGTATTTTGCTTTTCACAGTAATTTTGCTAGTATCGCTGGGTGTTCTGTTAAGAACGGTTTGGTTTAGCAATGATTACGGAATAGTAATTACTGGGGCAAATTGGCAGGACACACCTTTCCATTACGAGATAATTGAGAGTATAAACAACGGTAATTTTCCGCCACAAACTCCCAATTATGTTGGTACTCCATTGAGTTACCACTACTTTGTTGATTTTCACACAGCCATAGTTGAGAAAGTCTACGGTTACTTACCAACGCTTCTGCCTATTTTAAACGCTGTTTTTATTGGTGTCTTTGCTGTTTCAATGTATGCATTGGTTAGACCCCATGGAAGGCAAGCTGCGATTGCCGCTGCTGTTGTGGGTACATTCGGTTGGGGCTTTAGCTACTACAAATTCTTTTCTGCACTATTTTGCGGTGAATCAGTGGTGTTCAATAGCTTCTTTGAGTACGGGGGCACCTTTGGATTACCGCCAATTTATGATAATTTGCTGCAGCAACGACCTATGCTTATGGGGTTACCTGCCTTAGTGTTAGTTTTAACTTTGCTGAGAAATATGGATGATAAAAAACGGTTACTGCTTGCTGGTTTAGTAACAGGTTTAGTTTACCAGTTTAACAATGTAGCTTTCTTCTGCTGCTTTGTTGCTTATGCGTTCTGTCTATTTGTTAACCTAAAAAAATTCAAGCTAAGCTATCTGTTTTTTGTTTTACCGTCACTTGTGGCTTTACCCTTTATTTTAGGTGGGGGAGCAACTTTCCAAGCAACCCTTAATGTTGCGTGGGCAATTCAATTTGTCAAGAACCCATTAACTTTTTATATCTTGAACCTTGGTTTACCGCTTTTATTGGCGATTTACTGTTTCTTTAAGAGGGGCAACTGGTATCTCAAAGGCACTATGCTTGCATTACTCATAATCCCTCACTTTGTCATTTTCACACCTAACGTGTGGGATATGTACAAGTTTTTTATGTTTGCATGGATTCCTATTGCCGCATTAGCAGGCATATCTTTAGCGAAAACCCGGAAGTTAGTGGCGTTTATTTTGGTATTGCTTTCTATTTTAACGTCAGTTAGTGTAATCGTTTATAATATTAATACAAACTTTATGGGAGCAACTTGGGCAGAGTATAATGTTGGTATATGGACTAGAGAGAATACCCCGGAGAATTCGGTGTTTCTAACTTATTACTATATTCATGCTCCGACTAGCATGATTGGTGGTAGACTCAGGGTTTCTTCAGATATTAACTGGCCGTATGGGCATGGTATACCGCTTGAAGATATTTGGGCAAGAGAAGAAGCTATTGATAACGCTTATGCAGGAAGTGTAAGCCAACTTGAAGGCCTCATCCGCGAATATAATGTCAGCTACGTATATGTTGGTAGCCAAGAATTAAGTAATTATCCTAATTGCATAAGTCACTTTAACTCGATAAGTTGGTTAACATCAGTCTATAATGAAGATGAACAATACGTTTACCAAGTTGAGTGGATAGAGCTAGGTAGCTAAGGGCTATTTTGGTGGTTCCTGATGTTTCTTACCTGACATATATGTGATGTCTATTCGGCACATAGTTGTCTTAGCAAGTTTCTCAGGCTTAACCTT
>JAAZBP010000105.1 GCA_012513715.1 Thermoproteota archaeon | reverse complement strand
TCTATTTTTTCCGCCGGTGCAGGGCCAATCCCTAGACATGTGACTGTGCCCTCTGGAATCTGAGTTAACCCTCTATCAATAATCAAAGAATGAGGTAAACCTAAATCGTCTGCTGCCTCTTCTAGTTCGCCCAGCTCTTTTTCATTCGTCACTTTCAAAGCGACTTTCTTTTGTCCCTCATACATCCATGCTTCCCACCATTTCTTGTGGTGAACAAACGCATCTTGAGCTGCAGAGATAGCTGCATGTCCTGCTTGTGCAGCAATTTTGCCTTTGCCCATTTGGAGGTCAGTTCGAAAGATTAGAACCTGTTTGTATTCGAAGTCGCTCATTACGTTTTTCCCTTTTATAGGTGTATCATTCGAGATTTTAAGGGTTTGCAGACAAGTATAGCAAACTGAAATATCCTAAAGCTGCTATCATCGCAGGTTTTGTTGCTGCGTTAAGAAGCATTTTACCTTGGAAATCAATTTCGTTAACGTCACGTAAAGCATCGGCTACTCCAAGTTTGCCGCAGATTCTTAGCATCTCATCTAGTCTTTCATCAGAGAGTGAATCTATAAACTGCCTAAGCTTTAGCATCACTTTAGTATCAAACTTGAATAGGGATTCACAGCGTTTTTGGTATTCGCTCAGAACACGTGAAGATACATCACCTGCTTTCAGGGCTTTGCTGGCTACTTCTGCTGCTTCTTTAGCTGCTTTTAACCCGAAAATTACTCCTCCACCTGTTGTGGATTTCACTTGGGAAGCGCAGTCGCCTGCGGCTAGGAAACCATTCATGTAGGACTGGGGGATTGGACCAGCTAAAGTTATGGCGTGATAGCCAATGCTGGTGATTTTGGCTTTTGCAAGCTGCTTGGATGCAACAGGATGCTTGGTCATTAGACGGTTTAGGTATTGTCTTGGGTTTCCATGGTTTGTAGCTAAACCCACTTTAGCTGAACCATCAGGTCTGGGAATAACCCAGCCGTAGAATCCGGGAGCATATGACTTGCCAAAATAAACCTCAACAGCATCTAAGTCTAAGTTTTCTACTTTTTCCATTTCAGTTTCAATTGCATAAACGATTCCTGAGGGCTTAAGAGGTGTTAATCCTGTTTGTCGTAGAAGCCTTGAGGAGATTCCTTCTGTATCAATCACGATTTTAGAGTTGATTTGCTGGTTTGAATCACTGTTAATGGCGTTGACTCCTTTAACATAGCCTTCTTTAATTATTAGTGATTGTACGCGGGAACCTAAAACAAATTCTGCGCCAGCTTCTTCTGCTAGTTTTGCTAAATATTGATCAAAGCGTGCGCGGTTCAATGCAGTTGTAACTGGACACGACAGATGCAGTGAAAACTTGGAGCCAGCAGGAGAATAAAAATTAGCAGTCGAGAAATTGTTTTCGATAATGCCTGCTGGAAGAGGGTATAGCCCCATGGCTTTTAGGCTGTGAATGCTTATGTGTCCTGCGCAATGTGAAGGTAAACCTATTTGGGGGTGTTCCTCAAAAACAGTTGTTCTTACGCCTAACTTGGACAAATTTAGCGCTGTATAGGAACCGACTGGCCCACCCCCAACAACTATTGCATCTGTTGATTGGAGTTTATTGGTTGTCATCACTATCTACTGTAGAATGTTTTTTATTTAAAAGTTTGAAGTACATTTTTTACCATAGTTTCGTAAAAATCTGTATTCTTGCGAAAATACTAGATTAACATTTCACTGATTAAATAGAAAAAATTGATTTGAGCCAAAAGCGCCTGTGAAATGATTTAGCATCTACTAATGGGAAACATAGAATTTTTCGTTTGCTATTTTGCAGTCTTAATTATTTCTGGATTGCTTGAAAAACTTAAGTGCACATCTAAAAGTATTAGACGTTATTGGTTAATTACCCATAAAAAGCTTAGGCAGGCAAAAGGTAGAGTTACAATAAAATAGTCTATTGGGTGGGTGGTGTTTTTTGAGTATGACATTTATGTTTTCTTAGATGAACCAGTATAGCTACGGCTGCAAGTATCACGCTAGCTGCAACGGCGATAAGTACCACAGAAGATAACTCGGGTTTGGTTTGGTCAACTTCAATTTTTGTCCACTGAGTCAACTCAACATCTAAGGTTGAGAGATCAAAAGGCGTCATGAGTGGAAAATTATCTTTGGTTTCTCTATGAAAATTCGCGCTGTCTTCTTCAAATATTATGTATGGTGTATCACCTATTCCGTCTCCATTACCGTCAGAACCGTTATAGACGCTCCAATAGTTACCAACCCGCCCATTATCAAAACTCACCCTCCCATAAGCACTAGAATAAGTACTAATTTGGTGCGTATTGTTTACGAAATTATTATGATAAAAAACATTGTTGTCAAAATACTCCTCATTCGCGCCGATACTAATAGCATAGTACCCGTTTTCTATGTGATTACCAAAAAACGTATTATTATATCCACTAGTTAATTGGATTGAGCCTGAATTGAGTAGCCTGTTGCCAAAAACAACAGTGTCTGAGCAACCATTTATTTCTATTCC
The DNA here is from genome assembly GCA_012513715.1 of Thermoproteota archaeon. GTDB lineage: Archaea > Thermoproteota > Bathyarchaeia > Bathyarchaeales > Bathycorpusculaceae > Bathycorpusculum. Next base: position 629 of record JAAZBP010000105.1, on the reverse strand, counting down.
TTCACATCCAGTTAGATTGTTCTTTGCAACTATATTATTGTGTTCGCCTCCACCAAACAGTTTTATTCCAGTAGCAAAACCATAAATATTTTTCAAGTTATTACCAAAAACTAGATTATAGGTGCCCTGAACATGTATCACTCCCTGATTGCCAGATGTCGCAATAACGTTGTTATGTAAGAAGTTGTTGTATGACCCTAACAACCTGATTTTTCCGTTGTCTATTTTGTTTTCTTTTATAGTATTATTGCTGCTGCTTACGGTTATTTCTGATCCTTCTTTGATTATATTATTTTCTATTTGTGTGTGGTTAGCAAATATTCCAAGCGGCTGATACCTACTGTCAGTTCCGGTGATAGTTAACCCTGAGATTTTAACGCCGGAAGACTCAACCTTTATGGCGTAGGGTGGGGAAGGCGGGTAATAGTAGATGCTTCGGTCCCATTCAGGTGTTTTATCAATATTTTTTATTGTAGTGTTGGAGGGGCTTTCTCCGATTAACGTTATTGTTTTGTTTATGTTGATGGTGTGTTCGTGGTATGTTCCGCTTTTGATGTATACTGTGTCGCCGTTTTGGGCATTGTGTATGGCTTCAGTTATGGTTGAGTAATCATCTGGAACAGTGATGA
>JAAZBP010000104.1 GCA_012513715.1 Thermoproteota archaeon | reverse complement strand
GCGTCAACTGGCGAAGTCAAATGGCGCTACGAAACAGGCAACATAGTTGATTCTTCACCAGCAATCTCAAATGGAACTTTATACATAGGTTCACATGACAACTGCATTTACTCTTTCAGTTTAGGTGTCCAAATCAACGAAGCTTTGTTAGCTACTCCCGAATCTTTTGTGTGGTCCACTCTTGTTTTCAATATAGTCTTCTGTGTCATAGTGGCGTCAATACTTTTTGCAGCTTTTAAACACATAAAATCATTGTACCGCAACCAAAAAGTTATTCAAAAAAATTGTTTACAACCAAAAAAAGCTTGGTTCCACCGTCACTTTGACGCTATATGCCTTTTAGTCATAATCATTTTTTCTTTGACCTTATTTCTAAATCTGGGCGATGAATATCTCTGGGTTGCAGATGAGCAAGTGTATTCTCAAATGGCCTATCATATGTTTAAAACAGGTGATTATTTAACACCTTTAACGTATGGCGAATTGGGAATTTGGACTGGAAAACCCCCTCTGTTAATGTGGCTAATAGCTATTTCATACCCAATCTTTGGAGTCACCAATTTTGCAACACGCTTTTTTATTCCATTCTTCGGTGCCCTATCACTGGTTTTTGTTTTTTATTTAGGAAAAAAACTGTATAATCAAACAGTAGGCTTCTTATCTGTGATTGTTTTAGGAACCTTCACTACCTTCTACTCTTTTTCAAGGCATGCAATGATTGATGTCCCTTTAGTTTGTTTTACAGTAGCAAGTTTATACTTCTTTATTTTAAGTACTGAAGAAAAAGGCAACATCAAATATGCGCTGTTAAGTGGAGTCTGTTTTGGTTTAGCTTTTTTAACTAAACAAACAGGCGCTTTGCTTATTCCCTTAATAATAATCGCGTACTTGTTTTTTACCAAGAGAAAAATAAATTTTCTTCTAACAAAACAGTTCCTTCTGCTTTTAGGCACTGCTTTTCTAGTTATAAAACCTTGGTTAATCTATATGACAGCTAAGTTTGGCATTGATTTCTGGAATTGCTACTTTTTCTATTCAGCAATTAGTAGAGCAGTAACCCCGCTTGAAGAACACTCTGAAAGCTATCTTTACTACTTCAACTATTTAGCTACAAACGAGAACCTGCTTTGGGTAGTACTGTTGCCTTTTGCAGTGGCGCTCACTGCATATTTTGCCTTTAACCGTTCAAAAGCAGACATCTTAGTAATCTCATGGATTTCAATTGTAATGTTAGTGTTCTTTTTTGCTCAAACCAAGATTTACTATTATATTCTTCCAGTTTACCCAGCCTTTGCATTAGCAATCGCTAGTATGCTTTATCAAATAGTAAATAGAATCAAGAAAAAAATCAACTTTTAACAGACGTAGCCTTATTACTCTTATCTATTTTTTCCTAGTCCAAAAAATTTTAGGATTCAATATTTTTTTGGCATGTGGAACTGGAACTTAATGCATCACCTGTTTCGTTATACGGTATTAGTCTACAATAGAATTCTCTACATTTCTTCAAGTATTTACATTCTCTGCAATGATGTAAATCCTTAAT
>JAAZBP010000103.1 GCA_012513715.1 Thermoproteota archaeon | reverse complement strand
TTACTGTTTTAAAGGCTGAAAAAGGGAAACTTGTTGCAAGTTTTAATCGCGGGTATCAGTGTGTTGAAAAATGTAGTATGCCTAAGGTGTGTCCTTCTTCAGGAATTAGTAAACCGTGTACTATGACTGAGTTGTTTAGGTTTGCTTGTCCTGAAGCTTTTATTTTGGTTAGTTATTCTATGGCGCCTGGTATGGGTGCTCTTAGGGGTGAAGAGGTGTTGTCTTTTCTTGAATCAGTTAAGTCGAAAGATAAATTTGCTGTAGCAACTGTTTGTGATTGCCATGGAGTTTTGGACTGCTTCATGAAAACCAATAAACCCTAACTCAAAATTTGTCCCTTCAGAGTATCTTGGGCTCGAACATTTGATCAAACTTTGATGTTTTTTCAGTTGATACTTTTTTAAAATCCGATTTTTAGATGATAATTTTTCTCTTTTATTTTTTCTTATGTTCTGTTTTTTGTTGTTTCTGGTTTAGTCTTGGTTTTGTGCTGTTGATGTTTTCTGCAAAACTTTATAAGCCTGGATGGATAAACCATCCATTAAATTGGGTTGAAAAATGAATAAAAAATACATCCTCTCAGCAGCAATCATAATCGCCACAATCATCATCTCAGCCTCAGCATACATTTACCTTCAAGGCCAAACCAACTCGCAACCTGAAACCTTTTATAATCTCGTAGATGACAGCGGCTACGTTACAAATCTAGACCATTTTCCAGACAGGATTATTTCTTTAGCACCCAGCACAACCGAAGTAGTATTCGCTTTAGGTCTAGACCAAAAAGTCGTAGGCGTAAGCGAATACTGTGACTACCCATATGATTTTCAACAATGGTTTGCAGCAGGAAACATGACAAGCATCGGCGACTTTAGTGCCCCAAACATGGAAGTAATCTCTTCCCTTGAACCTGACTTAATTCTTTCCACAGGAGGCGTTCAAGAAGAATTCGTTGGAACTCTGCGTAATTTAGGCCACAAAGTTCTAGTTCTGAACCCTACATCAATAAATGGAGTACTACAAAACATCGAGCTATTAGGAAACGCAACTGGAAAAGTTGCAGAGGCAAAAACTCTAACAGACAACATCAGCAGCAGAATAAACGCAGTTGTTGACAAAGTAGCTAATCAGCCTGATAAACCAACAGTCTACTATGAAGTCTGGTATGACGCAACTTCTTTATGGACAGCAGGTTCAGCTGCATGGCAAAATGAAATCATAAAAACTGCCGGAGGCATAAACATTTTTGAGGACCAACAACTTGATTATTTACAGTCAAGTTCTGAAGCGGTGGTATCACGAAACCCTGACATTATACTATTACCCCAAGAAGGCATGGGTTTTGGTGCACCGTTCTGGGGTAGTTTAGATGCTGTCAAAGCAAGACCCGGCTGGAGTACAATATCTGCCGTACAAAATGACATGTTGATCGAAGTTGACTCAAACACCATTGCTAGAGCAGGACCCAGAGTCATAGACATAATTGAGGACTTAGCCAAAGTGTTTCACCCCGACCTCTTCTAACCCTTCTTTTTTTATCCAATAACTGTGAGTTAAAATGAAAAATAATCGCCAGGCAAATAAAAAAATAAAAACTCATGTTAAAAAGATAATCCTAACAATTCTATTAATAACCGGCCTTTTGACAGTGAGCATTTACCTAGTCTTCTATCAATCTACTGAATTTTCTTCGCCGCCAGTTACATCTTCAAATTGGTCACCTACATTTCACCGCGACTTCGCCCGCACAGGATATTCCAACTCATCTGGTCCGCTGACAAATCACACTTTATGGGCTTTTTCAGCACAAATGGATATTGAATATTCTTCTCCAGCGATTGTTGATGATGTAGTTTATTTCGGGTCAAATGATCGAAGGGTTTATGCTGTTAATGCTACAACAGGCGAAAAAATATGGAGTTACTTGACTGGTGGTTCAGTTGAATCTTCTTGCACTGTAGTGGATGGGGTCGTTTATTTTGGTTCGCATGATGACAATGTATATGCCGTAGATGCAATTACAGGAAAAAAGGTGTGGAGTTATTCAACTAACGGAGATGTTTATTCTACTCCTGCAGTTGTCGATGGAGTATTATATGTAGGTTCAACCGACGACAAAGTGTACGCCTTAGACGCTGCATCTGGTCGAGAAATATGGAGTTACAGTACCAGTAACTCTGTTTGGTCCTCTCCAGCTGTTGTAAATGGCGTAGTCTATGTTAACTCACATGATACTGCCTACGCTTTAGATGCTTTAAATGGTAGAGAAATCTGGAGTTTCTTTGCTTGGGGACCCCTTTATTCCTCTTCAGCAGTCGTCAATGACAGGGTATACTTTGGCGCAAGCAACTCTATATATTGTCTAGATGCTGTAAGCGGGCAAAAAATCTGGAGTTACAACACAGGAAGCCGAGTTGAATCCTCTCCTGCTATTACAAATTCTGTTGTGTATGTAGGTTCAAACGACTTTAACATGTACGCTTTAGATGCTTTGAATGGTTATAAAATATGGAATTATACTACTGGAGCCAGTATCAACGGGAGTCCATTTGTTGCCTGTGACATCGTTTATTTTGGATCAAAAGACTACAATGTTTATGCATTAGACGCTTTGACTGGAAATAAAATCTGGAGCTACCAAACAGGTTACATCATAGAATCCACTCCATCTTTAGCTAAAGGCGTTCTCTGCATAGGTTCTAATGACGCCAAAATCTACGCTTTTGGTTAAAGAGTAAGTCTAAATGCTTTTAGTTAGCTTTGTTCAGTTTGGTTTTAAACTATTATCATCTTTTAATTATTTAATATTCCAGCCGATATACATTGTAGAAAAGTTCTTTTTCAAGACTAATTTTGGGGTATATTTTGTATGATTCGGTTTTGTTGGTGGGATTTGAACCCAATTGTGGGTATACCCAATGTTCAGCCAAGGGTTGGAAATCCTGACACAAACAACCCTCTCTTTTCCCATACAGCGAGTGTAAACCATTTATTGGATAGAATAGTTGTTTTCTTACTCTTGCTTCTATTATTTGTCTCGACTTATTAACGAAGTAGAAAACTATGTTATGTTTTTGCTCGAAGACGCGGAAATTTGAGTTGACCTACATGCTTCATTATCCATCGCACAAGTTCATCATATGCTTCGGATCCTTTTTCAGTTAAAACTACTGAACAATTATCGTCAAATATAATGAACCCCTTCTTTGACATCCAATCTAAATACTTTATTAACTTATCATATGCTAATCCGGTTGAAGTAGCCAGTGAAGTTTTGTTAACATTGTTTTTTTCTTTTAATGACTTAATAATTCGGGCAACTACGTACAGATCAGGTTTAGAACTCGACATTTTTGAGGTCATATTCTAATCTCCGTAGTTCCCAATGCAGTTTGTCTAGTGCTCTAATTTCGTTAAAACGCTTTGAGAGTTCTTTTTTCAGATACACAAAAGTTATCAGAAGAGAAAACCACACGGAGGCCCCACCGAGAACCTGTGTTTGATTTAAAATTATGTACGTAGTTATATTTAACGCAAACCCCAATGTGAAATAGGTTATAATCCAGTAAGCTAGTCCTTTTACTAGCCCATACATAGAATATCCTAATCCTCCCGATGATATCGCATCGAAAGATTTACTCCAATTCAAATTTGAAAGTTTTTTTAGCGCTGAAGGAAAACCTTCTGAAAGCTCTTTTTTCCACTCACCTGTTTTGACTGCGTGTATTTTTCTTTTTACAAATAGTATCCCACTTGCAACTCCACTAAGCGGAATAATTACCAAAAGAAATGAAAGAAAAAATCTTTGAGCCGGATTATATGCCATTAAGAAACCTGAGGATGTCAAAAAAATATGTGCAATAATCAAAATAATTACGGAGCTAATAACTATTGCAGCAAATTTTTTGAAACACTTATCCACTACATTGTATTTTTCAACTTCATCAAGTGTTTCCATTAACTCTGCAACTTTCTCTACAATTTGGTCCTCTATTTTTGAGTTATCATCATGTGCTTCAGTCATATTATTCCCGTGCAGCTTTCTATAAAACTTAGTCTTCGAAGTAAATAGAGTTGACGCCTATTTCAAATATAAAATAAACTCCCTCCAAGGGCGGCATTCTAATTAGTATAGTGTCCACAAACATGAAGATTATAAAAAAATGGAAAAGCGAATTTAAAATGAAAATCAAAATTAATCTGAAAACAAAAACTTCTATAGCTTTGATTCTAATGTTGACTATAACTATACCACTTTTTGCTATGCCGTCAACTGATGGTCAAACATCTGCTGGAAAGTCAGCTACTCATGCTATGTTAACTGTTAACCCCAACCCTGTAGGTGTCGGTCAACCTGTGATGATTGTGATGTGGGCTGGTCTGCTCTTGCCATCAGCGTCTGTGACTAACGATATACGCTTCCACGATTACACTCTTACTATCACCAAGCCTGATGGAAAAATAGAAACAATGAAATGGGATATAATTCAAGACACAACCTCAACTCAATTCACGATATACACACCTGACCAAGTTGGTACATACCATTTCAATTTTAGCTATCCTGATCAAGTTTACACTTGGAATGCTACAGCGGCAATGAGGCAATGGACAAACCATGTCTATCTCGGAGCTAGTAAAACAGCTACCCTTACAGTGCAGGACGAACAACTGCCTGAACCAATAAGCAGTTATCCACTTCCAACCGAGTACTGGACGCGCCCAATAGAAGGACAGAATACTGACTGGTGGTCTATTTCATCACACTGGCTCGGCAGTGGACACCCACTACATTATAATTTAGCAACAGCAGACGCAATGTACCAACCAGACGGCTCAGCTCCTAACAGTGCACATGTAATGTGGACTAAACGTATTGATGAAGGAGGAGTTGTCGGAGGCAGCTTTACTGGCGACGAAGGCGAAATGTATTACAGTGGTTCAGCATACCAACCAAGATTTTACAATCCAATAATAATGAATGGCCTGATCTTCTACGAACTCCCACATATGAACTCTATGTCAGGTGGTGGATATATGTGCGTTGATCTACACACTGGGGAAGAGGTATGGTTCAACGAGAAAATAGGCGCTGAAACGGGCTGGTCTGTTCCATCCTTTGGATACCTCTATTCTGCTCACACCGAGAACCAACATGGTGCAATCCCTAATGGCATCTTGTTCTCAAATAACTTTGCCGTAGCATATGAACCGTGGACAGGAAAACGTGTATTCAATGTAACTAACGTTCCTTCAGGCACAGCTGTAGTTGGTTCACAAGGCGAGATACTGCGCTACCAGATAAGTATAGCAAACAGGTGGCTGGCTCAATGGAACTCCTCAAGACTATGGACTGCTAGTACAAGTGCATGGGTACCAGACTGGAACCAAACCAACGGATGGGTAGACGCGAGCACAAGTGCACGTTATGACTGGAACGTATCAATACCAACAACTATACCCACAAACACAGCACCACGTGGAGCTATATTTGATGATGTATTATTCGGCTCTACATCCTTTACTGGATTTTCAGGGATCGGAACTCCAAACCCATATACAATGTGGGCTATCAGTCTGAAGCCAGAATCGCGAGGACAACTGATGTGGATAAAAGAATACGTTGCACCGCCAAACAATGTCACTCGCATGTTGCGCGCAATTGACCCAGTTAATCGCGTTATAATCATGTTGGATAAAGAGACTTTTCTATTTTCAGGCTACAGTATAGACAACGGAAATCATATGTGGACAACAACTCTGCCGGAAAACATTTCTGACTATGCATACTTTGATTCGACTCATGGCTCAGTATTTTGTACTGTAGCTAACGGTCGTCTCTATAATAGCGGTTTTGGAGGAGTATTATACGCATATGACACTGCAAACGGTAATTTACTTTGGACTTATGGCGACAACGGCGAGACATTCGGTGGTCTTCAAACACCTTGGGGAAACTACCCACAATTTATAGCTAACACTGCAGACGACAAAATATTTCTGTTTAGTGGTGAGCACTCTCCTAACACTCCACTGTACAAAGGCTTACGCGTGAGGGCTGTTAACGCTACTACCGGAGAGGAAATCTGGACTCTACTAGGATCAATGGGCTATCCTCCACGTCAATGGTATCCTGTTGCAGATGGCTTTATTGTATACCACAATATGTACGATGGTCAATTATACTGCATCGGTAAGGGTCCAAGCTCTACTATAGTTACGGCTTCTCCTAAGGTTTCAGCGCGCGGCAGCAACGTACTAGTTGAAGGCACGGTAACTGATATTTCTCCTGGAACAGAGCAATATGTGCAGGCTTCTCGTTTTCCACATGGTGTTCCTGCTGTTTCTGACGCAAGCATGGGTGAATGGATGGAATATGTTTACATGCAGAAGCCACGGCCAACAGACGTTACAGGCGTAACCGTTGAATTATACGTACTTGACTCAAACAATAACTATAGACCAATTGGAACGACGACAACAGACGCTGACGGATTCTTCAGCTATAACTGGATGCCAGATATTGAAGGCAAATACACGGTTTATGCACGTTTTGAAGGCACTGAATCATTCTGGCCTTCACATGCAACAACAGCTTTCACAGTGCAAAGTACAGAAGCTACACCTGCTCCAACTGAAGTTCCTCCATCAATTGCTGACCAATACTTCATTCCAGCAATAGTGGGATTATTCGTCTTAATCATCATCGTGCTAGTGCTTCTAGTAGTAATGATGTTTAAGAAAAAAGAATAAACACAACTAAAACAAAAAACTCTTTTTCCCCTTTTTTAGTCAAAAACTGCATCGGAATATGTGGGCTGAGTGGGCTTTGGGTCAAAATCATTTTGGGTAAAGGTTCGCCTAAGGTTCGTTTTATCTTCTCCTATACCCAACGCCCCAGCAAACCTTTGGAGTTTTGGATTCTTTTATCATTAGGTTTTTTCATCATTTTCTATTAGACCCTATAAGCTGAACCAAGAGTATAGTGCGGTTATTGTTGATCTTTTAAAAAATGGTTTGTTTTAAGCTTATTTTTTTAAAAAAGGCTTTATTTGTAACTAAAAAGTGCTACGGGCAGGATTCGAACCTGCGAACCCCTGCGGGAAAGGATTTCCCATCCGTTGGGGCCAGACCTGCCGGCCAAACGTTGATCTTGAGTCCTTCACCTTTGACCTGGCTTGGTTACCGTAGCATAGTACAGAACTGTCTAAATTCCGTCTTATTAATCATTTCCCACAACCGCAAAAGTAAAAACACATTGAATTA
>JAAZBP010000102.1 GCA_012513715.1 Thermoproteota archaeon | reverse complement strand
TTCTTATGATTAAATATTTTAAAATAATTTTTAGCAAATTATAATCTCGAAGTTAATGATAAAAAATAAGTCATCAAGTTACCGAAATGTAAATTCGTATTTTTCAAGTGAGATTTATTTAAACACTAATTAAATAGGTGCCTGTGAGCTTATTATTTTTGAGCGCGATTTTGATTTTTGATCAAATTTTGTTTCGGAGGATGTATGCCGCTAAAAAGCATCTAACTTTTTTTGACGATTTTTTGTGCGACTTCCAAGTCTTTAACAGTATTTACATTAAGAATAACTTCAATATCCTCGCTTACAATTGCGTCAGTTTCAACTTTACCTTCACTCAACGTTTTTTTCCCATTTATGATGTTGACACCTGAAACCGCGTACCAAATGCCCTTGTATTCGTCTACAGAAGAAACTGACAGTCCCATTTTCTTTCTTGCTTCTATTGGGACAAATACCGCAAAAAAGTCTTTTCCACATTTTTCAAACTTTTTTATGACTTTATCTAGAACCTTTCCTGTTATTGCTGGTACGTCTGCAGGTATAGTCAATACTGGTCCCATCCAATTTAATTGTGATACCGCTTGTTTGACATCGTTATGGTATCCTTTTGCTTCGGTACGTAACACTTTCCATCCTCTGGAACGACAATACTCCTCAGTTTGAGGTGTGTTTGGGCTTGTAACTACATAAAACTCAGATACCTCATTTGACTCTAAAATCGCATTAATAACCCACTCAATCAATGGGTTATCTAAAAAAAGTAACATTGGTTTCTCAGTCGCCAAACCCATGCGGCTACCTTTGCCTCCTGCCATAACTAAAGTAGGTACCTTCATGGCATAATCACCATTAGTATAATGGCAAATGACAACAAAACAGTTGTTCTTGTCATTTCGTTGGTTGCTCCAATCATGTCGCCTGAAACTCCACCAAAAACTTTGTTCGCAACGCAACTCATTATGAGCGCAACTGGAATACTAACTAACGTTAAACCCGTGATAAATACTCCTAAAACAGGAAATCCCATGAAATATAGAATTGGGTAAACCATCAAAAAAGATAGGGCATAAGCCACAATATTGAGTTTTTTTTTGGCTTTTGCTAGAAAGATTGAACCTAAACCCTTATGTGATGGTTTGCCAACCCAAACAATTGTAACCATAGCTAACTTGGCTGAAACCTCTGCTAAAATAATTGCTGGAAAAGTAAAAATTGGATTTACCAAGAATAATCCTATAACCGCTAAAAATTCTACTGCTAATGCCAAGATTGCACCTCCAGATGTGACTGTCCACTCATGCGCTTTCATTTTTCGGTCATGAAGACTACGCAATCCAATTGCGTTGCCTAAATCGATTAAGCCGTCGAAATGCTGTAAACCAGTTAATACGAGTAAAAAAGCCACAGTCATAGCGGCTGATATTACTAATGTTAAAAAACCAATTGGTAACGCTATAACGGTATTATTTACTATATTCAGAATAAATCCGATAATTATACTTGAAGCCAAAAAATATAATCCGCCTAAAAGACCTATAAAACAGCCTACCACTGGAAAAAGATACATGTTTTTAGCTGTAGTAAAGATGAAATCCTCTTTTCCACCAACTGGAATTATCGTTAGGAAAGATAACAAATCCCTAAAAGTTTTTATAGCATTCAACGGCGACATATACCTACAAACTCTGCCACAAGAGAATATAGGCTTTGTCGTGACTTAAATGGCTGATTTAAATAATAAAAAAATCTTAGTTACTGGTGGAGCGGGCTTCATAGGTTATCATCTGTGCAATAAATTATCGGGATTAACAGAATCTCTGACCATCTATGACAATTTATCCAGCGGTAAGATTGAGAACGTCAAAGATGTTCCAAAAGCAACTTTTGTCAAAGGCAATATTCTTGACCTTAAAAAATTATGTCAATTGTCAAAGACTGATTTGATTTATCATCTAGCCGCCCAAGTCGTGGTACCTTATTCAATGGAAAATCCGCTGGAAGATTTTGATATAAACGCTAAAGGCACATTGTGTGTTTTAGAGAAAGCCCGCAAAGATGATGCAAAAGTTGTCTTTGCTTCAAGCGCAGCTGTATATGGTAATCCAACACAACTTCCGACCCCTGAAAGTTATGGTTTCCATCCCTTTTCCTGTTACGGATTATCAAAAGTTGTGGGCGAAGAATATTGTCAGATGTACCGTGAACAATATGGTTTAGATATTGTGATAACCCGGTTTGCTAACGTCTATGGGTTAAGATGTCATGGTGTTATTCATGATTTCCTTGATAAGCTGTCCAATAATCCTGACAAACTAGAAATAATTGGTACCGGAAAGCAATCACGAGACTTTGTACATGTTTCAGACGTTGTTAATGCATTAATAATCGTTGGTTCAAAAGAAAAAGCGAATGGTGAAACCTATAATTTAGGTGTAGGTAAAACGGTCTCAATATTAGAGCTTGCTGAACTAATTTTAACAATTTTGAATCTGAAGAATAGAACTGTAGTTACTACAACTAATGTATCTTGGCAAGGTGACATCAACACTATCTGGTTTGACATTTCTAAAGTCAAGAAAGAACTTGGCTGGAATCCAAAAATATCGCTGGAGGAAAGTATAAAAGAAGTCATAGCTGACAGGAAAATCTCAAAATGACCTCTCCTTCACCAATAAAGGGCTTAGTTGCTTTGTTAAGGCTTCCTTATTGGCTTATGACGGGTGGGTTATCTCTTCTAACGGCTTTTGCAATACTAAAAGACCCCTTAAGTATGAGTATCCAAACAGCCCTGTTGATATTTTTCTCAATGGCATTAATTGCCTCTGCAGGTTTCGCTTTAAACGATTATTTCGACCGTGAAAGTGATGCGGTAATCAAACCCAAACGACCCATTCCGTCTGGTGCACTTTCACTTAAACAAGTAGTGGCGGTTTCAGGTACACTTTTCGCTGTTGGGTTAGGTCTAACTTATTGGTTGCCTCCGCTTAGTTTTGTAATACTTTTAATCGATTCTATAGTTCTATTACTTTATTCTTATTTAGTGAAACGAAAATCAGGGTTTATTGCCAACATAATCGTAGGTATTCTGACGGGAACAGCTTTCTTGTACGGTCAAGCATCAATCTCTGGTACTATAACTCTAATTTCATTAACTCTATACCCAATAGCTTTCGGAACAATCGGCGGTAATGTGTTACGTGATGTTTTAAGCGTAGCTGGTGATTCAAAGGTTGGTTACCCAACACTCCCACAGAAAATAGGAAATTATAAAGCAGCAAAGGTCGGTGCAATATTTTTCCTTCTTACTGGTTTGCTTGCTCCTCTTCCTTCATTACCTTTCTTTAATGATCATTTTACAGTCTACTATTTGCCTCTGATTCTTATTTGGAGCATATTACTAATTTACTCCGCTGTACGTTTGATCACTTCAGGATCAACAATTCAGAATGTTCGTAAATACGAGCGAATGGTGTCAATGTCAATGATGTTGCTACCTTTGGCTTTGATAGTTGAAGCAATTTCAGGGTGGTTAATTCTAATATGAGCAAAACAAAAAGCATATGTCCTATATGTCAAAAAAAAATCGATGCAGAACTAACCGAAGTTAACGGCAAAATAATAATTACCAAGAAATGCCCTGAACATGGTGAATTCAAAGCAACACATTGGCAAAGTCCACCAATATTTGGCCATATGCAAAAATACGATCAATTCATGTACCTTGGAGACCTTAACGCCCCTAAAAATCCGCCTGGCTGCCCATACGTCTGTGAAAACTGTAAAAACCATGCTTCTGCTACTGTAATAGGCGTAATTGATGTAACTAAAAGGTGTAACATGAGATGCGCTATCTGCTTTTCTACTTTTCCTCAGCAAGAAGTCGATTACGAACCTACCAAACAATCATTAGTAGAAATGCTCGAGTTCGTAAGTAAAGCAAATCCTAAGCCGCCAGCAATACTTTTCTCAGGCGGAGAACCACTAGAACGTGAGGATATGCCTGAAATAATAGGTGTCGCTCATAAATTAAAATTCATGACCATTTTAGCTACAAATGGTATACATTTAGTTGATACCCCTGGCTTAGCAAAGAAGCTTAAAGAAAACGGATTAAACATTGTTTATCTTTCTTTTGATAGTTTTCATGAAGACTTCAATAAAAAAATTAGAGGACAACCTCTTCTAGATATCAAGCTTAAAGTAATTGAGGTCTGCCGAAAATATGACATTGAAATAATCTTGGTCAACACCTTAATGAAAAGCTTAAATGACGAAGAAGTAGGTGATATGATCCGTTTCGCCGCTAAAAACACGGATATTATAAGAGGCTTAATTTTTCAGCCAATTGCTTTTACCGGAAGGGCTACCGAGAACCCCTTTAGAGAAAATTTCAGAGAATGGTCTTTTGCTGAAGACGTGGAAAACCAAACTCGCGGCGAAATAAAAACTACAGATCTCTTTCCAATGTCAATAATGACTTCTCCAATTAAGATAATGCGTAAATTCATGCAAAAACCTTGGCCATTATTCTCATGTAGTCCACAATGCGGAATAGTAAATTGGATTTATGTTTCTAAACGGGGCAAAATGATTCCCATAAACCACTTCGTGAACTTCGAAAGGTTCTTCAATACAATCCGTAAAACTGCAGAGACAGCAGAATCAAAAGGAAAAATATCTTTACTATCATCCCTTTTCATGGCTTCAATGGTATCAATGAATATGGTCTTAGTAACAAAAGAAGTGGGGATATTAACTCTGATGAATTCAATCATAAAAATGCATATTTCGCCTTCATATCAGTCACTTGGCAAAATACGTCGGCGGATATTCTTATTGGGTTGTATGGCTTTCATGGATTCTTGGAACTTTGATGTAAACCGAGCACGTAGGTGCGTGGTGCATTATCTTACTCCTGATAAAAAAATTGTGCCCTTCTGTGCCTACAATAATGTTCATCGGGTAGCTATCGAAAAAGCTTATGCTGAAAAACACAAAAAGTCTTAGTTGACGAGTTTTCAATCTTTTTATTTTATTAACGTCATTTATTTTTACTTTTAACATAAAATCGAATTATCTTACAATAATTTCTATTTAGCAAATTACCTGTGTATGCCTAGTTTACTTGTTATTTTTCTAATAATTTTAATTTATAACGTTTATTTTCAAGACACAGTAGTTTTCAGCAAACCTGAATTCTCCTGAATCTTCAATCCAGAGCTCAAAAATTACTGCATATTTCCCTGTATTATTTTCTGTTAAAGTCACTTGTTTTTGGTCATATTCGCCTTTAGGTATGAAAAAATCATAGGTTCTAATCGAATCTATGTCTAATGGAAAAAGCGCTGGAAGATTTTCAATAATTTTTACTCTCACTTGGTATATTCTATCTTCATTCATGTGGTTTTCTACTGCAACATATACGCTAAAAGTGCTGTTTTGTTCAGCAACTAAAACTAAGGGGTAGTCAACAGCTTGTTCTTTTGAATCAAGTATGTATAATGTGTTGTACTCTTCTGGTTGTGGGTTGAATATAAGATAATATGCACCTACAACAGATGCCACAATAATTAGCGCAATAAAAACGGAGCTAATGAATATGTTTTCTTCATTTGAACCGATTTTTCTTCCAATTTTCTTGGCACTTTCTAATAGTCTTGGCATCTAAGAAGCCTCTAAATATTGTGCTAAATATCTCGATTCCAGACTTAAACCTTCTCAATTTAGGTTTACCATATTTCCGGGCTTTATAAGTGCTGGGAACTTCAATCATGCTGTATCCTTCTCTGGCAAATTGGATTAGCATTTCAGTTGCAAAAGCCATATCCCCCTCCTTTAATTTCACATTATCTATGGCTTCGTGAGATATAGCGCGGAATCCAGATTGTGTGTCGCTTAGAAATTGGCTATAAACAAAGTCAAACACGAAAGTTATTACTTTGTTGCCTATAAAGTTCATTATACCCATGGCTTTGTTTGGGTCATACATCCTTGTAGCTAAAACCATGTCTGCGTCTTTCTCTATCATTTTCTCTATCAGGCGGTTCATGTGCTTAAATTCGTAGGTTCCGTCTCCGTCAACCATGATTATGATGTTACCCTTTGCATTCTTCATACCAGTCATTAATGCTAAACCATAGCCTCGTCTAGGTTCAATAATTAACTTACAACAATCCAGTTTTTTTACTATTTCTTTCGTGCCATCTGTTGAGTCGCCATCAACGATGATTATCTCTTTTGGATATGTTAGGTGTTTTTGTATTGTTGTCACTGCTTCCAGAATATTTCCCGCTTCGTTAAGTGTTGGAATGACAACCGAGACCATTTCAACTTTTGACGTCATCAGCTTACTTCCGCTTCAAAGCGTTATAATGTTTCCGACACAAGTTTAAATAAGTTCTTCGTATAATTGAGCAAGTCTATCAACATTTTTGTCCCAACTGTAACGCTCTTCTACCTTTGCTCTAACTTCACTTTTAATTGATGCAAAATTGTTGGACACAAACTCTAAAATTTCCTTGGCGAGTTTTTCCGGCTCGTTAGGTGGGGTAAGTTTGCCATATTCCGATAATAATATTTCTTTTATTCCCCCAACATTTGTAGCTATGACAGGTAGTCCACATGCCATCGCCTCAAGTGCGACTAAAGGTAAACCCTCTCCTGATTTTGATGGCAACACAAACAAATCAGACATATTGTAGTAATCGGGTAAATCTTGGTCATTGACAAATCCTGCAAGTTTAAAATTGGCTTCAATTCCTAGTTGTGAAATCTGTACTTTAACACTTTCAAAGTCTGGACCTTTACCTACAACTAAAAAAATTAGGTGTGAATTTTTTTTAACAGCGATTTTTGCACATTCAATTAAGGTGTCTATACCGTTTTTATAAACCAAACGTCTTACGGTCAAAACAACTTTTGCGTTGGAGGTGATTCCGAGTTTTTTTCGAATTACTTCACGTTTACTTGGTGCTACCTTAAATTTGGTTATGTCCACTCCATTATACATTAACTCAATTTTTTCTTGTTTAGCACCTAACTCCATCACATATCTCTTAGTTGCTTCACTTATCACGATTATTTTATCTGCAATTTTCAGGTTTTGTTTGCCTACTGTCAAATCATTAATGTGTTCCACTTTATCAAATATGTTGTTGTATTCAATGAATGTATTATGTTGCGTTAAAATGAATGGTTTATTGTAAAATTTAGCTAATTTACCTGCAAGCAAACTTGTTAAGTATGGGTGGCCATGAGCGTGCACGATATCGCTTGTTTTAACAGCCTTAACAAATGTACTGTAGCTATTTATTGTCGGAATCGAGTATGGAATACCTACTCTGAATCCTGTGTTTAGCGACTCATAGCATTCTACTGGTACGCCATCTACTGAATACTGTTTTGGTGTTCCAATTCTGTTTGTTACAACCATGGGCTTAAAATTTCTTAACAGTAACCGTTTACTCTGTTCGTTTACAACTTTTTCTATTCCACCTACATGAGGTAAAAAAGTGTGAGTTACGATGCAGATTTTTTTTCTATCCATGGAGTAAACAACGGATAAACCCTCAATCGACAGAGTATTATAATGTTATGGTAACTCTACTATGGGGTTTGTTGTTCGAGGAGAAAATCTATTTTGTTTAGTATTTGAAATTTTTATTGCTTCTGATTTTTGGTTTTAAGTGCTTTAGTGTACACATTTGATGACACACCTGCAACTAATGCCCCAATTGCATCATTCGTAAGCGGGGGTAATTGACTAAGGATTCCTGGTTTGGCTTGGTCAAAACGTACAAACTCGAACATTCCTCTTGAACCGCCAATGTAAGTGGCTATTGCTATCCCTATAAGTTCATCCGCAACAAGACCTGGTCTGCCCATGAATCTTTCTTTAGTCAAACCTGGTATTCGTCCGTTTTCAGCTTCATGTTGTGCGTGAAATGCGGCTACTATAAGTGTCGACACATTTACATCATCTAAAACGTCAAGAAATTCTTCTTTGAATTGTTCTACAGCTTTTTCTTGAGTTTCTACTCCTGGATGTGGGACATACATTTCTAGTGCGCTATCAATTAGGCTTTTTAGCGTAATGCCCTCTTTTTCTAGGTATTCGAGTAGTGGCGGCGTTTTTGTCATGATTGTTCAACCTCACGTTAACTGGTGAAG
This sequence comes from Thermoproteota archaeon, assembly GCA_012513715.1. Classification (GTDB taxonomy): domain Archaea; phylum Thermoproteota; class Bathyarchaeia; order Bathyarchaeales; family Bathycorpusculaceae; genus Bathycorpusculum. Next base: position 4,802 of record JAAZBP010000102.1, on the reverse strand, counting down.
ACGGTTTTAAGTGTTACGTGAGTCTTTTACCGTAATGCTTATATGAGGAGGATGGATAAACCACCCAAAACAGTTGTGTGGTAATTTGCTAAACATGCATAAAATCTATAAAAAAACAGTCAAATTCCCTATGAAAAAGAGTATGTCTGGAAATTCGACTAGAAAAAATCTGTTATTAACGTTATATGCCACAAAAAATTTTTTAATAAAACTCTTAACTTGTTCAACTCTTTTATTCAGTTCAACATCTAAATATGACGTAGATGGGGGTAAAATCCACTGAAGGTCATTGCATCTTGGAGTGGTGGAAAAGACAGCTGTTTTGCGTATTACTTGGCCACACAACAGGGTCACAAAGTAATTAACCTTTTTACTATGATGATGACTAACTGCAAATCCAGTTTCCATATGATACCTTCAGGCATATTGGACGCTCAATCACAATCTATTGGAATACCATTGATAAAAAAAACTACTTCTCCCCAAACTTATGAGCATGACTTTAAAACTTTATTGCAGGAATCAAAACTTAAGGGTGCAGAAGGGATAGTTACAGGTGATATTCGAGAGGTTGAAGGACATGAAGAGGGCTGGTTAGCTAGGGTGTGTAAAGAAGTTGGTTTAACTCCAATCAAACCTCTTTGGATGGGTGATACTAAACAGCTTTATCTGGATTACCTCAAAACAGGTTTTAAAGCGACTGTAGTGCGAACCAAGCTTAGTTTGCTAACTGAAGATTGGCTTGGTAGAGTGCTTGACAAAGGTTTTTACGATGACATAATTAAACTCGGTAATGTCGATGTTTGTGGTGAAGAAGGAGAATACCACACAGTGATAACTGATGGGCCGACATTTAAAAATAGAATTGAACTGACTGATACAGAAAAGCACAAGTTAAACGGTGGTTTCGGTTACCTAGAAATTAAACAATTTAAAGTTGCATCAAAGTAAGGTGAGCTATGTGGACGTTTTAATTGCAAATAATGAACCAAAAGCAAAAACCTTCCTAAAAGAAATCAAAGGCAAAAAACCCCTATTCATTTGTACAATTGCAACTACAGAAACCGGAAAGATACCTGGATTATCTGCTGCTGGTGCTAACCCTGACTTTACGGATTTTACTCCACCTGCAGATGCAGAACTGTTACTATTAGGAAAATGTAAATCAATACAAGGCGTGCCGATTACTCCTGATGGAATTCCTACACCCGCTCTGGTGACTACTAGTGCTTTGCATTTAGCCGAGATTCCCGTCCTTATAGTAAATGGTGGTGTAAAAGTTAGACCACAAGTACCCTACATCGAATTGGGTGGTAACTCAGGGCGAGATATTCGAACAGGCGATTCAGTGGATAATGTAGAAGAAGTCATCGAACGCGCAAAGATTTTAGGTGAACAACTTGCCAAGGTTACAGATTATTTAGTTATCGGTGAAAGTATACCTGGAGGTACTACTACAGCTTTAGGTGTATTATCAGCTTTAGGTGTTAATGCAGAGGGTAAAGTGAGTAGCACACTTCCTGAAAACCCTCACGGATTAAAGGTCGACGTAGTAAAGGCAGGTTTGAAAACAGCAGGCGAAAAGTTTGGAAGTCTGTCAAATAACCCCATAAAAGCGGTATCTTGTGTAGGTGACCCAATGATGCCTGCGTTAGCTGGTTTGGTTATTGGGGCCTCGAAAAAATCACCTGTCTTGATGGCAGGTGGTACCCAGATGACAGCAGTTTTGGCTGTGATAAACGCTTTAGATTCTGAAGCATTACGTAATGTTGCTGTTGGTACAACAAGATGGGTTGCAAAAGATAAATCATCAGACATCTGCGGTATAATAAACCAGTTCTGTGATGTCCCTGTTTTAGCTGCTGACTTAGACTTCAGTTCATCTATGTATTCAGGATTAAGGGTTTACGAAACTGGATTGGTTAAAGAAGGTGTGGGAGCAGGTGGTGCATCATTAGCTGCCATGTCTAAACTTGGGGATTCAGTAACCAAGCAAACTCTTCTTAAGGAGATAGAGAATAACTATGCTTTACTGATGACTCAAAAGTGAGACGCGCTTGGTATTTAAACAACTAAAAAATCTTTTATCTTTCTTAACAGTTTTTCCAGTAAAAATGGATAAAGATTTGTTTGTTGACTGCGCCCGTAGTATGTGGGCTTTCCCATTAATAGGTGCTCTACTTGGTTTACTTGCTGGTTTAGCTGGATTACTAGGTATGTATGTTTTACCTAATTTAGTCGTCGGACCAATTACCTTAGCGTTACTGCTTCTTATGACTGGTCTTCACCATACGGATGGACTGCTAGATTTTGGTGACGGATTAATGGTCCATGGGACACCCGAACATAAAATCACTATAATGCATGATCAACTCACTGGAGCTGGAGCAATAGGCTTGACTTTAATGACTTATATAATCACTGCTTTTGCATTTGCAGGTTTGGGAACAACAGTTTCTTTTGGCTCCTTCTGGGTGCCTTTGATTTTTCCTGGTTTAATTGTTATAGAGTTATGCGCGAAGTTGGCGATGGTTGTTGCTGCTTGGAGCGGCAAAGCTGTTCATGAAGGTATGAACACATCTTTTCTGCAGCATATGCATGGGAAAGGAGGTGGGTTACGTTTAATTGTTGCATTAATAATATCATTTGTTATTGCCTTCTTACTATTACGGTTTGCAGGGTTATTTTTAGTATCGGCAGCTCTACTTACAGGCTTGATTATGGTGGCTGTAGCTCATCGTAACTTTAAATGTGTGACAGGCGACGTTTTTGGAGCAATAAATGAAATAACCCGGATGGTTTGTGTTGTTGTTCTATTGGCGGTGATTGTATGGGTATAGTTGCACTTGTTATGGCTGGCGGCAGAGGAACTCGCATGAAAATTAAAATTGAAAAACCACTTGTTGAAGTTGGTGGTAAGCCAGTAATTGAATATGTAATTTCAGCGTTGAAGTCAGCAAAAAAAATTGATCGAATAATTGTCGCTACTTCACCTTCTACCCCAGAGACTGCTGCGTTAATTAAACAACTTGGTGTTGAAATAATCAAAACTCCAGGAGTTGACTACGTTTCTGATATGGGTTATACTGTGCAGGCATTGAAATTGGGTGTGTTTTTAGCTGTTGCTGCTGATTTGCCGCTTATTAGACCTGAGATGGTGGACGCAGTGGTTACTCGTTATGAGCAATGCGGTAAACCAGCTTTGACCGTTGCAGTTCCACTTGAAACTAAAGTTAAGTTAGGTATGTCAATAGAGTACAGCTTTAAGACTGAAGACAGTCGCGATGTAGTTCCTGTCGGAATCAACGTAATTGATGGTAGTAAACGCTACGGTGACGAATGGTTGGATCAGGATATCTGTGTATTAAATTATGACGAATTAGCTGTAAACATTAATACTGTTCAAGAGCTACAGTTAGCTGAGCAGTTGCTGACCAAGAAGAAACTGTAACGCTTAATTTCGACATCTATTTTACGCTTAGAGTTTTTCTTTCTTCTTGTTTAATTGTGTATGTTTCCTTAAGGATTTCTTTCATTTTTTTCGCGTCAATATCAAGAATTGGTGTCTCGCAGATTATCGTAGGATGCAAGCCGAATTCAACAATTAATTGTGCGAGCAAACTAAAGTCTGGTCCATAACGTTTTTCGTCAAGTGTTCGATGACGTTTTTCTCCTTGACTTGTGAATTCTATGGCTGAAAAATGGCAGTGCATACTTCGAAGTGCATCTATTCCTAATTCTTTTTCAACTTTTTCTGCTATAACTCGCATATCTTCTACTTTTCTGAATCCGCCCAAATTTCTTGCATGCAAGTGACCCCAATCAATTACAAGTTGTGTGCCCTCTACTTGTTGATTTATCGCTATTATTTCGTCTATACTGCCCACTTGAAATTTTCTACCCATTGTTTCAGGGCCAAGTTTAACCTTCAGGCCTCGATTTTTAATTTCCAAGCTAATCTCTTTTAATGCGTTGACACAATTTTTGAAAGCAAAGTCTTTTTCCACTTTACCATAAAAACCGGGGTGAAAAACCATAACATAAGCACCCATCCAATCTGCTGCTGTAGCAGCAGCAATTAGTCGCTCTTTGCTTGCCTCAACCACTTCTTTTTTTCCTGAAAGGTTAATGAAATATGATCCATGCATACTTAATTTAACATCGTTTTTTCCCGCTGATTCCCCAAGTTTTTCTGCCTCTGCCTGCTTTATCTGTGGTTTAGCTCCCCACCTTACCGCTTGATACTCAAAAGCATCTAATCCCTCCTCCTGAAGTAGTCTTGGGACATCAGAAAGTTTTGCTCCTATAAGTCTAAAGGTTGGTGGTACACCTGCCGGACCGAAGCGTGTATTCTCAGACATGCAAATACCTTATTTTGTAAACTCTTGAGTTGTTTTTATCTTTTAAACATATATTTAAAAAAAGGAACTTAGTGTTGGAATTGAAACAAATAAATTAACATAAACTGCAATAGCCAAAACTCCAAGTGTTATAGTCAACAATACAAGATCTCCCCTATGCAGCTTGAGCTCATATAAATTTGTGCGTTTTCTGCATGCCCCCCATGCACGTGATTCCATCGCCTCAGCTAACTCAAGGCTTCTACGTATTGCACTCACAATCAAAGGAATAAGGATCGGTATATAGTTACGAATCCTTTTTAGTATGTTGCCTCTTTCCAGTTCTAGTCCACGTGCTTTTTGTGCATCCATTATTGTTTGTGCTTCTTCAGCTAAGACTGGCACAAAACGTACTGCAGTTGTAAATGCAAACGCAAACTCATAGGGTATACGTGACTGTTC
>JAAZBP010000101.1 GCA_012513715.1 Thermoproteota archaeon | reverse complement strand
TCGGCAGCATGCGAGTAAACAATAAGAGTATGTGTACCCTCCGCTAAATCATCCAAAGAGGATACCAATCGAAAAGCAGTACCCTGTATAAAGGTCCCTTTTGTGTTAGTCCAATATGAAACGCCATCTTCTCTTGTTAGACTGGAAAGCGTAACATTCGCTTTTCCGTCAAGGCTATAGCTAATGTATGTGATATCTGGCTCACCTGTCAAGACATTAACAGAAACACGAAGAGGAACAGATTTTTCTTGATAGATTTTAGGAGATGAAATTGGAGACGAAATTTCGATAGATGGAGGCGGAAAATAGTTGGCACTTACTAAATAAACATGCAAAGAAGTCACTATTGAGATTATGAGCAGTAAGGTGGCAATTGATGCTAATTTTCTTGATAGCATAGCTCATCAACCTGATGACTTAATTTTTTCCCTAAAAAGGCTTTCCGTCAAACTTCTTTGAGTAACCGAAGGGACATGTTATGAATTGGTGTCCTAAAAAATAGTACAGGCAATTTAAGCATTCTTTAAAAATGCTCGCGTTCAAGTTTTTTGCGCAAAATAAAAAAATGGGTTTTAATGGTTTGCTAGTTTTGTACCCATGTTTGCCAGTTGTAGCTTACGGCACCCATAGTGTGAGATTCGCGCACTGGAGCACTTGCACTCCACTGAGTACTTACCGCATTTGTCCAGTATGACCAGCCTTGGGCATTGTGTAGCCAGTTTCGGTAGTAGATAGAACGTGAGGCATCATTTGTGAAGGTTCCACTATTGCTGAATACTTCCTTTTGGAAGCCCGCTTGGACATTTAGGCTTGGCAAGTGAGCACGTCTTACCCACTGATAATTTATCCATACATCATAGTGGTAGCCGTCGCCATCCGCAGTGCCGTCTAACATCATCACATAGGTGTCGGTTGCAGTTGAAGGAGTGTTCTTGTTTGCATAGAATGTCCAGCCGCCTTCATTTGAATCGTAAGTGTACCACTTGTAAGTTTCGCCATAATTGTGAGTAACAACTACCTCAGCCCAGCTGGATAAACCGCCTAAATCGCCCAACTGAACAGTTACATAATGGTATATTGTCTGCCCTGAAGCCGCACTCATAGAACCGCAAACCATCTCAGCACTAACACCAGTCCAAGAAGCCGAACTTGTACGCATCACCGAGACTTTATCAACCATAGTAACAGCTTTCTCATCGGAAGGCACATCTGTCGCTGTTCTAGTTGGCATTTTAGCAAGTTCCTCAGAAGTTAACGCTCTCCCCATCCACGTTGCTCCCGTCTCTGGGTACCAACCCATACCCAACTTTTCAAGCTCAACCGTTATCTCTTCTGTACCTAATCCTTGCTCCTTTAGCTCTTGAATTTTCAGTGTAACAGGGTCAACAAAGTTTTTTGGAGGTTGCCATGGTTCAGTTTCGCCCGCCATGTTTTCTGGCTGAGCAGCTACTGTAAGCATCATTGAACAGAGCATTAAAAAAGCAAGAAACATAGCGGTAATACAATAAGCACTTTTTTTAGGTATTTTTATTTCACCTCGCTTTTTTGCTTCTGATATAAAAGAATGACTATTAATTTCTACAATTTAGGACACCTGTACTAAAAAATTGGACAGCCTGAAAAATATGCCAGTCACAGGCTACCTTTAACCAATACTCTAACGGTTTCATAGCAGAAGATCAAAAGAGCAATAACTGTTGCAGCGACATAAAAATAATATTCTCGACTAAAAATCTCCGGCTTAAGAATAGTAAGCTCGGAAACCAAAAGAATAGCCATAAGAACCGAGTAAAAAAGATACCGAGGAACAACAAAACGACTGATTTTAATGCAGCCATTCAACAAAACTCTGTTAACCACATAATTGCCTAATTCTTTTCTCACAAGCCCTTCATCCTCTAACTTGGAGAGATGATACTGGACTAGCGAGGGGCTGCTAAATTTTAGTTCTCTTTGGATTTCTCTAATTCCAAGGGGTTTATTGGCTTTTAACATAAAGCGGTAAATGTCAAGAGTTGTTCCTTTTAGGATATCGGTTGATTTCTTAATCGTGCCTCAACCCCATCATAATTAATAGTCCGAATGATTTAAAAGCTAACCCTGAAAACACGCTATGATTTTTGCTGATGAACAACTGTACAAATTTTTAGTACAAAACAACGTTAAATAACAACGATTAGCCATGTTAAAAACGTAAAAAGCCCAGAAGACTTGAAAGCTGTGATAGGACTTAAAACACAGATGACAATCGCCGTTATTCTAGCGATAATGTCAGGTCTGCTTTTAACTGGAATATTCGTTCTTCTACCCGATCAAACACAAAATCAGATGCCAATCCCTCAACCATCACCCTCTGTTTTAGAACAAGTATCATGGACTATGCTTTGGATAGGCTTAGCTGCACTTATCGCATTAGCCATTGTCGTAATGATTATGCTGATAAATCGATTGATAAGCAAGAAAACATCTGAAGACCTTGAAGCGCCAACAGAAGCTGTTGAATCAGGCTCAAGCGGCACCTACCAAAAAAGCCAATCAATTGGAGCGAGTAAACTTGGTTAAGTTTCAAGAATATTATGTTAAGAAGCCTTACAAACGTCGAGAGAAAAGGTATCGGTGTATTTTGCTTAGGATTCCTAAGCGGTTTCATGGGATGGTTGATTCTTTTATGGGCTTGGATTTGGATATGAAGGATATTATTGCCACAGAGTCGGGCGATGAGAGGATACTGGATATTGTTTTGGCAATAAAGCAACAGGCAGTAAACAAGCAAATAGAGGCACCAGCTTAAACGCCTGCTCTCCCCCCGCAACAGCAAAAAACAGCCTTGTCTAGACTAGAAATGCCCACGGTAAAACGTTACTAGTACTAGAAAACCCCTCGGCAAAACACAGTAAAACCCCATTTCTAAGCGGGCGGTATCTCGCTATTTTTAACAAAAAACTAGCAAATGTGACACAAGACAGCGGTCACTGTAATTTTTCCCATGGTTTTTCTAGTAATAGATAGATTTTGCCCCAGATAAAACGCATAGAAAACTTTGGGTTAATGTGATAACATAGTTCATGCGAAAAATTTCTTCCAACCAAAGTTCAGGGAGAGCTGAAAAAACACTTGGCGCGGAAGAACAAAAAAACAATAAAACTGTGGCCGTTCACTAGACGAGGGGCTAGGTTGCACCGCGCCATATTCCGCATCCTAGGCGATAAGCAGCCACAGACGACACGGCAAATAGGCAAAAAAGCAACCAGTTTCCCACGGCTCAAAGGCACCAGCCTCTCAACAGTCAACAAAAGCGTAAGAAACCTGCAGCAACACGGCTACCTAAATAAAACTGAAATTAAAGAAAGAGTCGGCGGCATAACCAACTATTACGAGCTAACCCCAAACGCCTACCTCGCCAAGTACTTGGAAATCAAAAGTGAAGAAGACCTCTTTGAAGACATAAGTGGTGAAGCAGCACTGGTCATTCTGGCTGATCTAGTATACGCTAACATAGAAAAGACCCATGATTCGATTTCCAAGCAATAATAAAAAATCAGGGAACATCAAAATTCTGTGTGAGACCGTCTAAGAGCCCAACATACACGGGAACGTATTTTCGAGCAACATCCCCCATCTGCTCAAGCACCACAACAATCAAAGCCCTAATCTTAACCTGCTCTTTGGTAGCTTTGGGATAGTTCTGCCGCATGTGACGCACAGCTTCCATCATCAGGCTAAGTGTTTTCTCGGTAACGGCAAAAGTATCCTTTTCCACGCCGTCTTTGACCAAGCCATGAACCTTTAATTCCCTGATGCACTCTTCCGCTACTTTCCTATTTACTGGGGCTTTCACCTTCACTGTCTCCCTTATGTTGACAACTTGCCGAATCAGAAGTATTAGCTTGTTTGTTATTGCATCTGTGAGGCGCCTCTTTGAGGAATGGATACTTGTCTTCTAAGTGGCAACACATTCCACCAATCATAGACGCATAGACACCTTACAATTCAAGCTTGCTCTTCTTGCTAATTTTTGACTTCATTATCTCAAACAGAATCTTTTCGTTGCGCCTCAAAAGCCTCTCCAGCTTGCCATCCATACGCTCCTGTTCAGTCACCAAAACAATCCCCTCAACACACTCACGAACTTCAACCTCAACCAAACAATTAAGCCCATTTTTACGATATAAGCAAATTTGCATCTAACAACGCAAAAACATCCAAGAACAACACGTCTATCTTGGCTATTATACACATTTCCAGACCCTGTTCAATACGGGGCACTTTATTGAACCCTGTTCTTTGTGAAGCCCTCTATTGCACCCTGTTCTTTACGCTAGGCAGAATTGCTTTATTTTCTTTGCGCAACAAAGGTTTAGGTGAAAATGAACAATGGTTAATTTAGTTGAGGAATGGGAAATCCTCGAAGAATATGCTGGCGAGAAGTTGGGCTTCTACCAAATCCTTGATTGCGACGGCAAAATAGAAGTTAGAGTGTTAACAGGCAAGTTGGGCTTCAAAAAAGAGTACGAACGCCCAGACGACCAAGAACTAACACGGATTCTGGCTTTCTGCAAAAGACGACAATTCATACAGGTAAGCGCAAACATACGAGACGAAGCCTTCTTCAAATAAGCGCCCGTGAAGCCAGCCATGACCTCTCCAGCTTTTCCTTCAGACTCACCCGTTTACGTCCGATACAAAGACCATGTGCTTTTCAAAAACATAAAGCAGCCCATAGCGGAAGCTGTAGAGAGGGAAACCATCGGCTGGCTAACCAAACAAACCGAAGAAATAATGCTAATCGAGCACGACCGCACCATCCCCAACGCCCAAATCCCAAGCGGACAGGGCAGCGGAGTTATTATCCTCAAAAGCTGTATTCTAGAAATGCGTGAGTTGCCATTACAAAAAATTCTAGACTGGAATTTAAATTCTCAAGGCGGCATATGTAAAGGCGAGTTCGCGCTTCAGCCAAAGAAGCGAAAAACTCAACCAAAACCCAGCAACTAGGAGCAAACACTTGTTGCAGGCACTAACCGTCACACACAGCCCCCTCGGTAAAAAACTCAAATCTCCAATCGAGCTCCAACTGCCAGAAACCCAGTCACGTGCTGAAGAAAAACTACGCCAATACGTCATCAACAGCCTAAGCTGGAAAATGCAAGTCTAGTACCCTTCACCCTAAACAACGACTCAACCCTAGAAGTAGCGAAACACCTACTGCGCCACCGCACAGGAAGCTCAGGCACGCTCTACCAGTACGTTTACGGCATACACAGATTCAGCAAGTGGACAAACATTCAACCTGACCAGCTAATACGCAACTGTCAAGACCAAGACGGCGACCCAAACCCTAAAGCCCTCGCAAAATACAGCCGACTCCTCGATGATTTTGTTGGCGAATTGCAAGCTGAAGAACTATCGCCAGGAAGCATAAGCAACCACGTTAAAGGCGTCAAAGCGCTCTTCCGCGCCAGCAACCTAAAACTCGAACTCGCCTACAGCCTACCAAAACGCGGCATATACAAAGACCGCTCACCAACCCCCGAAGAACTCGCAACCCTACTAGACTTAGCGGACATACGGGTTAAAACCATAATTAGCATGCTAGGCTTAGGCGGCTTTCGCACAGGCACACTCGTAAAACTCCAGTACCGACACGTCAAACGAGACCTAGAAAAAGGCACAATCCCAATCCACATACACGTCGAAGCGGAAATCACCAAGGGCAAATACCACGACTACGACACCTTCATAGGACAAGAAGCAGCCGACTACCTCAGACTTTACCTGCAAGCCAGACGCCAAGGCACAGACAAAATCCCGCCTGAAACCATCACTGACCAATCACCGCTGATAAGAAACATGCAATCAAAAATACCTCTACCGATAACAACCAGCGCAATCCACAAGCTAGTCCACGAACTATACCAAAAAGCAGGCTTCATTCCTCAACAAATAGCAGGCAGACGATACGACCTAAGAGTGCATAGCATACGCAAATTCTTCCGCACACAGCTAGCAGCGCTCGGCATGCCAACCGACTACATCGAGTACATGATGGGACACACAATAAGCACCTACCACGACATCCAGATGAAAGGCACCGAATACCTGCGAGGCATCTACTCCGCATCAGCCTTAAGCATTAAGCCAAAGACACGGGTCAGCAAAATCGACGCTCTCAAAGAAATCATACGTGCGTGGGGTCTTAACCCAGACGAAATCCTCACCAGAGAAGCCTTAACTCGCCCGAACGCAACAGTTATCAGCCGCGATCAACTAGAAGAGCGCCAAATGCACCAGCTCAGCGTTGCCCTAAAACAGGAGCTCTTAAAAGAAATCCGAGAGGAACAACATGCAACGACTAACAAATAAAAAGTATAAAATTAACGCCAGAGGGCGACATCTCACGGGCTACTT
>JAAZBP010000100.1 GCA_012513715.1 Thermoproteota archaeon | reverse complement strand
TAACAACTGTTGCTGGATTGGTAATTCCTAAAATCTTGACGAGTCAAGAAGAAACAGATTATTCAGATTTAATGACTTCTTCCATAAAAGAGGCAAATCAACACATACTTCAACACTCTGTAAATTGCCCTGAATGCGATGGAATGGGAACTACCATGACTATGATGGTAATAGATAGCCAAAACTTGTATGTTGGACATGTAGGCGACTCAAGAGCATATATTGTCTCTGAAGGACAAATAACTCAAATCACTAAAGACCACTCGTTGGTACAGCAACTTGTAGATAATGGAGAAATAACTTCTGAAGAAGCCCGTAATCATCCACAGAAAAACGTTATAACAAGAGTTGTTGGATACTACGCAGAAGTGGAACCGGATGTATATTCTAGAAAATGGGAAAAAAATGACTGGGTAATTATTTGCTGCGATGGCCTAACTAATCATGTTGAAGACACAGAATTAATGCAGATGGTATTAACTTCTGAATCGCCGCAAAACGCCTGCAAGAACCTTGTAAAAACAGCTAATGATCGTGGAGGAAAGGACAACATATCAGTGATTGTTACACCCCCACTTGGTTCTCTGTTTGAATAAACTGATTAAACTATATGTTTTAGAAAATGAAGTACAAGAGAAAACAAGAGAAGCCTCATTTAGAAAAAACTAGTTGTTTAAAAATCAAAAAATTTACTTAAAAATATTTTAAATAACTTTAAACTGAATTATTTTTCAAGTTTTTTCAATTTTTATTAACAACAAACAAACTTCGATGTAGAGATGGCTGAAAACAAATAGAGTGAACTGGCAAAACTCTTTTATTCACGGTAAAGTAGAATTTGTGAATATGCGGAAAACTATCATCTATGTATTTATTGGATTCTTATTCTTTCTGTCGATGTTCTTTCTAACTGCATATCTTGATGCAGGCCGCTACTTGTTTTTCATAAATGTTTTCGCAGCAGGGATAGTAACATTAATCGGTTTAGTAAAAGACGCTAAAACTGGACTGGCATTCGGTTCAGCAGCCATTGCAGCCTACATAGTGGCACCAATGATTACTAAATACCCAACTTACTTAGATCCGCTGCAAAGTAATCCATATGGATTTTTAATCTCGATAACCCCCAGTTTAATATCGTTTATTCTCTTAACAGTTAACTTTGCGTTATTTGGGTATTTACCAGCGCACTATTATTTTAAAAACAGAAAAAAAGTAACACTTATACCAGCGTTCATTGGAACCGTTATACTTTCTTGTTTCATAATTTTAGGTCATAATATGTTTATAGTATACTTAGAGAATTCATTTTTAACAATTAACGACTTAATTGCTAATCTGTATTTTGTCAGCTACTGGTTTTTTGGTGTTTTAATCTGGGGTGGAATTTGCTCAGAAATAGGCGCTGCAATAGTAAGTAGAAGGAAACCTGTTCAACCGATAGTTTTTACTCCATCATTTACGCCGTCACCCCATAGCCCAAGTTTAGCTTCAGATTCCACTATTATCCGCTGTAGCAGTTGTGGAGCAGAAAATGTTGTAAGTTCTGACTTTTGTAGTAGATGTGGTAACGCACTTAGAGACGACGAAACACGCATATACTAAAAAATCAAGAAAAATCAACTAAAAATGTACTGAGGCAAAAAGTAAAGAATTTAAAAAGC
>JAAZBP010000006.1 GCA_012513715.1 Thermoproteota archaeon | reverse complement strand
TCACACATTGTGGTATCTTCGCAATCAGTACAACAATGCTCCACAACGTGAACGGCTATTTGCTTAAATTTTTCAATTTTGGCTCTTTGTTCAGCGATTATTTTTTTAAGCGTTCTCTGGTCAGTCATTGTTTGTTCTCTCCATCTTTTAACTCAGCTAAAAGTTTCAGGATAACATCATTGTGGGAATTTGCTTTTTCGTTTCCAGCGACAAGTTTTCCAGCTAACCATTTTTTGAAGGCTTTTATTACTAGTTTAATGTCAACATCAACATCATCTTCCTCATCGGCAACTTCTAATTCCAAATAACGTTTTCTGTATTCTTCCTCAATTAGTTTTTCAAGGGTACTCATTTCTGTTTTTCCTCGTTTGTTGATTGGTGAACCAATGCGTCATATTTTTCTTGTGTCAAATCACGCCATAAAAGTTTATACGGATGACCATAAATTCCCGTGCCAGTTATTTGATGCCATTTAGTTTTATGCCCTTTAGGTAATTCACAACAAGTAGTTTCCCCGTTGTGATAAAATCTTCTATTATTGCATTTTTCTTCTACCTGTAGTTCGTATAGCCAAATAGGTGTTGGTATAGGTATTGAAAACCCAAGTCGTTTTACAGTTATAAGTATGCCAATACTTATTATGCCTCTGATGTTTGGAGTATAATTTAACTTTACGTGCTCTAATTTTTTGTTAAAGATGTGGATTATCCTTTCAGTTTTTATGTCTATTATGGAAACAAGGTCGTTGTCCATCCTAACAAATTGGATAGGAGAGCGTTTATAATATTCCATGTGCACATCGTTCAACTTATTTTTCCTCACAAATTTGCTGAAAGGTTTTCTCTTTTTTAATTTTTCCTTCATCCTCAACTGTTACTGTAAACTTTTTGCAGTCTACTATCACTAAGCGCCAAATATCTCCAGCCATTTTAGTACCGATTCCATAGCCTGATTCTCCGCCTTGGCGTTCTTTAATCATTTCATCAAAGATTATTCGTGCTAGGTATTCAGGGTCGTTCCAGCGCCATTTTTTACGGATTGCATTTTTAACAGTTTCGTATAGTTCAGTTGCGCCCCAATGAGTATATAGATATACTCCTGTATCTTTTATCAATACTTGTCCTCTATCTCCCATATTTTTTCACCATTTTTTTTTTAGGTCTCGTGGGCATCTGGGCAATAGCTGGTACAATACACCATTTTTCAGGTTTACTCTCCTTTGGAAACTTCAAGAACCTAAACGCAACACCGACGAGATTTTATCCTAATGTTGCATATGGCGTTCCAAGTTTTTTCAGCCCAAGTTCTGTCCCATCAAGCTTTCACGCCTGAATCTTCTTTTTGAGATTCAATTTAATCAAATATAAGATGAAATATTTAAAGATTTCTCCTACACTAAACTAGGATGATATATTAATAGAGGTGATTTAAATTGTGTACTAACACTGATTATCAAGATGTTCCGCCTTGTTTTGAGCCTGATTGTGAGATGTGTCCTTATAAAAATCAGTGCCGAAATTACAAAGGTACAAAGATTACTTGGCATACCGACCCTAAAGAAACTAATGAGATTTATACTATAAAAGTAACATCAGATTATAGCCCTGAAGGAAACACATATGTCAGCCCATAAAGAGGACAATATTTGTTTCAGGATAAATTTTGTTTTGGCAGAATTGGAAGCTCTGCGTGACGATTTGGACGCCTTTCCTGAAACGCCACCTTGTGATGTCAGGATTGATAAAGATAAATTTTATTCTTGCGGGTGTTTTGGACCTGCCACTAAAGACGAATTTGAAAAGTATTGTTTGGGCTGTCGTGAACACGCTAGATTTTTGCTGAAAAAGTTAGATTTTTAATTTTTTTTTTGGAGTATTTAAAGATGGAAAAAGGACATTATTACTTGTTTAGACGCTTGTTAGACTGCAGTACATTCTTAAGTTGGTTCGTAAAAGTGGATACTCCAAAGGGTTTAGTCCCGTGGAAGATGGATGGATATCAGAAAAATCTAGTCAGGGATTATTCCAGGAACAGGGCCATTAATAAGTCCAAGAAAACTGGCATTTCAACAACTTTGGCGGGAGAGGCTTTACATCACGCTTATACTATGCCTGGCAGACAGAAAGCGTTGGTTTCGACTGGACAGAGGATTGCTGGAGAACTGCTGGGGAAGTTTTATGACGAGTATGATACTATACCTTTTCCTTTACAAGTTAACCTTGGCGGGCACAGGAGTGCTGAACGCGTTGAGTTTCCGAACAAAGCCAGGATTTTCAGTTTGCCTTCAGGAGACCCAGACAAAATCAGAGGGCTTGGGTTGAGGGGAACTGCTACTGATGTTGTGTTGGATGAGTTTGCTTTTGCGCCTAACGACAAGCAGTTGTGGCTAGTTATTCGTGACTTCCAGAGATTTGGCGGAAGGATTACTATCAACAGCACACCCAAAGGAAAGAGGGGAAAGTATTACGAGATTTGTGCACCACTGCAGGCTGTTTATAGAGGTGCGCCTTATCAGCCTACTGAGTGGAGTTATCACGAAATCCATTTTACCAGGTGTGAG
>JAAZBP010000099.1 GCA_012513715.1 Thermoproteota archaeon | reverse complement strand
TATGTTGGTTTCGAATTAAACCCTAAGTATATTGAAATAGCCACTTCAAGGCTCAATGAAACTGTTTTGAATGCTACTCAAAACGATCTTTTTACTTTGCAATATCAACAAGAGGGTTAGGTAGGTTGTTCAATTTGAGTTTTCTCTGCATTAAAGGCTCAAGAACCTCTGCTCTATATGAATCTATTGCTCTATCAGCATAGAAATTATGGTTTTTTAACAAAATTAGTTTCTTTCGGTTCCAGTTTAATAGCATCAAACAAAAGATTGTGATAGTGCCAATTTTAATGCCAAACACATTGTTTATATCTTGGATGATGTGCCAGTATTCCGAACGCCTATTTGGCAAAAGGTCTGTTACAATAAACGAGGCAGTGTTTTTAATAGTCCAATTATAACGACTAACAAGCACAGCAATAGAATCTAAAACATCTCTAGGGGCTTCCATGTTTGCGTCTTGCCCAAATTCTACTTCTACAACCCCACTTGTTTCCATTGTATTAGAAAGAACAATATCCATTCGCATAAAATTGTTCCCTTTTCTGCTAATTGCGGCGTTATTTCCGCTACTAATTAACAGATTTCGGGTAAGTAGATTCGGAAATTGGTCTCCAACAACTGCAGCAGCTTTCTGAATCTTTGAGGTAATTTCATTAACAATGTCGTCACTTTCTATTAGGGAAACGCCCTCTGTTGGCAGTGTTTGAAAAAGGTTTCGCATTAGCTCAGCATTGTGCGAATCACTGTTTGTGGCTTCTAAAAAAGCTTCATTGGGCGCAACTTCTATAACGGCACCACGTCCGGCTACAAGCCTAATTGCTCCTAATGGGCAGCGAGAGGCACATGCTCCACAAAGTATGCATTTTTCATTGTCTATTAAAGGCAGGCCATTGTCACCAATCCTAATCGCTCCTGTTGCGCAAACATCTATGCAACGATTAACAGGGAAGCCGTCAAAATTGGCTGGTGTGATTTCCGATTCTTTGAAAAAAACACATGGCGCGTCTTGGCAACCCAGGCAAGTAGCGAAAGCGGTTTTTTGATTGCTAAAAAGAATCATTGTATTCTTGCCTGGTGCAAATGTCAGTCTTATTGGGTTCCACCCAGCTTTTATTGTTTTTTTATGCTTACTTTTCGTTTTTTGATACAAAATTTTTGACACAGATCAAACCCTCCAAAAGATGGAAATCCTTAATTTGAATTTTCTTGCCACTAGTTAATGAGTGCACGGCTAGACGAAGTAGAGATTTAAAGTCCAGTATTCCAATCCGAACTCCGAAAGCTTTGTTTACATCTTTAACAAGGTCATAAACTTCCGATCTTTCGTTTGGTGGGTTGTAACCAACAACAAGAGTTGTTGTTTCAAAATCAGTAGGATAATTTTTTCGTGACAAAAGAATAATTTTATTTTCCAGCGCCTGTCTGATACCTTTTACAGAAATTTCAGTTTCTTCTCCTGGCGATTTTATTTCAATAGGTATGCTTTGTTTGTTGTCGAAAATTATAGCATCTGCCCGCTCATAGTTTTGCCCGCCTCTTGAAACGCGGCAATCAAAACCAATTAAGCGGAACAACTCGCCAACAAAAGGGTAGAAACTAGTTTTGTTCGCCGTGGCGTTTTCTTCGTAAACCTTAGTAATGGCTTCTTCAATGGTTTTGCAATTTTTTAAAGCAGTTTTTATACTCTTAATATGCTGATTATCAAAGTGTTTTTCTTCAACATCTGCAGTTTTAAAGCCAAAAGAAATAGTTGTTTCAATTCTTTCGCCTCTTATTGAGTATTCTTTTTCTGCAAGCTCCAAATTTAGCTTAGATTTAGTTGTCTTTTCTTCTAATAAAAGCTCTGGCACCCATTTTCTGATGGTTTCCATATCAAGTTGTTGGAATGGTGAAAAAAATACATCGTCAGCTAAATCAGATCTATGCCTCCTGAGGTTTTCGACATCGCTTGTAAATGTTTTGGATACTGGTGTTATATCAAAGCCAGCTCGCTCTAGCATTGAATAAAATGTTTTTCTGATAAAAGAAGGCTTAATATCATCCGGCAATTTATTGAAATCAGCCAATCTAAAATCTATTCCGTTACGAAGCCTTTTGGCCATAGCTTGGCCCTCATCTGTCACTTTTATAACCGAACCAATTTTTATTCCCCATCCAGCCCAAGGGCAGACAGCTACTGGTATCCTAGTATAATTTGTCATCGTGGGGTTTCTTGTAATCTTCCTTCTAGCTGCTATAGCGTCAATTAGAGCATCTAATCTCCCTGGTTTCGTTCGACAAATTCTTAACTCTTGGAGCATTTCATCAAAACTCTTCTTGTTAGAATCATCTTGTATGCTCATTGGGCCTGCCATCATTTCATCTCGCGTAATACTTTTTAATTCAGCTAAGGTTAGTAAAATTCCGCCAATAACTCTAACGGTTTGATCACTTTTAACTCCGAGAGTTTCATTTGGATATGCAATTCCGAGCAAGCATTCACAAACCAAAGGTTTCGGGTTGTGGGCCGTACCAACGTGTGTTCCCAACAATGAGAACGTATAAGTTAATTTGCTTGTAGTACTCATCATCCAGCCAAGTGTTCGAAAAAGTTCGGCGTACATTTTGGCTTGGTTATATATTGGGTCGCGACTACGATCTTTTCTGGTCGATCTTCGCAAAGCCTCATCGCCAATTGCGCCTTGTGAAGTAACGTTATTGCACGCAACCATCGCACTTGAAATGTCATCAAGACCAAACTCGCTTTTGTCTTTCAAATGT
Source organism: Thermoproteota archaeon (assembly GCA_012513715.1). Taxonomy (GTDB): domain Archaea; phylum Thermoproteota; class Bathyarchaeia; order Bathyarchaeales; family Bathycorpusculaceae; genus Bathycorpusculum. The sequence goes on along the minus strand of JAAZBP010000099.1, from coordinate 6,695 downwards.
TTGTAAAGATCTCTAAAGACTCGTACAAATATGTTAATGTCTGAAACAGGATTTGGTATTCTTTGCAATGGTCGTCTCCCACCTTTTGTCTAACAGCGATTTTAATTGACTATGTTAGGTTTGCCGCCGTACATTGTCAACGTATAGTTGTTTGTTTAAAGCAAAGATCGAGAGGGTAATATGAACTTTGTAGGCTCCAAATGGTTCAAGTGTGATTTTCATTTACACACCACAGCAAGCGAATGCTTTGTAGACAAATCAGTAACTCCAGAGCAGTTTATTCAGAGTGTTGTTGCTGCCGGTCTAGACTGTATTGCAATAACAGACCATAATACTAATGCTGGTATTGATCAAATAAAAGAGGTCGCAACAGCAAATAATATAACAGTATTCCCAGGTGTAGAAATAACTTGCGATACATCGAAAATTCATCTTCTTGTTCTTTTCGATCCTCAAAAAAACAGTGTAGATGTTGGCGATTTTCTTGTTAAATGCAGCATTGAAAGATCAGTTTTCGGGAAACAAGAGGCACACACATCTAAAAGTATTTTTCAAATCATCGAAATAGCTGCAGAAACAGGCGCCATTGTAATACCTGCTCATGTGGATGATTTTAATGGTTTGGGCTCTATTAGTCAGGCAAATATTGATACTCTTTTTGATAATGATTTAATAAATGCTGTCCAGATTACAAAAAAAGAGTTTTGGGAAAACCAAACTCAACTTAAAGACCTTCAGGCAATTAAGCCGCGTCAAGATTCAACAAGCCAACCACTCTCAGATTTTAATGCCTGGCACGCTCTTTTAAAAAAGGCTGTGTCAAAAAACTTGGCTTTGTTAGCCTTTTCTGACAACCCACAAGGGCACAGCGATCCTAAGCATGGTTTAAATGGTATTGGTCAACAATACACCTGGGTAAAAATGGAACAAATACCAACCTTGGAAGGTTTGCGCCAAGCATTTTTGTTACCGAGCTTTCGCATCAGGAATTGTTTCTTTTGTCCAGATCATCCTTATCGTTTCCCTGATCTGTGGCTTAAATCAATTTCTATTGAAAACACATCTATTACAGAAGAAACGACTCCATTATTTGTTGAATTCAGTCCGCAACTAACGACGATTATTGGTGGTCGTGGCAGTGGCAAATCAAGTATTCTTCGCCTTATTCGCGGTGTTTTTGGTAAAACCACAGATCTTACCAACCTAATCGATGTATTGAAAGATCATAATGACTTCTACAAGCGGCAAGATATTAAACAGTTGGGCGTTTTATCTGATAAAAGTAAGATTACTATTTCTCTGGTTAGAAACTCTTTTAATTACAGAGTTATCGCATCTGACATCCAAAATTCAAGCGCTCAATCCAGAAAAGTAGAAGTGTTTGACCCCGTTGCAAACCAATGGAATGAGGTCCAGGAAGAAGGGTTTATAGATTTTTTTGAGTTTGAGCAGTTTTCACAGAAACAAATTTATGAAATCGCACAAGAACCAAATTCATTAAGAGAACGCATTGACAGTGCTATTTCTGAGTTACCATCAGTTAAAAAAAGAAAAGAAGCGGCTCGCCATGGCTTTTTGGAAAAATCGGCTTCAATCCGCACAATTCAACAGCAAGTCTCTGGTAAAGCAAAACTTCAGACAGAAATAAACGACTTGGCTTCCCAAATAAAACTATATCAGACCAGTGGTATAGCAGATTTGCTGATTTCACGACAAAATTTTATAGCTCAAGAACAAAAGCTATCAGCCTTTTATACAAGCATTGAGGCGAAAGAACTTGTTTTAAACAATGCTATTAATGAATTGAGTATAGAACCTCCTGATTTATCTTCTTTTTCGCCAGATCAGATGTTGGATATTTCTGCTTTTGTTGAAACAGCAGCTTGTGGCATTGCTTCAGTAGTTTCAGTATTGAAAAAACAATTGTCTAATATTATTTCGCTAAAAACAGCATCCAGCGATTCATTAGAAAAATCAAAATGGTTGTCTGATTTTAACGCCAATAAAAATGAGTTTGAACAAAAGAAGGCAGAGCTTGAAAAAGAAGGTGTCGCTGATATCTCTAATTTTGAAAACTTAACGAACAAAAAAAACGCTAAGGAGTTGGAATTACAACAAATTCAATCTATAGAAGAGAACCTAGCGGCAGAATTGTTAGCGCGTCAAAAACTTGCTTCGGATCACTTATCGGCATGTAAAGAGATTACACACTTAAGACAGACTTTTGTAGCTTCTTTAACTCGAGAAGAAAAGGTTAAAATCAAAATTAAGCCTTTTAGAAATAAAACTGATTTTGTCCAAAAACTTCGCTCTATTTTGCAAAAAGAAACTGGTTACGAAGATGACATAGCTGCTCTGGCCAATATTTGTTTTGATGGAAATGTTGAAAAAACAATTAAATCAGTTGTTGAAATTTTCTTGCAAATTCGCCGTCAGATACCTGTTAATGAAGTTGGGGCTCGTTTTAAAACTTTGGTTACGAAACTAACTGATGCTCAAGTTGATGAAATTGAGCTCTTATTACCAGAAGATGAAATCGAAGTTCAATACCAACCCACAGGGTCCAATGTGTTCAAACCATTGTCAACAGCCTCTGCCGGTCAAAAAACTACTGCTATTCTTACTTTTATCTTGTCTCATGGAAATATTCCTCTAATTCTCGACCAGCCGGAAGACGACTTAGATAACCGTTTAGTTTACGAGCTTATTGTTGACCGTCTCAGGAAGTCAAAGGAAATGCGGCAAATTATTGTTGTAACTCATAACGCAAATATTCCTGTCAATGGTGATGCAGAGCATATTGTTTCGATGTCGTCTGAAAGCAAAATGATTAAAGTTTTCAGCACAGGTTCTGTTGAACAAGAAGAGATTAAACGTGAAATATGTAATGTTATGGAAGGCTCTGAATCCGCGTTTCAAATGAGGGCAAGGCGTTACAAGGATATTCTTTAATAGACTCGCATTGTTTGTCTCTTAATTTTCGGGTTGGTCAGCAAAACCTTAAGACACCATAAACATCACTTATAAATGATAGTAACTTGGCCAGCCGCCCCTGTCCACTTTACTTCAATTGGCAAAACTGGGTTTTTCTTATTAGAAAAAGCCAAACAAAACCTTTTGGCCAGCCAATCATATTTAGCAATGATTTTGGAGTCTTTGTTTTTTAAGCCGGTTTCAATGAGAGTTCTCCAGTTATCGATAGCTCTGTTACTTGTTTTATCTAAATTCCCATCTGCAAAGAATTTTAAACGCCAGTACGGGTCAATGTAGTATTTCTTATTATCTTCAAAAATAAGTTGTTGTTTTCGAACTCTTGCTATTTCTTCATCACTCGGGTTGTTTGAGTCCATGAAAATTCTAAGAGTCTCTTTAGAAACTTGTATTGCTGGTGGTGCTCCAGTCTTATCAAGCTCAACTGCATGTATCAGAGCCGGCCCAAATATAGTATTGTCGGAATGATATATTTTTCCGGTTACTATTGAACCTCTTAAAATGAAGCCAAACAGAGATATGAGATTTTGAATTTTTGCGGCGGTTTCACACAGCCAAATTGCATCTACGTTTGTTGCCGGGGTTGTGAAAGTTATACTGTCTGAACAATAGATGACTTCCGAATTCACCACATAATGACTACTGTCTGGACAAGCGACTTCTTTTTTGGCTTCAGCTATTATTCTATCAAGTTGGTGAAACATTTTTAAGCATTTGCTTGGTTCGAAATAATTGCTTGTCGTGTATTTCGAAAAGCCGAGAATATCGCAATAAAAAACGTGACGCTCTTCATACTTAACTTTGTCATTAATCATTGGTTACTTGTTCCAGTGTTTTAAGTCGGCTCAATTTAAGTATGGTAACATCTTGCCCGAGATAACCTTTTAATGCCGGCATGGTAATCAGCTGGCTACGATGTAGCTTGTCTGCTGTCTTTACTTCCACAAACTTTACCCTGCCATCTTTTACCAAAGTAAGATCTGGCCAACCGTTTCGATGTTCTACGCTTCGAGATATCCATTCGGCGATTTTTACAAATGTCTCTTTCGAGAGTGTGTCGAACAAGGCGCACGCAAACTCGACGGTTAGTCCTGGATACCATTCGTGTATCAAGTCATATTCAAGAATTTCCTCGCACGCAGCCCTGAATTTTGTTTTGTCAGTTTTTCTGATGTCTTCGTATACTATTTCCAACTCTTCTTTATTTTTGTGCGCCAAGAATACGATCCCACCCAAACATGATCTTGTCCTCGCGAGTTCTGGATCTTCTTTGAAAAAGCTTGTCGTTGTCAGAGCATCAAGACTCAGAGATTTTAAAACGAGTCCAATTCCGCCAGCTTCGCAGTAGCTACCAACGTAACCAAGTTTTTTGAATGATTCGAATGCGTGTAGCTCTGGCTTTAGGTTTTTCTTTTCCCATTGTTCGGTAGCACATTGTAAGTCGAGTAGTTCGCACTGTCGTTTTAGCGACAGATTACTCATTGCCAATAGCCATCCTTCATGAGTTAAAGTGCCATCGTCATTCAGCAGCTGTCTTGTGACCAAGCTTTTAATTGTGCCTTTATTAATCGTCAAACTGTTGGCACCGTTAAAAACTTGCATTAGTGCGGTTTTCATTTTGATTGTTAATTTTTTATTCATTATGAAGGTTTGTCGCTTGCCTACTTCCTGTTGGTTAAGGTTAGCCCGTTTTTGGCGATCATTTTGGTGATTTCATTAACTTTGGCTAAGAATTCTTCCACATTTTTATTTGCGCCCACAAGCTTAAGCTGGTATAGACAAAGTTCTTTTTCTACAATTGTTTGTTTGTCCTTTGTGACTGTCGCTTTGATGTCTATACAATTTTTAATAGGGTAATCATAAGGGGTTAATTTTACGTAGCCGATCCAATCGTTTCCCACCGCCTCCATTTTTTCAAAGAAATTTTCTTCTGTGGTTACGGTGAACTTGCAATGTTCCATAGTAGGGTTGGTGATAGTGAAAGTCAGCTTGAGTTCCATTTCGTTGGCTGTTGCTTCTAGTATCTCAGCTTCTGTATGGATAATTATTGCTGTTGCCATTTGAATGCCTTTCTAACGCAGATTATGACCAGACTAACACATTATTAAAAAAGCTCCTATTTTATGGCCTATAAATTTTCGGCACGCTGCTGTTAAGACTCTGCTACCAATTCATCTTGGCTGTTGGCCTGCCTGGCGCCCAGCAAACTATTAACACATTAGTCAATCCAGCTGTCTTGATATAATCCTTGTTTTGGGCGGGGAGATTTTAGCCTGTCTCTCATTCCCTAAAACTCTCATGTCTTAGGGAAGTGGCCAGCGTATCTTTTCAGCCCGTTCGCGTCCACCAGGGCCGTTTCAGCCTTTCTGCTTTGCGCCCAAAACCGAAGTTTTTACCCGCCAGTGACTTAAAAAACACACGAACCAGCCCCACGGCACACCCACCGGGCATTTTTTCAAAAAACGCTAAAAAAATGCCGTTTTGGCGACTTTTTCCGCCAACGGGCTGTGTGTTGCTTGCCCGTCAACTACCAAACTCCCTCTGGGCTCACCACAGGGGAAACCGGTTAATATCTCTTCCGTAAATCCTTTCCCCGCTGCACCGCCCGTCGAAACTTTTAGATACCGCCCGGATCGACAAAGTAAAGGCCCCCACCCCAGCCGGCTGCGCCGGCCGGGTCCCCGCCTTGACTTTGCCGCCCCGGGCCGGTTGGCCAGGGGCATCGACGGGCGGCTCCGCAGGGGAAAAGGTTTTCGGGCCAGAGTATTTTGCCGTAACGGCAAACCGCTGAAAACCCTTTTCAATCGCAGAAAATACCGCTTGAAAATGACAATAAATTACATATATTATCAATAGATGACAAATCACTTTTCCCAGGGGAGGTTCAGCATGCAGACCATGAATTACAAAGAAGCGGCCACATACCTGAAAGTCACGGAAGGCACTCTGCGCAACTGGGTTTCAAAAGGTCGTTTAAAACCGCATAAAGTCGGGAAACACGTTCTGTTTTTCAAAGAAGAACTTGAGACCTGGATCACCAACCCGGCCCCGGCAGAACCAACCGAGAAGCCGCAAAGCAAGCCGGAAGCACACAAGCCAACTCCAGCCGCAGCCGAAAAACCCGCCCCACTAACGGAATGGGCTCCACAATTCAAAATCTCAATTGCCGACCAGGATAAAGATCCTTACGCCCTGCTGCAGAATCTTCCCGCCCCAAATGTGAAAATGACTCCGGACAACATGCGCGAACTTGCCCGCTACCTGGTCGACGCTGCAGCAATGTGCGAGCAGCGGCAATACCGCGGCCTGAAAAATTTCTCGATCTTCCGCGAAAACGAACGCTTTAAAAGTTCCGTTGTCCTGGTTCCATTCAACCAGATGCGCGACCTGCACACTCTCGCGCTTGCCGCGCTCAGATCCGGCGATGTCCTGGCAGCAACCAAAGAAAAATATGTGGTTCAATTCATCCGCGAAGGGCTGCAGCGCCAATTGCCATTGATAAACATACAGCTGAAAAAACAGGGAATGCGCTCGATCAGCTTCAAAAGCCTGAAGAAGTAAACAAACCTCCGGAACATGGCCCGCGTCCTGTCGAGCCGGCCAGGGCTCCGGCAGCTTCGCCGCCTCGCTCCTGTCCGACTCCCGGAAAGCCCTTCGGGCTTTCCGCAGGCGCGGCAATGCCCATCTGACCAGGCCGGGTTTTT
>JAAZBP010000098.1 GCA_012513715.1 Thermoproteota archaeon | reverse complement strand
TTATTTTTTATATTTTTAGGAAAAATATAGCATTCTGTGACAATAGGGTAACTTGGCATCAACCATTAATACAGGGGATAAAAGAAACAATTTGATAAGAGGAACTGAAAAAATGCTTTAACAAATAAAATCCAAAATTTTTCATTTATAAAAGTATTTTAACATAATAGTTGGGTGTAAAATGAATTATTCAAAAATTAAAGTTGGAGTTACGCCTCAAGGCTTTGCTGGAAACCAGTTAAAGTGATTTTACAGCCACATTTTCCGCAGGCAATAACTAGCTCAGAGAGTTCATTATTGGAGACTACAGTATCAAGTATTTTGTAGTTTTCTTCTGTTTCATCATCAGGGGATATTGACGTACCGCATTTTGGACAGTGAAATGACCCGTCACTGTCGACAGCAGCCAGATCAATTATTGGCGCACATTTATTTTCGTCGGGATTATTCATCAGCATTCTTCCTTCACTCTTTTTTATTATCTTTTCTAACTATTTTTGTTAATTAACAATTATGAATTACTACTCAGTAAATCTTCTAGCTTTAAAATTTAACCCTTAAACTGGAAAAAATGAGGATTATTTTTCCCAGTTTTTAGTTAACCTCCTGTTCTTTTTCAAAGCATTCAGGAGAAATGTAATCACCGTAGTTTTGACTAGCTTTAAGCAAACGTTCACGTTGCATGTATAGTATACCGAACATTTCTAGAGGTGTATCAGTTACGTTTTCTTGGTAGAATCTCTGTACACGTTCAATTTTAGCCAAGTTTTCTGGAACACGTATTGTGAATTGTTTGATGTAGTCATCTTTGGCATAGTTTTTGTTAAGAACTTGTTTGAAGAGTTTACGTAAATCTTCGTATATAGGTATGTAGCCAGTAGGTGTTTTTAATGCTTCAACTTCTTTATGAACTCGCAATTCCATCCATTTTATCCAAACATGTTTATCGTTGGGGTTGTTTAGGTATTTACCGTTGTTAAGGTCTTTTAGAAAATAGTTTACTCCAAAGACTATGGGTTGTTTTTTAAGTTTACAGCCAAAATCAAGATTATTTTTAACGTTTCTACCCATAGGGATAGAAATGAAGTCTTGGATACTCATCATGTTAATTTCTGGAACACCTTCTTTACCTATAGTGGCAAAGGTAGTTTCAGTCTCTAAAGATGCACCATAAGCGATTATACCATGTTCCCAACTGAAACTTTGCTGTACAGGCACGTAAGCCTTAGCGTCTCGCCCGCCATACATTATACCACCTAATTCGACACCTAAAGGATTATCCAATTCAGGGTCTACATTATCCAAATTCTTTAAAGCTACTGCGTAACGGGCATTCTTGTTTGCTGCTGGAATTTCGTTGTCTTCTTCATCTTTTTTACCTTCATACCAAGTTCCTGTGTAGTTCAAGCCTTCTTTTGGCAGCTCTTGCCCCATGCCTAACCAATATGGTTTACCATCTTTGACTAGAATGTTGGAAAAAACGATTTCTCCAGGACTTGTTAAAACCTTCCAAATCAATGCGTCATCTTCAGGATTAACGTCTTGTATTATTCCGAATATGCCTGATTCAACGTTTACAGCCCGTGCAGTTGAATCTACATCTCGAATATAGGCAATGTCGTCTCCAAGAATTGTTTCTCCCGGTAACATAGCAGTTGAAGTTTTTCCGCATGCGCTGGGGAAAGCTCCTGCAAAGTAGGTTTTACGATTATTTGGACCAAAAACACCCATTAATAACATGTGTTCTGCTAACCAGCCTTCACTACTTGCTTTACGGATAGCTAAACGGAAAGCAAGTTTTTTGAAACCGACTGAGTTGCCAGCGTATTGAGTGTTAACACTATAAATTGTGTTATCCATGTAATCGATGTAAATACGTTTTTGGTCATAGTTTACACTTGTCATATCACTATCTAATTCGCCAGCTGAATGGATAACACGTAGAAAATCACTTTTTGGTCCAGCTTTAACGAATTGTTGGTATCCTGGTCGGTAAAGTAAATCTTCTGTATGTGCAACATACCAAGAATCAGTACATTGTAACCCAAGAATAGTGAAATCGGAATCTTTAGGTCCCAATGAAATAAAACGGACTATCATGGTCTTATCGACCATTATGTCCCTCATTAAACCTCTAACTTCAGAGAGTCCTTCCTGTCGATCCATCTGGTTTAATGCTTTACTGAAAGTGACTCCTTTAGGCACTAGATATTTAGTGTTTTTTCTATCTCTTCCCTGATCTTTTTCTCCATCAAAATGCACTGTGTGACCTTCTAAGGTTAAGGTTGCTTTTTCTTCACCTGAAGCGATAGCCTGTTTACGAACAAACGCTATGTCTTCAACTGAGTCACTGCATATGAATATTTTTTCAGGGTGACAAAGATCGCTTTCTTTAGCTATAAACTCGTGCACTGTAGGATTATCTATGGCACTGAGTTTTTTGAAGTCTTTTTGACTTAGTTTAGGTTGTAATGCTTCTAGATATGGATTCATTTTTTTTTCACCTGTTAATTTAAAGTTCTTGTACTGATCCTGGAACACGGGGAAAAGGTTGACACTCAGCGATATGTTTTACGCCTGAAATCCAGCCTACTAGTCGTTCCATGCCTATGCCGGCGCCAGCAGTAGGTTTCAATCGTCCATCTTTAGCCATTTTCAACACAAGAGAGTAGTTATCTTTCTTGACTTGGTCACGTTCAATCTTTGATAATATTTTTGTGTATTCATATTCCCGTTTAGCTCCAGAGAGAACTTCTCCGAATTGGGGTAAGAACAGGTCGTAGTTATCCCATTTGCCTGTTTTAAAATCTTCGAAGTCGTAGAATTCACGTGGAATGTTCGTTATCCAGACTGGTTCAGTTGTTTCTTCTGCTATACCTGCTTCCCAGTCTAAACCGTATTTGGCCTCGAGTTCGGCTCTATCATAAATTTTAAAGGGTACTTTAGGCACCTGTATACTTTCACATCTGCATAATTGAGATAATTCTGAGTTCATTTCACGTTTTAAATCTTTTATCAGGATACAAATGGCGTCTTCTACTAATGAGAAGACATCTTTTGATTCAGCATTACACATTTCAAAATCTAGTTGGGTGAATTCGTAAATGTGTTTTCCTGTTTTTGCGCGCTCAGCTTTTTCTATACGTATGTTAGGTGAAAGTATGAAAAGTTTAGGATAAGCTGTTGATGAAGCAACAAGTTTGTGGATAATCATACTTGCTGTTGTACGTACTGGTTTTCCGTAAATGTCTACTTCGATTCTTTTTTCTATTGATGCTCCTGGGTCTGGCCAAAGCGGATCGGTGCTTTGACTTAAAGCAACAGGAAGCAACCACTGGAAACCTTTATTCACAAAGGTGTCTGTGAGGCTTTTTAGGGTATAAGTCATGACTTTGCCTATGCAGGCTTTTCTTTCTAATTCTGTTGCCGTTAATTGGTCTAACGGTTTAGGTAGTTCTATTTCTTGTTGAATCATTGTAATCACATGTTAATGTTCTGGAAACACACATATTCAAAGCAATTAATAAATTTTTTATAAAAAAAACCGAATATTTTACAATTACTACAGGTTTTTATACTTAAAACTTGTAATAATTACATATGAGCATTAAGTTAGATGAAAAAGACCATGCAATACTAACCTTAATTCAAGAAAACAGCAAACTAACTGCAAACCAAATTGCTAAAAAAATCAATACACCCTTAACCACAGTCTTTGCTAAAATCAAACGCATGGAAGAAATGAAAATCATAAAACAATACCGAGCCGTACTAAACGCAGAAAAACTAAACCTGGGCACTGCAGCTTTCATTTTAGCAGCTGTTTCTTATAGAACAAAAAATGAGAAAGAAACACCAATTTCTCAAAGAGTTGTAGCTGAAGAAATCTCAAAGTTCCCTGAAGTACAAGAAGTACACATAATCACTGGTGACTGGGATTTGCTAGTAAAACTTCGCGCAGAAAATGTCGAGGCAGTCGGAAAGTTCGTGGTCGATAAACTACGACACATAAAGGGATTAGAAAAAACATTAACCTGCATGGTTTTTGAAACTGTAAAAGAAAGCACAAGCATACCCAACTTCATGAAGAAAAACGAGGTTAGTCAACAATTTAAGTAGCACTTGAATAGTATAGCAACGGTAAAGCCAACAGAACAGTATTTTTTCCTTTAGATGTTAGAGCGTACTCTACACGTAAAGGCGGACCAACAGTAACTGTTCTTGTTATGTACCCATGTTTCTGAAGCATCTTGAGTTTATCTGATAAAGTCCGCGAATTGACGCACAGGATTTTTTTTATTTCGCTAAAACCTATAGAATTTTTTAGTTGAAGAGTGTAGAGGATTTCGAGGCTCCACTTCTGGAATAGTAAATTGAAAGTTTCCTCTAGACTGTCCAGTTCATCTTTTAGGTCAGTTGGCGTTATTTTGTGGGTTTCTATTATTCTGCTGAATGTGTGTTCAATACCTTTGATTACTTGATCTATTTGTGACTCCACTATTTTGCGTAACTCAGTTGTTAAAGTCAATGTGGTATCCATTTCTACACCAAGTTTAATTATTAATACTTCTCAGTTTATATTCGTTTACTAATACAACAAGGTATACAAAGTAAATCAATAATGGAGAGGTAAAAGGGTTGGAAAAATATGATGCCATAGTAGTTGGTGCAGGAACAGCAGGTTGTTTAGCAGCAAAAACAATCGCTGAATCAGGTTTAAGTGTATTTTTAATTGATCAGAAAAAAAGTGGAGAAATCGGAGAAAAAATCTGTGGAGATGCCATGGGTGAACATCACCTTAAATTCTTAGGGCTTGAAAAACCCACAGGCGGCGAATTAGAAACCCGCATAGACGGCATAAAAATTTTCTCACCGGATGAAAATACAGTCTTCACAATCGCTGATAAAGACTTCATCGGCTTCCTATTGAATAGACACTTATTTGGTCAATGGCTCCTTAAAAAAGCAACAGACGCGGGCGCAGTACTTCAAGATAGAACTATTTTCCGTGCACCAATCATTGAAAAAGGCGCAGTCACAGGTATAACAGCAAAAAACATGAAAACAGGTAAAGTATCAGAGATACGCAGCAAAGTCGTGGTTGACGCCAGCGGCTTCTTTGGTGTAGTTAGACAAACACTTCCAGAAGAAATGGGCATAGATAGAGAAATAGATAACGCTGACGTAGAAGCATGTTACCGAGAAATCCGACAACTTAAACAGGAAACAGAAAACACTCGTTTCTGCGAAATCTACCTCAACCAAAAAGTTACTCCTGGCGGTTACGTCTGGATTTTTCCAAAAGGCGGAGCACGCGTAAACGTTGGTTTAGGAATATGTATGAGAGGCAAATATCCTAACCCCAAAAAGCAACTATATGATAATACTTTCAAGAAACCAATCTTTGAAGGCTCACTAGTTTTAACTGGCGGTTCATGGTTTGACCCAACACGCAGACCTCTTGATAACATGGTATCAAACGGTGTAGCCATAGTTGGGGACGCCGCTTCACTAGTCAATCCTATTCACGGAGGCGGAATAGGGCCATCATTGTTAAGTGGACTATTTGCAGGTCAAACAATTATAGAAGCATTAAACAAGGGTGAACCCACAAAAGAAGCTCTATGGAGCTACAATAATAAATACATGGAAACATATGGCAAAAAACAGGCAAGCCTGGATATCTTCCGTCACTTCTTAATTTCATGCAGCGACGAAGACCTCAACTATGGTATGAACGAGAAACTCATGACCGAAGACGACGTATTAAAAGCAGGTATGGGCGACGAATTTCACTTAAACATCACAGAAACCGCAAAAAGAGTTTTTAGAGGTATAAGACGAGTAGGATTCCTCAACAAACTACGGTTAACAGTCACAATGATGCGACAAGTAAGATCACACTACAACACATACCCCACATCACCAGATGGGTTTGATACTTGGCGTACTCAAACAATGAAACTTATTGAGGAAGGTAAAGAAAAACTAATTAAATAAATCAACTACTTTTTTTATAAGTATTTTTTTCTTTTTAAACACTTAAATCCAAATGATTACAATTTATTGTTAGTGATTGAACATGGTTTACTGCTCAAACTGCGGTAAAGAAATTTCTGATGAATCTAATTTCTGCTTCAAATGCGGTACAAAAACTGCTAAAGGAAAAACAGAAAATGTTGCCTATCCAGCTGATGAACTTAAAGAGGCTCTAGAAAGAACCGGAATCGAACTGGAAAAGGCATTCATAATTGCAGCTCGAGAAACTAAAGCAGCAATAAAGAAAGTTAAAGAGAATATGCAAGAATCAAAAACAACTAATACTGAAAAGGTAAGAAATAACTTAGCTTGTCCACATTGCAAAGCTGAGAATGTGCAAAACGCAGTTTTCTGTTATCACTGCGGTAAAAAAATTGAAACTGAATAAAAACAGAATAGCAAATAGCTTCCTTAGAACCGATTAAAAATGTGATGTCACCATAAAAAATGATATAGTTAACTGAAAACTGAAACAATAAAATTGGAACATTTTTCTAAAAATGTTAAGTGACTAATTTACGTTAAGCACTAAACACTTACTTTTAGAATAGTAAAATAATTCTGCAAAAACAGTTGCCTCCTCAAAAACAAAAATTTTATGTTTAATCTATTATTTTCAGGGCAAAACTAAAAATTGGTAACGCCTACTTCACAAATATAAAATGATGAGTCAAGTATATAATAGAAATTAATGGAAATTTAGGCGGTAAATTTTGGAGCGAAATTCACGAAAAACCATTAAAAACACTAAAGCAGGTGCGGTACTTTGCCCTGTATGTTGCGTAGAATGCATTAAGGTGAGATTTGACTGCGAGATAGATGGTATAGAAATTCAGGATGTAGAAGCTCTCCGGTGTCCAAAGTGTGAAGAAGAAAAGTTTTCTCCTGAGCAAATAGAAAAAATTATTGAAAAAATCAAAATCAAACAGGATCAAAAATAGGTTTTGTTGACTTAGACTTTTCGAAAAGCGACAAATTTTACTTGTTTGGTCTGAAGCAGTAGAGATATTTAACAATTTGTAATACAAATGTAACATAGTGATTAAATTGGATATTATAAACGTCCGCTTACCTGACAAGGTTACTTCAGAAGTAGATAAACTAGCCGAGAAACATAGTTTAACGCGTTCAGAAGTTATACGTCAAGCACTTACAATCTACTTACACCTTACTGAAAACGTTGGAACAATGCTTAGGCCAATTGTTTTTCAGGTTAAACCAGCTCAAATAGGATACAGCAGAAGGGGAGACGTGACAATCTTAAAAATGCCGACTGGACATGCTATCGTAGTAGGTTCTACTTCTGCAGGGGCAGTTGGGTCTAAAGAGAAAGATAAAGTAAAGGTTAGCGGGCGTGTACTTGGAAAATTTCTTGCCAGAGTAGCTTTAATGGACGTTACTGCAACAGGCGCTTTTCCGCTTCTTTTATCGGTTACTTTAGGCGTTGAGAAAGAACCAACAGGCAACGAAATAATTGAAGGAATGAAACGTGAAGTAATCACCATCGGTCTCGATCCGAATCAAGTCATAATGGAGAACACTGAAGACAACTTTGAAACTGAACAGACAGGGGCAGGATTAACAGTGGTTGGGTTAGCTAACGAAAATGAATTACGGATAGGAAAAACAATGCCAGGAGACTTAATTGTAGCAATAGGCAGACCCAAAATCGGAAATGAAGTTATTCCAGCAGAAGTAAAAGGAGAAATAGCTGATTTAAAGAATATTACCCAACTTACACAAAAAAAATATGTTCATGACATTTCACCTGTTGGAAGCTTAGGTATCGCAACTGAAGCAAGAATGATGGCGCATGGTGTAGGTAGACATCTGAAACTTTATGATGTGCCAGGTTTAGATTTGAATAAAACTGCTGGTCCAGCTACAGTTGTCTTAGTTACTATCGGTAAAGATAGACTTGAAGACTTAACTGCACTTATACCTAAACCCATAAACATAGTTGGAGAAATTCTTTAACAGATACGAGCTTGCTTTAGCAGATTTCCGTTACGGTCCATTTCTCCCCGTCTTATACGTGTTGTTGATATTGGATTGTGGTTTTCTGCTGGAACCATAGCCACTGTGACTATCTTGAAGGGTATGAGACCAGTTTTTTGTCGTTTTAAATTGATGGACTCAGCGGTTTTTGTTGTTTCTTCACTAACAACTAACGCTTCTAATCCAGCACAAGAAAGAGTTAAGCCATAAGAGTTGTTTAAAGATACAATTTCTGCTCTATCAGATAAACCACGTTCAGCTAAGAAGGTTTCAAGTTCATTACGGCGATGAGTATAAGAGGCTGTTTTGTGGGGTTTACCCAGTTTTAACACAAATTCATCTGATGATAAACCAATAACGACTTTTTCACCAATTTCAAAAGCTTTAAGGATAAGTGTCTTGTGTCCTCTATGCAGTTTATCAAAGGTTCCGCCTACGGCCACTTTCATATATTCCTTCATTTTCTCAGCCTAGCGCCTTGGAAATCGATTTTACTAACTATTACTTGCTGTGATGGCAACGTTTGCTTAAAAGCTTCTGCTACAGAGTCAACGTTTTTTTCATGGACCACGGCGTGGATTGCTTCTCCAATCATATTCTGTGCTGAACCTATTGCACCAGCATTTTCTGCAGCTTTAACAAGCCGGCGGAGATTTTCAGTTGCAAACCCTGCTTTTTCAGAAAAACTCCAGCAGGAAGCTAAAAAATTTTCTAAACTAGGCTCATTCAAGATAGAAGCTAACGCTTGTTTACCATACTGTTTAATTTTTTCAGTTTTCTGAGCAGACGAAAAAACTGAACTTTTAGATATATGTGATTTATAAAAACCGACTACAATCATATAATCTGAAGGTATTGGTATACGATCAATTTTGCAGATTCCAGGTGCACCAGGTTCAACAACTAAAACCAGTCCGCCACTAGAATTTAAAGAACTTACAGTCCCTAAGCCGGTTTGACACTCAATTTCTGCTACATGGGCAACTTGACCTATTTGGTTATACGTCAATGGTAAATTGATTGCATTTGCAAGAGCGATTCCTGCAGTTAAGGCTCCGCCAGCACTTGTTCCAAAACCCATACCTATAGGAACTTCGATCTTATGTTCCACAGTCACGTTGTATTTTCTATTTGTTTTATTAAGAAGATTTTTTATAACTTGCCGGCTGGTTTTTGCTTCAGATCGCTGATTGTTAATTTTAATGTTAATTTTGTTTTCTGAGGATTCTCGGACTAATACTTTGGTGTGTACCCCTTTTTCAAGACCAAAACCACCGCCTACTGCACCAAGATTAATCAAATCAGCATTTTTCAAGCCTATTGATGAATCGTAGATTTCAAAAAAACTTGAAATTGCACCCGGAGCAAAGGCTCTAACAGTCTTGTCCACTATGACTCACTTGTCTTGTTTCTTTTTTTCAAAGAGGGAAAAGCCCGGTAACATGCCTTAATAATGGGCGGTCCAACGAGTAAAATGAAAGGAACTTCGGTTAGAAAAGTCCAAACAAATAGTGGAAAAATAAATGCTGCCGCTAAAGGAGTTTCAAAGTAGTCAGTAAAGATAGGACTCACTAACCATACTGTGAGTGAAAGTAGGGCTGCGCCTGCAATTTGGCCTATTACAGCTGCTATAGCGTAACTTCTCCATTGTCCCCATTTAATGGCTGCTATAGCAATTATTGCAAGACTCAGTATTATCGTTAAAACAAAAGTAAGCATGAACATTTCAGCGCTTAAACCAGTAAATTCCACAAATTGGGGGAGAAAGAGTAAGGTAGGTGCAAGTAATCCAATTGCAGCAACTACTACACCTACGAGAGCCTGTTTTAGACTGATGTTTCTACAGGCAATGTAACCTATGAGAAAGAAAAGGATGAAGTTGGGGGGTACACCAGCAGAGAGACTTAAACCAGCGTTTCCATGGACAACCATATCTCTTAGAAAAATACCTAATGCACCGCTTAAGCCGCCTACCCACGGTCCAAATAAGACGGCAAAAACAGCTGGAATGACAACTGCAGGCAAAAAACCTACACCAAAAAAACTGATTGGAGCAGTTAAAATACCAACGACGGCATAAAGAGCTGCAGAAACTCCGATAACAGCAACATCTTGTGTTTTTATTAGTGTTTTCAAGCGGTTATCCCTTTGAGCTTAAATTTACATTTTCAGCGATTGTATAGCCTTTAAGTATTCCGTATATAACG
>JAAZBP010000097.1 GCA_012513715.1 Thermoproteota archaeon | reverse complement strand
CTCTTAGGCACATATTCTAGTGTAATCTGTTTTGTTACAAAATTGAGTTTTTCACTATTATCCCATAACTCATACATTTCAACCCTAAACAGGTAGCTGCCTGCTTCAACACCTGACATATCAACTATTTGTTTATACATCAAATTGTCACTGAACAATGTACTTTGAGAAATAAGTAATGGAGTAGACGAAAGCTTCTGGTTTTCAAAAAATAGATCCAAAAAAACTTTGGAAAAAGACTCCTTCGAAGGGCTCAGTGTAAACTCAACTTTTAATTCCAACTCATCTTCCTTAATCAAGTTTGAGATGTGAGTAATCAATATCGTCTTCTCTGGTTTAGAACCATCAATCTTTTGAATATTAAACTGAAAAGAGACATCATCCAACTTATACTGTTTATTTTTATTGACAGTTACCTTCATTTTTTCTCTTTCAGTTTGGTTTCTACTTAATTTAGGCATACTAAATCAAATCGCTGAATAAACAACACATGTAGCTACAGCTATTTAGGATATGGTATATTTCAAGTCTAATTTATCTGAATTTGAACAAAAATTATTGAATAAGCTCAATTTTTTATTAGCGTTGTTTTATCATTGGTTGTTGTGGGATGTAGTTTTCAGCACCACGATTGCTGAATTTTCCTAAGTACCCAAACGGGTAAGCAAGCAATAAAACTTCAATTACGCCTATTGCCAATGAAAATGTTAAGCCCAGAGTTATTTCTAGGAGCAGATTCATTGTAGAGAATATTATAAGCAGGAAGAAACCGTTTAACCAGAAGCCAATCTGCCATCCTTCACAGTCGTATAAACGGTGAATAACGATTATGTTTATTACGCCCAAGATTATGGGTTGAATAAGAAACATAGTCACCAGATACAAGGCTAACCCTATTGGAGGCATATAAAGCAGAAATGTGTTTTGGGTGGTGTCCAATAGCAACTGTACTGTAACTAGAATAGTCATTATTATTAGACCGTGGATGAAGACTTGTTTAGACACCTTAAGCATTCTGGGCAATCCATTCACCTATTGTTTGTTCTGTTGATCTTCCACGAATTCCGTAGCTGTTGTCCACACTATTCCAGTAGACTAGCCAGCAACCGTTTATTCCCATGTTTTTAAAGAGGTTTAACCCTTTGATTATGTATTCACTTTGTGTTTCATCATTACTTGTTGACATTCCGAATTCTGAAATAACCACGTCTTTACCTGTTATTTTTTGAAGTAACTGTATCAAGTTCGGAGAAATAGTCAGAAACGAATCCATGAAAACGTCAAACCCGACAAAATCCAGTTTTTCACTAAACAAAATGGGTAGGTTTGTTCGAACAATGAAAGCTGGCGAAAAATTCGTGTAGAGCTGAGCATTTAAGCCATGTTGCTCTACTGTTGAGTAGATTTCTTCAAATCTTGAACCTGCCTCGTCATCAGTAAATAATGCACCCATATCCCATGACGAAGCTACGTCGGGTTCGTTAAGGATCTGAATGTAAGCTAAGTCGCTACCCCATCTGTTAAGGTGATAATTTATGTCTGCGGGGCGATCATGATTGTTTATAATTAATGCAACTTTTATGCCAATAACTTTAGCGGCATTAAAGAAGATGTCTGTGAGAGTATTTAGGTGATTGTTTGCGTCAACTGAGTCGCAGACAAGATTGACGCGAATCACTTTAAACCCTAACTCTTTAATGCGGGCTACTTCACTGTATATTTGGTCTACACTGTCACGCTCGTAAACATAGCTTACACCCACTTCAAAGGATTCGTCTGAACTTACTGTTGAAGATGAATAATACACGTAAGGATAAAAGACTTGGACAAAAACCAAACCTGTACTAATAATAATTATTGTTAATGTCCATAGCAGTTTGTTTTTAGTAATCACCGAAAGATTTTGCTTTCTAAATAAATTCTTCGGGCCCCTCTTTCTGTATTCGGATATTTTTTGTCTTTTAAGATAAACCATAAAAGCAACAGCAGCTGCAACCGCTAAAGCTACAGCCAAGATGACTATTCCAGTTGGGAAGCAAGCTTCTATTGAGAATAGGATAGTATCCGAAGATACAACTAACCCATTTGAATCCTTGACAGACACCACTAAGGTGTGGGCTCCAACAGTTAATCCAGTTAAAGTTGTGTTTCCTGCAATCTGCTTTTCCTGCTGATCGTCAAGAGTATAGGTGAATAAGTATCCTTGATTATCCACTGAAAAAGTCAATGGGATATCACATGTATCATAGGTTTTGCTTTCTGGACAGTAAACTGTGACTGCTGGTTTAACAGAACCTGCTTCAGGACATAACTTAATCAAAACAGTACTGCTAGAAGTTGATCCTGAGAAAACGTGGCCGCCGTCTCTGGTTGAGATAAGACAAGACATAGGTGAATTAAATCTTGAAATAATAGGTGAAACATCAAATGGGATCTTCCATACTTCGCTGCCAGAAGAATCCGTCCTCATCAATGAGGCACTGTTAGGTTTAACTATAAAGTAGCCTTCATCTGTAGTCTGCAATATTGAACTGAAGCTATCATCAGAGTATTGACTATACGGTAGACTCCATTGTTCATGACCTTGATAGTTAATTTTAATTAGCCACGGAATCATGCCGCTGTTTGTCTGCCATTCTCCTGTTCCAGCAAGAATAAACCCGGCATCTTTAGTTTGAGTTAAAGAATAAGTAAAATGTGTATCTAAGGGATCACCGTAGGCGTAGTTTTGACTCCATTGTTGGTTACCGTTTGAATCAAATTTGGCTAACCAGAAATTGTTTTTCCAGTTACCAGCTAACGCGAAACCATTATCGATAGTGTTAACCACAGAGGAAACATGAAAGCCGCCTGTGAAGTTTTTATCCCACATAATATTGCCTTCGTCATCAACTTTTTTTAGCCATGCATAAGCTTCTCTCCACTCGTTTACACTGTTGCCAACTACAAGATATTTTTCGTCTTCAGATATGATTCCCTGTATAATTCCCTCATCTCTTATTCTTGAAGGAACAAGTATAGTGTTTCCTTGATTGTCAGTAACTTGCAGTGAACTAGAAATAGTGTTTATTTTTAATGTGAAACTATGAAGGATATTACCTTCTGTATCTATTTTGACTATGTCTCCGTTTTCACAGAATAATACATAGTCGGAGCCACTATTCTGGTCCACCGACACGATGTTACCGAAAGATTTCTGCCACTGTAGGTTCCCAAACGAATCCGTTTTAATTAAAGAGGTTTGAGAAGACAAAGAGTACCCAGCTAACAAGTAGCCTCCATCTACAGTTTGAACAACCGAGTTAGCTTGAAAGCCCTGAAAAACCTTTTTCCATTCAAACGAAACAGGCTCAGATGCAGCACTAAAAGACGACGACAAAACAGACAAGACCAAAAGCAATACTAAAAATGGATAAATTTTCTTTGAATATCTGAAATAGATAGAGGTATAACGCTTTAAACTTTGCATTTTCACTATAAACAAGTTTTACCGCCGGAATCAGTACTTATCTTTTTCCCCAAATGCAACCCAACATATGTTAACAGCCAGATTTGCTAAACACCTTAAAAGTAAACTGTTACAATACAAGTGGATGCCTTAACAGTATGTTTCTAAAGTTATCCAAAAAAATTTTTAAAAAAGACCTAAAAAACCATTATTTAAAACAAAACTGAAGTAATCTGTATAATTAAAAATTAAAGTGAGAACAAAAGACAATAAATGTGATTAAGCTCAATAGAATATGACGAAAAATGAAAATTCGGTCCTCCATGATTCTCGGTTTAGTCTGTATTATTCTGGCAGCCAGCTTACTAGTTTCATTTGTAATAATTAATCAGAAGAACCGAACAATAATAACTCAGGAAGACAAGATAAATGATTTAGAAAATAAACTTGATTCTTTACGCACCCTTGTTTTTCATGTCAGCGAAAAAGGCGAAGATTACCCATACGCACGGCTTCCAAACGCCTCAGATATCTACAGGCAAATCTTAACTCTAAACAATGACACTTACAAAATTCTGCTGATGCCCGAATACAAAGGTTACAGCAGCTGGACAGAAACACTCCACTGGCTAACAGATAATTTTGGCGGACCACAAGGCATACCTCTAATGTTACCAATCTTTGGCGGAGGAGAAAACAGTACATCAACAACACCTAAGTTAACGGTAGAGCAGATAGTTGATGCTTTAGAAGTATCTAATGTGAAGTGGTTACGTATAGCGGAAGTATGCAGTTGGTATATAGAGCATAATCAGTCTTTTCCATATGAATACGTCAGGCAGATTTTTGAATTCTGCAAAACAAACAACCTCGGAGTCCTGTGGACTGAGTGGAAAAACGATTACCCAAACAAAAACCATGAAACGTTTACAGCTATACAAGCCGCGATTCAAGACTACGAAGACGTAGTTACAGTCTCGTTCTCTACAAACTCAAACGAGTTGGAGCCGGCAGATGGATTCCTTAAACTGAAAGATATGTTTCAGAAATGGGGCGCCAGCATACAGCCCTGGTACTGGAACACAACAAAAAACTCAGACCTAATGAACATGCCGCCCTCACTACTACTAGAGCACACCATAACAGCAAAAGGCATAGGCGCTGAACTTATTCAATTCGAACCCCACTGGTACTTCTTTACTGAAGAAGGGCAGGCAAACAGCAACCTAAAACTCCTACTAAAAACACTCACATAAACAAAACTTGGGCGGGTACATCTTTAGTTTTTCTTCGCAAAGTCTCTTATAATTCCCTTTTCTTGGGATTATCCTATGAATCTAAGGCTGGTGGGGCCGCTGGGATTTG
>JAAZBP010000096.1 GCA_012513715.1 Thermoproteota archaeon | reverse complement strand
TCCCAACGCTTGCTCAAGGCTGTTTTTCCACGCACATCCATTATTATCAGCCGGTTCTAAGCAAAGAAGAAAAACAAAAAAGGAGTCTCCTGGTAGCCAAAACCAAAAAAAGCAAAGCAAAGATAAGTCGGCGTCCAGGGCTGTAAAGTTCAAGCCCTCCGGGTTTTTATAAAAAATCTCCACCCTCGTACCTCGGGTAGTATTTTTATAAAAAAACTTGACATCCCTTCCCGCCTTCCTTGTAGAAGTGGCTTTCTTTTTTTCGGTTTTTCTTTGTAAAAAATAATGTTGTTATTTTTTCTTTTAACTGAAATAACTGAAGCTGTATGAAAATGATTTTTCAGCTAAAAAGTTCAATTAAAAGAAAAAAGATGCTATTTTTGAGGGAGTAGACGTTCTTTGAACACCAGTTTTGGAGCAGGTAAGGAGCCAGGGGAAACGCTAAAAAGTCGCGTAAATTGGTAGGATTACGGGGCGAGGTTTTACGGGCCAGATGGCTCACGATTCTTCACCATTGACCCACTGGCAGAGAAGTTTCCATGGCAATCTCCTTATTGCTATGCAGGAAATAATCCTATTAGGTTCATTGATTATAATGGAATGGGGCCAGGAGATAGAGTTAAAGCTGCACGAAGTATGACTGGAATTGAATACAAACAGGAAACTGTATCTTCAATGAGAACCGCAAATACTGCAGAAGCGAGACAGTATATGGACTGTGCTGAATTTGTTTGTAGGGTACTTGGAGCAGACCAAATAACAGATGGAGTTCAACACATGAATTCATCTGGTTTAAAAAGTTACTTTGACAATAAAGATAAGTTTATTAATTCGGCTGACCCGCAAGTTGGAGATGTTGCTGTATGGAAAGGTCATGTTGGCGTGGTTACCGAAGTTGGAGAAGATGGAAAGATAAAATTAACTCATGCCCGAGGTACTGGAAAATTATCGAAGGAAAACCCATATGCGATATCTCCAGAACAATATCGTGACTCTGAGTTTTATGGATATTATAGACCAGTAACCGAAACACCTGATGGAAAAATTGATAATAACGGGAATCCTGTTACTACAAATAATCAATCTGCCAATTCTACAGGAAGTTTTGATTTGACACCACAGTCTGAAACGGCAGTACAAGACAATACAAGAGTTGTTAATAATTCATTTGTTCAACAAATAAACAATTTACCACAAGGGAATTACAAAGTTGTAAATGGCCAAATCGTGCCTCAATAAATAGATTATGAAACTGTTAGCATTTTTCATATTATTATATGGATGTACTCAATCAAATAGTTTGAAAACTCATTCTAATGAAGTATCCCAAATAACTCAGGATTCTTTAATGCAGTATGCAAAAAAAGAATTTGAAATCATAGAGTTAGAGCAAAAGGGAGATACCCTATTAATTGTTTCTACAAATAAGTTGTTGTTTTATCCGTTCGGTAAATATGCAAATTTCAAAGAATTTAAAGATGGGTACTTAGTTAAACGCGATTTAAAGGTAAGGATAGATTCGTCTTTTAATATTTTTAGAATATTCAGTATAGAAAATGAAAAGACTAGTGTTAAATTGATAGAGAATACAGAAACAGAAAGACTGGAACTTTTTAAAGCAGATATTAGGGATAATTCTTTCGAGTTGTTTTATGGTATAAGGTTAGGCATGAAGAAAGACGAGGTATTCTTGCAATTTTTTGTCAAAACTCCTCCTGGATTAAATCACATAAGGACAATTAAAATAGTGTCTGGTTTAGAGGGTATCTGGTATTACTTTAATTTTTCAACAAAGGAACAACTTGAAAACATTATAATAGAAAGTGATTATGTTCTTGACTGATAACAAAAAACCGGGACATCCCGGTTTTTTGTTTTATAAAGCAGCAATATTTTTAAGCTTCACCGATTTAATAAAGCCATCCAATACATAAAGGATGTGGCTTTTATCCTCGTTGTCCATTTTCTCAATCTCATTCAATCGTTTAAGCATCGCCGGGTCTTTTAGTAAGTCTTTATCCTCGCTTTCTCCGAGCAGATAGCCAACGGTTGTATCAAGTATTTTAGCCAGCCTTACAACCACGTCAATTGTGGGTTTTGCTTCTTCTCTTTCGTACCTGCCAATAATGGAATGGTGCAAACCAACTTCTTTGGCAAGCTTTGCCTGGGAAAATCCTTTAGCTTCTCTGCAATCCTTTAATTTTTTGCCGAATGTATCCATAAATTAGTACACTTTATGCTATTAAATACGCTTCAAATAGAAGGTTTTGCAAATATACTTCGCTTTTAGTGGATAAAAAAATCATAAAGTATTTGTTTGTAATATACTATTGTCTATTTTTGTAGCATATATGCGAAGATTAATTTTTTCAAAATTTTTTAGACAATGGAAATCACTGAAATCAAGGCACGTTTAAGCATCCAAACAGTTCTGAAACATTACGGTTTACAGCCTGATAAAAACAACATGCTAAAATGCCCCTTTCATGCCGATGATACGGCAAGCATGAAAATTTACCCACAAACCAATACTTTCAACTGCTTTGGCTGCGGCAAGAACGGCGACCAGATAGAATTTTGCACGCTAAAAGAAGGCAATAAACACAAAGGATTATTAAAGGCAACGGATTTTGTAGGACTACCGCCAATACCAAAGCCACAACCCAAGCCGGAAAAACCAACACCACAGGAACAACCCCAAACGCCCAAAGAAAGAACCGAAATACTAACCAAGATTTTTGAGAGCTTCCGTAATGGTTTAAACCATCCTGTAAGCGTGAAACCTAAAGAATACCTGAAAAGCAGAAACCTAAACTATGAATCATTAGAAATCGGTTACAACTCCGGGCAGTTCCACCACCGGGGACAACTGAGCGAAAACGATAAACAAGCCTGTATCAATGCAGGTTTGCTAATCCCATACAATGGCAGCGTACCAAATGCAAATGGCACAACTTACACGGCTTTTGCAAAAGACTGTATTGTCTTCCCATTAAAAGGTAAAACCGGAAACATTGTAAGCCTTTACGGTCGGAGCATTACAAACAACGATAAGTCAAAACACTATTATTTAAAAGACCGTTCCGGCCTTTATCCAAACTATCCCAACCCCAACACAACAAAGCTGATATTAACCGAGGCAATCATAGACACAGCAAGCCTTTTGCAAATGCTTGTAATTACAGCAGAATATGAAATACTAAGCTGTTACGGAACAAACGGACTTACAGAAGAACACAAAGCAGCAATAAAGGAACTGCAAAGGCTCGAAGAAATTATATTCTTCTTCGATGGAGACAAGGCAGGGACAGAAGCCATAAAGAAATACCAGGAGGAACTTTTAAACGAATTACCAGGAATAAAACTAACAGCTATTGAAACACCCGAAAATGAAGACATCAACAGCTTATCAGTTGCTTACGATACTGAAATATTTATCCATCTTTTAGAAAACCGTAAAGACCTTTTTCTTTTAACTGAAAAAGTTGAAGAACTGGAAAGAGAACCACATCAAGAGCCAGTAAGAACAACAGGGAAACTGAACATCCGAAACCCTGAATTTATTACCTACACCACTGAAGAACTGCAAATCATCATACTTGGAGGAATCAACTTGCAGCAATTAGACAGGCTACGAATTACAGTAAAAATAAGCCGAACCGATACAGGCGACCCATTGCACAGCATCCGGCACACATTGGATTTATACCACAGCGATTATTTAGAAAAGTTCATTAATAAAGCCTGTGAGCAACTGGAAACCGGAACCAATGTTTTAAAACGAGCCATTGCAGAACTGACCGAACAAATAGAGCAATACAGGTTAAGCAAAATAGAAAGCCTCAAAGAGCAGAAACCACAGGCAAGGCAGCTAAGCGAACAGCGATACAGGAAAGCAATAAACTACCTGAAAGCCCCTAAGCTGATGGAACGTACAAACAGCGACATCGGCAGAACGGGAATGATAGGCGAAGAAAACAACAGGCTTTTAATGTACCTCGTTTTTACATCGAGGCTCAGGGAACAACCCTTGCACATAATCAGCCTTGGTGCTTCCGGAACCGGAAAAACCTACCTTCAGGAGAAAGTAAGTGAGCTGATACCGGAACAAGAGAAGCTGGAAATCACCATACTATCAGAAAACGCCTTTTACTACTTCGACCAAAAAGAACTAAAACACAAGCTGGTACTTATTGAAGATATGGACGGGGCCGAAAATGTACTCTACCCATTACGGGAACTGCAAAGCAAGAAGAAGATAAGTAAAACCATCCCCATCAAAGACAGCAAAGGAAATATGAAAACCATCACCTTAAAAGTAGAAGGACCCATAAGTCTTGCCGGAACCACCACCAAAGAAAGGCTTTACGAAGACAATGCCAACCGTTCTTTACTGGTTTACCTCGATAACAGTCAGCAGCATAAAGAACAGATTATGGAATACCAACGCAGACTATCAGCAGGTAAGGTAAACGACAAAGAAGAAAACGAGCTGAAGGAGTTTTTTAAGGATATGCAAACAGTACTCAAACCCATCAAAGTCAGAAATCCTTATGCAGAATTACTAAAGCTCCCGGAGTATGTTTTTAAACCATTAAGGACAAACGCTCATTATCTGGCCGTAATCGAAACCATCACCTTTTATCACCAGTTCCAGCGAGAAATCAAAATAGACAAGATAACTGGAGAGCACTTTATTGAAACCACACTGGATGATATCGAATGGGCCAACAAACTATTAAAGGAAGTCTTACTGGCCAAGGCCGATGAATTAAATCAGGCAGAACGCAGCTTCTTTGAATCTCTTAAAAAATGGCTTGCAGCAAACAAAAAGACCAGCTTTTACGCCAAAGAAATAAGGGAGGCGTTTAGAATGCACCCGAGTAAGATAAAGCGCTACCTGTACAGCCTAAGCACCTATAATTTTATCAAGATAACAGGTGGCAACCGTTTTAAAACCGGCTTTGAATATGAAGTAATAGCCACAGACGAATACACAACCCTTGAAAATGCAGTAAATACAGTACTTGATAATGTTTTGGAAGAAATAAAACAAAAAGTGAGTGGGTCAGGTGGGTTACAAGTGGTTCACGGACAAAATAGACCACTCAACAGTAAGAAAGACAGCAAGATAAACGCAGTGGTTCAGTAGTCCACGAAAACGCAGGTGCGGGGTCATAAAAAATCATCGTAATGGATATAAACGTTATACTCTCAGAAAGCTTTGAAAAGTGGCTCAAGACCTTAGAATATGCACCAAGTACTGTTTATGCATCGGTACGCTATGTCAATGATTTTTTCTTTTATCTGAAAGCTTCTGAAATAACCAAGCTTGAAGCCATACAGCCCCAAACTTTAACCAATTACCACAAACACCTTCAAAGCCGCAAAAACAAGCGGCAAAACGGTAGCCTGTCGAATAATTACATAACCAGTAACATTAATGCCATAAAGCGGTTCAGCAGGTACTTACAGGAAACAGGAAAGCCATTTTTTGAAGTAGAAATAAAAACCAGGCCCGACAAAGAAACCAGCAAAATCATCCTCACACAATCAGAAATCAAAGCACTGTACAAAGCCTGCGACAATAGTATTTTAGGCATCCGGGACAGAGCTATTTTAAGCATTTACTACGGATGTGGACTAAGACGAAGCGAAGGGGTGAGTTTAAACGTGAGTGATGTTTTACTGAAAGAAAAACGTATCCACATCAGACAAGGCAAAGGCTACAAAGAAAGGTACATACCCATGACAGAAGCCGTAAAAGAAGACATAGAGAATTACATCTACGTGGCCAGAGAAAAAATACGCAGCTTTAAAAATACCAAACCGGAAGCACTTTTTTTAAGCATGCAAGTAAACCGATTGTGTGGAAATGCCATCATAGAACGGGTTCACAAATTAGCAGAGGTAAGTAAACTGCAAAAGGATATAGGCATCCATACCCTGCGCCACTCCATCGCTACCCACCTTTTACAATCTGGAATGACACTGGAAGAAGTCAGCCAGTTCTTAGGCCATAGCAGCCTTGAAAGCACCCAAATCTATACTCACCTTGCCAATGCGTAAGAAACCCGAATATAGCTTTAACAAGGAGATAGAAAGCAAGCTAACAGGCTTTAAAGCCTACCTTCAGGAACTGGGCAACGGAGCAAACACCATCCGCCAGAAATCAAACTATGCCGGCTACTTTTTGAGCTGGCTTGAAACCGAACACCTGCAACCAGAAGAAACCCGGTACAACGATTTACTCAGCTTCATAGATTACTGCAAATTGGAAGTCGATGCCCTGAGCGGAGTCGAAGGGAACAGCAAAAGACATATTAACAGCAAACTACGAAGCATCAGAAACTTTTATGAATACCTGAAGCAATCCAACCCCACTATTATTAACCCGGCTTCAAACCTGAATCTAAAAGGCATCCGGCAAAAGCTACCTTCCAATATCATCGACTTTAAGGAACTTGAAAACCTTTACCAATCCTTAGAAACCACCACCAACAGAAAGAAACGAAACAAAATCATTTTAGGAATCCTGGTTTATCAAGGCGTAACCACCGAAGAGCTACAGCAGTTAGAACCCAACCATTTAAAACTCAAAGAAGGCAAAATAGTGGTTCCTGGTAACCGCAGAAGAAACAGCCGGACACTTGAACTAAAACCCTTTCAAATACTGGGACTACACGAGTACCTAACCGAAGTAAGACCAACCATATTACAAGAAATCACAGCTCCAAGACCAGCCAGAAAGCCCACTAAAATCAATCAATCCAAAATCGAAAACCAGCTATTTATCAGCATCAACGGCAGCGAGAACATCAAAAATAGCCTATTGCACATGTTTAAAGCCATCCAAAAACTAAACCCTGAAATCCTTCATCCCAAGCAAATCCGGGCAAGCGTGATAACCTACTGGCTGAAAAACCACAATCTAAGACAAGTCCAATACATGGCCGGCCATAAATATGTAAGTTCAACAGAACGGTACCAGTTAAACAATCTGGACAGCTTACAAAGCAAACTTGAAAAGTTCCATCCCTTGAACAATCGAAATATTTAATTTGCAGCCTCAGGTTTTATTAATAGTTTTGAATCCTTATGATGAAAAGATGAGCAATACAGAAAACAATTTAGCAACCCCCGATGAAATCATCATGAACAAGATTTATTTTGTTCGCGAAGAAAAAGTGATGATAGATAGTGATTTAGCAGAGCTTTATGGTGTTGAAACAAAGCGCTTGAATGAACAGGTTAAGCGCAATGTTAGTCGTTTCCCCGCAGACTTTATGTTTGAGTTGACAGAAGCTGAGTTTAAAAACTTGAAGTCGCAATTTGCGACCTCAAGTTGGGGAGGACGAAGAACGCCACCTTATGCTTTTACAGAACACGGGGTACTTATGCTCTCAAGTGTACTGAACAGCGACAAAGCAATAAAAGTAAACATCCAGATAATGAGGATTTTTACCAAGGTTCGCAGACTGCTTACCGATAATCTTAGCGTTAAACTTGAAATTGAAGAAATTAAAAAGAGACTCCAAAATCAAGACAAAAACATAGAGCTGGTTTTTAACTATCTGGACGAACTGATAGAAAAGCAAGAGAACCCAACACCAAGAAAGCAGATAGGCTTTAGATTCAACCCCGATAAATAGCCCCCATAGAAACTCCACCGCACAAGACCCGGAAAAGCGGTGTTCGTCATCGTCAGTCAGCAAAAAAGCACGCCAAACCGTCCGGCACTTGTTTTTAAAAAGAAAGTTCTATAAGGTAAAAACAA
The DNA here is from genome assembly GCA_012513715.1 of Thermoproteota archaeon. GTDB lineage: Archaea > Thermoproteota > Bathyarchaeia > Bathyarchaeales > Bathycorpusculaceae > Bathycorpusculum. The sequence continues at coordinate 538 of JAAZBP010000096.1, read as the reverse complement.
GCGCCGGCCGCCCTTCGGGTACTCGTTCCTCGTAGTTTGTCATGTTTTTTGCCTTCCTTCCTCTTCCTCACTGCAGCTCCTTTGTCTGCTTAGGCCGCTTGTTCCAAAGCTTCGTTCGTTCCTCTCTACGCTCTGGCTCAAGCCGCCACGCATCCAACCGCTGCTGTGTTTGGCTCGCCTGCTAACTCCCTCGGTTCGGTTTTGTCACAGTTTTTGAGCCAACGCACGAAAAACCCATCCCGAAAATCAAAAACTCCGCCAAAACCTCAGCGTAAACGCCACTGCCGGCTTCGCTTCCTCATACTTCGTCAGCTCCCGCCGTCAGGCCTCGGTCGTACTCGCAGTCGGCTCGCGCGCACAGCGTCTGCAAACCGCTTCGTTCGTACCTCTCTCCGCTTTTTGCAGCCACTATCCCAACGCTTGCTCAAGGCTGTTTTTCCACGCACATCCATTATTATCAGCCGGTTCTAAGCAAAGAAGAAAAACAAAAAAGGAGTCTCCTGGTAGCCAAAACCAAAAAAAGCAAAGCAAAGATAAG
>JAAZBP010000095.1 GCA_012513715.1 Thermoproteota archaeon | reverse complement strand
CTTTACCAGTTGATTCTTTAAGGATGCAATCGTCGCAGTGTTCGTATTTAGCGCATAGTGCACAGCTATCAGAAAAATAGTTTTCGATAGTGTAGCCTTCTTCCAGTTTTTCTATAATTGTTCTCCATTTTTGTATTGATTCTAGGATTACTTCCTCGTCGGATGAGGTTTCGTCACAATCGGTGTCTGGACACCTATATATTTTTTTGCCTGACATTTTTTTGTTTTCTCCATATTGTTTTATCTCGCCACAAACTCAAGGTTTGAGGCTATAAGAAAAACTATTGGGGAATTGGACATTCTGGAGTCGAGTGCCCATCAGGGCGCCTCTGTATGCAATTTACTAGTTTACATTCTTTACATTTTATTGCCATTTTTTATCACTCCTTTTATAAGTTTTTGATTTTTTCCAAAACTTCTTCAACTTGTGATTCGCTTAAGTAGCCAAGAACATCATCAGTTATTGGAGTTGAATAAGTCAAGTGCCATTCAGTTTTTTCTCCATCTTTAGGAGTAAATTGAAGTACACCTAATTCCCAAAGACCGTCATCTGAACCATAAGAACCTCTGTGTTTAACAACACTTGCTCCTAGGTTATTTTTAAATCGCCAGAACTTTTGAATTCCATCGTATAGTTTTCGTTCCGCAGATGCTTTGTTAAAGGCTGTTTCTTCGGTTATTTTAACTTCTGTTATAACTTCTATTTCTTCTACTTCTTCTTCTGTTGGTTCTAAAAAGTAACGTTCATCCATATTTTATTCACCTCCGATTGGTTTGAGTGGTCTGCGTGCGAGTCCGCCACGAGACCAGAAATATTTGAATCCATCCTTTTCGGCTTTGTATGAGCCCGATTCTGCTATTAGTTGCTGGATTTCTTTGTACAGGATACTTTCTGGATTTGAAGGCGTGAAGTAGTATGGGTTAGGCGGAAGAGGGTTGCCGTTTTGGTCTTTTTTGATTGCCTTTGGAATACGCTTTTCCCAGGGAAGTGAGGAGTATCGGTCTTCGGGTATGTAACCAGGAGGCTCGGCTGATACAGGCGGGGTAAGACTCTTGAGTTGACCTGGCTGAGGCTCGTAGATGTTTTCATTTCGGAAGAGGCGTGCCAAAGATTTTGTGAAATCAGGCTCGTTGGGAAAAGCGAGTTGAATGTCGACTAGGGACGCTAAGCCATCACGCTGTTCGAGTTCAGCTATTTTTTTGAAGATTCGCACTGTAAGGTCGGTCAATCGAAACGCCTCATTTCTGTAAAGTTGTGACTTGTTATGAATCTGTGGAACTTTTTGAGGAGAAGGTGGGTTTCATTCAGGCGAGTTCCTTCTTCGATTAAGGCTTGGATGTCAGGCATCATTTTTATACACCAAAGAATCTTTGCGATTTTTAAAATATTTCGGTCTCTACAACTTCGATTGTTTTACATTCTGGGCACTGAAAGAAATAGTGTATTCTGTTTTTATACGTCTTTATACGGCCTTTTTCTTGTAAAGCAGTTTCACATTGTTTGCAGAACATTTTACTGCTCACCAAAGTATTCTTGCATAAAGGAAAGCAGGTCGCGGAAATTGGAAAACTCTTTTATTTTTCCTTCGTCATTTCCGTATATTACCCTGTATTCGGATTTGTTGTAGTCTTTAAAGATTACACAAGCACTTGTTTTTTTACTCATAAAAATTTCCTCCTTTTATTTCGCCAACATAGCTAGTATGGTGGCTCTGAAAAAAAGTTGGTTTTAATATTTTTTATAGACTGTGTCTCCTATTTTTATGGTTTTGGGAAGGTCACTAGTTATAAGTCCTGTTGTACGCAAAGAAGCAACCATAGATTCCATAAAGGCGGCACAAAAGATTTTATTCTTAGCCCAATCCATAAATTCTTTTCCAGATTGTGTATAATCTTTTGTTTCCAAACTGGGAAGGTCTTTGCTTCTTACTACTGAGACCATCATTATAGTGTTAGAAGACGCGTTAAAGGTTTTAGTTTCTGTTATTTCTATTGTCATTTTTTGATTATCACCTCTTGTTTATTGAGATTGATACTTCACAGCCGTCGTATAGGAATTTTTCATTGGCTAATTTTTCTGGGATTTTTACAGTCATTTCGTCGCCCTTTTCTATTATAGTTGTTTCAAATTCTTTCTCCACGTAAGGCTTTAAGAGTTCAGCGCCTGCCTTGGAGATGTCATGTATGAACTCACGAGTCATATCTTCTGACTTGTAGACGGTGTGAGCGAGTTCGTGGATTAAGATGCTTAGAGATGATGTAAGGTCGTTCAAGTTTTCTACATTTATGAGGATTGGATTGCCTGCCATGCCTTCGATATCTGAGTTTTTAAAGATTACTGGGGCTACGTCGATTTTGTAATCATTGGTTAATCTTTTGAGGATGTTTAGGACATCTTTTTGTTGCTTCTTTAGTGAGGAAGCGCGGACTCGGATTATTTTGTCTTTAGCGCACTTGGCCAGGAGTTCTTGGTCAGTTGGAAGACATCTGATTAAGCCTAAGTGGTGTTCGGGATTGAACCAATCGATTACTCGATAGCCTCTCCATACTGCTTCTTTGCCTGAGGCATACGAGGTCTGGATTACTGATTTTGGATACATCTTTTTGAATATGCGTCTTAGGCGCTTGATTGTATATGTTGGAAGGTATCTGATGATTGCATTGTATTCGTATTTTTTATTCTCAATAGCTGTTAGGAATTCTTGAAGTAGAGCAGGTTTGGGACAGCAAATCCAAAGAGAGCCCATGTTGTAGTGGATTGAAAAAGCACTGGCTATGTTTCGACTTTCTTCCAGGTCGCAGGAATTTAGGTTGTAGCTGAATTGGGATTCTTCGAGTTCCTGGACATAGATATCACGAACATAGAGGACTCCAGGCTTGCCTGGCTCACGTTTGATTATGTAGTTGTTGTAACAATCTTTGTACAAGATTTTAGTGCTGGGATTTATGAAGCGTTCTTGGAAGAGCGGTCCTTTATAGTTGTAGACTACTACTTTTGTACCATCGAAGTATTCGCTGGATGTGGGTTCGTGATAGTATAGGCGTAGGCAAGTTGTATCTGCTATTGTGGTGTCAGCGACTTCGACTACTATTTTTCGTGAGAAGATTTTTATATCGTAGCCCATGCGCTTGAATACTAGGAGTGCGATTTTAAGACCTTCGCCGAATTTTCCGCGTGGATTTTCATTGGTTTTATGAGATTCACCAAAGAGCAGGTGGTTGAGTTCTAAGCCTGGGCCATCATCGGTGATTACAAGGTTGCCGTCGATTTTATCGTGGGTGTATTTTTTGGAGTGCGCGTCTAAAGCATTTTGGACAAGCTCACGTATACATTCCCAGTTGCCCCAATGCTCACGATATTTGTATGAGATTGTGTAGTCTATGAATTTTTTTTCCATATTCTTTAATTCTCCAAATTTTTAAACTAGCCACCAGGCGAGCTGTATGGCTTTTAGATAAAAGTTTAGAATTCTTCTGAGTGACCACAATGTGAGCAATGGTAACCTATAACTAAAGT
>JAAZBP010000094.1 GCA_012513715.1 Thermoproteota archaeon | reverse complement strand
GAATTGGCCATCACCAGAACCATAGCTACCCCACTTACCCAAGAAAAAGCCAGCACTATCGAACTTTTGAATACGATTATTATTACTGTCAACCACATAGACGTTACCAGAGCCATCAACAGCAACATCATAGGGATAATCGAATTGACCATTTTCTGAGCCAAAGGCACCCCATGTAACTAAAAACGAGCCGGTACTAGTGAATTTTTGGATACGATTATTTCTTGAATCAGCCACATAGACGTTACCAGAGCCATCAACAGCAACACCGCGAGGAGAAGAAAATTGGCCATCACCAGAACCTTCACTACCCCACTTACCCAAGAAGAAGCCGTTGTTATCGAATTTTTGAATACGATTATTCCCACTGTCCGCGACATATACGTTGCCTGCATCATCAACAGCAAGATCAAAGGGACGTAAAAATTGGCCATCACCAGAACCTTCACTACCCCAAGAAGACAGAAATAGACCGTTACTGCTAAATTTCTGAACAACACAAGCTAAATAATCTAAAACATAAACGTTACCTGATACATCGGTAGCCACGCCACGGGGAGAATAGAATTGGCCTTCAGTTTTACCTATTTTATCGTCAAATACATAAGCGGAATTTGCTAGTGATACAGATAAAGAAAATATCAAAAGTAACACTAAAGCAACACTTAGAATTCGTGTGTATCTAAATCTGCAGAATTTATTTTTAATAGTATAAGACTTCGAGAAAAGGATGGAATTTGACTTTAACAATGTTTTTGCCTCAACTTCAGTTTTTGCATATAAGTTATATACTTTTCTAGAAAAGCGAAATAAGACGAAAAAATAGTTTTCATTAAGAACAAATGTTTTAAAAAAATAGGACCCCAACTTTTTCAGTTTAAGGCAGAAGTGGTTGTCTATTCTGATTTTTCTATTGTTTACTTAACACCCTAACTTCAAGCCTTAAGCAAAGAATTACTGAGCTTATGTGTATACGAAATGTAGAAAATACAATCAAGATAAAAGTTCAACCAGCAATGAACATAGATTTTTCATAAGAATCTAGTTAAAAGCGGAGCCACCATAGCACTTGGTTGCAGGTTTATAGTTGTTTTTAAAGATAAAAAGAGGAGGTATAATGAAATAAGAAATAAAAAAATAGTCTTTGGGCTAAGTTAAAAAGAGAAAAAAGAGTTTACCACATTGCCCCCTTAAAAGGGTAGAGATCTTAGAAGCAGCCAGTCCAACAGTATAAGCACAGATCTTCTTTCTTTAAATGTTTATTATTTGGCGCTTCAAGCACTGCCTTAACCATTTCTTCAATTGTAAGGAAACGTAAAGTTGTGAAACCAATGTGTTTTCGTATTTCTTCAACTATAGAGTCAAAATTTGGATTAAATAGGTCTGATTCATGCTTCACAGCCTCAGTTTCTTCAGAGCAGAATCCACCCATACTTTTATGGGTAATTAAATCTCTAGGTTTAGTCGCTAAATCATAAACGCAGGGATAATATTGGGGAGGAGATGCTATCCGCCCATGAATTTCTTTAGGTTCAAAGGGCAAAATTTTTTCTCGTATAAGATTTCTAAGTTGAGTTCCACGTCTAATTGAGTCATCAACTAAAATTATGCTTTTTCCCTGAATCATCTGGGGATTAGGTACTTGTTTGTATTGGGCAACTAACTCACGTTTCTGCTGCACTGGAGGAATATAACTTCTTCCCCAACCAGGAGTATACTTTACTAGTGGACGACGCAGAGGCGCCATTAAAGTTAGAGCATAATTTATCTTTTCTTCACATTCAGCAGAAGAAATTTTTCCTTCTTTAAGGTCAGAGAGAGCCTGCTTCACAGTATCTTTTGTGAGTTCAATTTTTCGTTTAACATAACCAACAGAATGGGGAAGACCAGAATCAGCGATTCCTAAAACTAAGTCAGCCTTTACGTTATCAGTCTCTGCCAAGAAGCCGCCACATCGTTCCCTGACAATTTCAGAGTTTATACCATAAAAATCAGATGAGGGAAAACCAGAGTAAATATGAAGGAAGGGACAAAACTTCTTTTTTCCATGTGTTTTAATTCTTGTTTCTAAACCTTTCTCGCTTATAGCAACGATTTCGCGGTAGTCAAGAATCTTATGTACACTATAACCCAGATTTGGAAAAGCTGTTGTTTCAGAAGCAACTGCCCAACCTGATTCTTTTGACCCTACTACAAGGGGAAATGTATCTCCGGCAGCGTATATAGTGTGGTCTTTTTCAGAAAGTAGAAGTAGCGAAATAGTACCTTCAATCTGTTCATACATTTTTTGTATGCCATCAACAATGTTGTTGCCGGTACAAATTAATTCGCCGACAAGTTCAGTTTGATTAGGAATCTTGACACCTGATTTTTGAATGGTCTTCTTAAAAGTGGCACCATCAGCCATTAAATCAGAGAAAAGTTGCTGAGAATTTTTAATTAAACCAACTGTGCATAGAGCGAAGGTACCGATTTTCGATTCAAACCTTAAGGGCTGCTCCTCGGGGGTATCACTAATTACACCTATACCCAAGTTTCCTTTCAAATCTTTACTATGCTTCAAGAATTTAGATTTAAACTGGCTGTTGCTAATGTCATGAGAAACAGTTTCTATTTCACCATCAAGTATCGCAAGCCCGCCGACTTCTGTTCCTAAATGAGTGTTATAGTCAGTTCCAAAGAATAAATCACGCATACAATTTTCTTTGGAAGATACACCGAACAAGCCGCCCAACATCTACTACACATCCGTGCAGTTTGGTCATTGAATAGAACCTAAAAGCGTTTACTGTCAGTTTAAATTATTTACATGTTCCAAGCTTGTAAATACCATAATTTATAGGGAAAAAGAACAGGTGTTAACGTCGTTTCTTCAACAAAATCATAATAGCAAAAATAATTACAGCAAAAAGTGAACCCACCACTATAGCTGAAAGGAGAACATATGTATAGTTTACTGCCGTGGTTTCGAGTGCCCAAATTCTCATGTCTGGATCACATAAGCTACCATAAGCGGAACATCCAATAGTTACTATTTCCACGACCCCATCCATGTTGAGGTCGCCGCTTCCAACATTCCAAGCACAAGAACCATCGTCAAATGTCCATTCAACAGAGTGCTTTAAAGTTAACCAGTTATCACTAAAAGCCCAAATACGCAACTGTGCCCGGTCATGAGCTGTATCGCTGCTGTTAAAGCTACCCTGAGCAGCAATAATACCGCTTTGCACAATTTCAATTGCGCCGTCTCCATCAACATCGTTTAGAGAAATACATTTAACTTCAGTCAAGTAGTCATTTGCCCATTCTTGACTGGCTTTCTCAGTTAATTCTGTTCCAGTCCAACTCCAAACTTTTATTTGCCCATTAACGTTTTCTCCGTCGTAAGTAAATCCGCCAGTAACAATTTCTTTGAATCCATCACCAGTCAAATCTGCTACTTTAACGTTGTTTACTGCTGTATTACCCATAACTCCACCAGCAATGGTTTTAGCTGTACCTTCTTGTAGTTGCCAGTTATGGTTTGCCAGTAACGCAAAATCAGTTTCATTCCATTGCCAAATTGTCAGTTGCCCTTTACTTTCATCTAACTTATCTGAGTATCCACCAATTACGACTTCTTGTTTACCATCGTTATCCAAGTCTGAAACATAAACTGAATTTGCACGGGTAACATCCGCTACATCTAACAACTGCGTCTTATCCAATGTTAAAGTGTTGTCTTGATAGTTCCATAAAACTAACTCTGGAACATCAGAAGCTACATTTTGAACAACAGAAACAATTTCATTTTCACCATCGTTATCAGCGTCACCAACAAAAACTGCTGCTCCTAAACGGTTACAGTCAATTTCTGTTTGAAGAGTCAAATCCCCATTGATTAAATGCCAAATTCTGATAGACCCATAGTTACCTGTATCACTCCGAGATGTACTGAAAGTTATTATTTCTATAGTATTATCTTGATCGATGTCTCCAGCGAAAAGACTAATTAGTAATCCAGGCCATTTCGCCTCAGATTTGAGGGTAACATTTTCGCTGTTCCAGTTCCAAACTTTAAGGGGAGCCTGACTTCCACTCATATTTGAGTCAGCCCCATAGCTGAAACCACCAGTTATTACCTCAATTAAGCCATCTCCATCCACATCAGTTACATAGAGATTATGTGTTCCAAAAACACATGTCCCACCTAAACGATAAGTATCCCAGTTTTGTTCAGCTAAAAGGATAAGCGATTGACTTTCTGCTTTCACAAATAAAGACCCAGAAAAAGTAAGAAGAATAAAAACAAGAGAAGCAACATATAGGAATTTAAGCAGGAATCTCATGGCAACCACAATAAAATATCATTATGATACTTTAAATAATTTCTATAAATTTGCGTCAAAAACAAAAATCTAAAAGCCGTGGGATTAAAAAAGTTTAATTATTTTTTTACTTCAGTATTTTTCAAATTTTCACTGATTAAAATCAGGTTTAGATAAGTTATTTGTTTAATTAAAAAATGAAGAGTACATTTTTTTAAAAACAAGAATTTGAATTAGAATTCACTAAGTATGTTTTGCCGCAAAATAAGCTATAAGCGCTAATGGAAAAACAGCGAGGTATGCAATCAAAGTTCCAAACCACACACCTACAACAGGATAAGAGTAATGCACTACTATACTATAGGGAATAACAGTAAATATTCCTGAGAAAGCAAGAGGTTTACTCGCTGACCGAGTAAATTCAAGTCCCCTTCGCCTGTTCAGTATTATTAAGGTTGAAGTGAAAACAGCTGGAAACGCAGCAGCGATGCCTCCTAATACCGGACCACCAATCTGGCTTAAGAAAACAGAACCGGCAACTACTACTCCAGCGCCTAAACCACGTAAAAGAATTTCTTTAAAGCCATAGAGAGTTACTTTACCAGTAAAAGGCTGCAAATTTAGTTTTCGTGTAAACAAAAAATATGTCAAAAAAGAGATTATTAACCCGAATAATAAAGAGAAATAGAAGTCTTTAAAGCCTGAAAGAAAAATTAGCATAGAAGAAACTAACCAAATAATTAATGAAGCAACAATACCAATTAGAAATCCTTTTCTAGAAAAAATAGAGAAAAAAAGTAAAAAAGTGTTAGTAACAGCAAAAATCAAAGGGAAAACAACTGTTGCCTCTACAGCAATTTCTGAAGACTGATTTAAACCTATAAATAAGAAAGAGAAAGCTGCAGTGGAGGGAAAACCGCCTAATACTCCACCAAACGTTGTTCCTTTCTTTTCAGCCATAACAGTAGCAAATACCACCCATGAACTGCCTACTAAAAAAGATAAAAGAAGCCTTACAAGCAGCATCATATCCAGCATACAGTGCCTCATGCAATACTCGATTTATTAACTTTTACATAAAACCCTCCCGATAACTGCAATAAAACATCAAATCAAAAATTCTGAAATATACAGAAAATAGCAAAAAACAAGAAATTTTTTAGAACAAACAGAGGTATCCATGCACAGGTCAAACATATTACTTGACATCCACTCTATCTGAATATGTGTCTCAACTAAATATCGCTCAGACACTACATTGACTCGACATCTCAGGCGATTGGTGGCCGCAGGCTGAGCTAGTCGACCGAAGTCTTCTAGCTTACACCCCAGCTCCATCAAACCCATCTTTTATGGGAACCTTCGTCCCGGTAAACGGGAATGGCTGCCTCTTTTCGGGAGAGGCTTCGAGCTTAGATGCTTTCAGCTCTTATCCACAACGGCGTGGCTGCCCGGCGACTGCCTTATCAGACAACCGGTTAACTAGAGGCCACAGCGTCCCGTT
>JAAZBP010000093.1 GCA_012513715.1 Thermoproteota archaeon | reverse complement strand
TATTCATGCTCCGACTAGCATGATTGGTGGTAGACTCAGGGTTTCTTCAGATATTAACTGGCCGTATGGGCATGGTATACCGCTTGAAGATATTTGGGCAAGAGAAGAAGCTATTGATAATGCTTATTCAGGAAGTGTAAGCCAACTTGAAGGCCTCGTCCGCGAATATAATGTCAGCTACGTATATGTTGGTAGCCAAGAATTAAGTAAGTATCCTAATTGCATAAGTCACTTTAACTCGATAAGTTGGTTAACATCAGTCTATAATGAAGATGGACAATACGTTTACCAAGTTGAGTGGATAGAGATAGGTAGCTAAGGGCTATTTTGGTGGTTCCTGATGTTTCTTACCTGACATATATGTGATGTCTATTCGGCACATAGTTGTCTTAGCAAGTTTCTCAGGCTTAACCTTAGCTAATTTCTCCTCTGGAGTACGAGAAGCTTGTCTTACAAGTGTTTCAAGCGCATGACGCTTCTCTTCAGCGTTTGTTATCATTAATAGTTTACCGCTGAAATGCACTGATATGTAAGCATAGTCACATTCATCTGTAACCCCAAAATCCAAAATAGCTTGACCCCAAACACAACTGTTACTTTGGGCATAAATCAGTTTTTTTCCTTCAGGTGCACAATGGAAATATAAACAGTTACGTTCTGCATCAAACCCATGCGTTAATGCTACAAGGTAGGGTTCATTGTCTCTGCATAAAGCGATAGTTACATATTTTGTGGTTTTTAGCACATACTGCATTTCAGAGGGGGTTGTGATTTCTCTGTCTTTACGTCTAACGTGAAATGACATACTCAAAAAGTGATGTGATTTAGTATTAATTTTTAACTGCTTTACAGCTTAAATTATGGTATAGTTTAACCAATTTTGATTTTAGGTAACTAATAATTGTGGGTGTAAAAATCGACAGAATAGCTAATAAAAAATTCAGAGGGTAAACTCCTGGGTACTCAAACAGGTTTCCTCCATAGGACCCTATTATGTTCTGTACATAACCAATTAGCTGGAAAAAGGACCAAACTGTGACCCAAAGGAGTGCACCTAATAGACGATATTTGTACAGTCGAAGTTTAGTTTCCGGGGGACCTTTGCGGAAACTGAAATATATTTCGCCTGCAACTGCACCTGCTCCGCCTGGAAAAAAAGAGTTCACCAAAATTTTTTCAACCAAGTTACCGGGTACATAATGGCCAATCCAAGGTATCTCTAAAAGGCTCAATATGGGCAGTAAAACATTACCAGTGGTTATCCTAACTACTGCAGGTATAGCATAGATTGTAATGCCTATAATTTGCCAAATCCAAAACCGTCTAGAACGCAGAGTATAAGCTACAGCAGTTAAAGACATATAGTTAAATTCGATTACACCTTTAAAAAAGAATTCCTAAAATTGTGCAGTAACCAAGTTAGACCTCAATTTAATAACAAAGAACCATAACAGCATAAAGTGAACGTAGCTAGTTTTGAAAGTTTAAAAAATAGATAATTATTTTATGAGTCTCTATGGTCTATAACCGCTTAAAGTACATATAGCTAAAGTTGTGGCTATCAAATCAGCTGTAGTACCCGGATTACATTTATTTCCAGAAAGTCGTAGTTTTTTATCGAATTCTCTGATATGCGCTCTACCTTTTTGAGTTTCCAAGCCGCCGAGTTCCAATACGGACCTCGCATCTTTGCTGACTTCAACAGATTTAGCTTTACCCATTTTTCTAGCGATAAAAGAGTCTGAACGTTCTGAGAGAATCTTTAAGAATAAATTAACTACAGCAACGTTAAGGGGTTTATTCTTTAGTTGTTCCATCAAGTAAGGATATGCTAAGTCAAATGTTATAGGATAATTATTAATCCATTCATAGCATACATCATCGTAGTTTTGGGCGATTTTAAAAACTTCAAATAAAGTCACATTTTCTTTTAGCAACCTACCTTTTGAAGATGGGTCAGTAACGTCAAAGTCAGGTGAATCACCAAGTCCACTTGGAGACGCTATATCAACGGCCTCGTATAGTTCAACTGAATCAATTGCAGAAGTAGCTTTTACTAACCTATCAATGTTTGACCTTAAAATTGAAAGGTCAAAAGAATAATTTTTACCGGTCGGAGTCATGCCTGCAGCAACAGCTATTGGAACAAAAAGCATAACTGTTCCTAAGATAGTATTGCCGCCTCTTTGCCATGTTGAAATATTTTTTGAACAAGTTTTGATTAATCCACCTAAACCAGCCCTGTCGATACCTATTTTTCCTTCGTTAATTAGAATTCCCCGTTGAGCAGATGCATGAAAACAGGGTAAAGCTGCAACAGCTGAAGCTAAAAAATGCTCTATTCGTGTTTCTTTAAAGTTTGATACAAAACTAACGTTACCTGGTTTATCTACGCTTACTTCAAGCATTATTGCCAGCTGGAGACATTGGGTTATATGCTGTGCTTTTTGGCTGTTGATTATTTCTGAATGCATAAATAATGTTGTCTAAAGAAGGTTTATTAAAGTTATAAAAAATAGCAACTTCAAGAACGCAAAAACAGTAGGGGTATTGATGAAAGCACGCGAGGGCAATTTGATAAAAACAAAAGATAATGTAGTATTTGACGTAAAGGGCTTAGTTCATCCACCTAACAAAATAATTGCTTTTCCACGTTTTATCCCCTCACCGGATGGCACCAGACAAAGCAAAGATGCCAAATACGGTAAAGTTTACAGTCTCTCTGAACGTTTTGAGTACCTACAGAAGAATACACCTGAATTGATAGTGTATGATCCAGTTTTCGACGAAAAACTATGTGAAGTTCCAACAAGTGAAATAAAAGAACTCTATAAACCCGAAGAAAAATTATGGTCACTACGAACAAAAAAAGACTTGACAGTGTTAGAAAATAAAGCATTACAACTTGCTGAAACATTAAAAAGTGAAGCGAATATCCCATGGAGTAGTCTTGGCATCTCAGGTTCAATAATGGTGGGATTAACAAACGAAAACTCTGATATTGATCCATTAGTATATGGAGCCGATAATTGCCGAAAAGCATATGCAGCATTACAGAAACTACTGAAAAAGCCTGAGACAGGATTCAAAGAATATGATAAATCAGAGTTGGAGCAACTATTTGCTTTTCGCTCAAAAGATACCCAAATGACGTTTGAAGACTTCCAAAATGTAGAAAGACGTAAAGCATTTCAAGGTAAATTTATGGGCACAGACTTTTTCATAAGATTTGTTAAAGAATGGAATGAATACCCAGAAAAGTACGGTGATTTCAATTTTAAAAATAGCGGATATGTAAAAATTCAAGCCAAAATTAGCGATAGTACTGACTCACTTTTTACGCCATGCACCTACGAACTACAAAACGTTAAAGTCTGCGATGGAGCTGAACTTGAACCGATAAAGGAAATCGTCTCGTTCAGAGGCAGGTTCTGCGAGCAAGCTAAAAGTGGTGAAATAGTAGAAGCACAAGGAAAAATTGAGTTAGTGACAAACAATAAAACAGGTGCTAAACATTACCGGTTAATTTTAGGTAACACACCAAAAGATTACATGATACTATTGCATCAGTGAATTGCTTTCAAAACTTGATCGTAGTATCGTGGACAATAAGTCAAAGTAACCTGTAAAAAGCTTTCAGATGAGGATTTAACTTCTTCAAGATTTCCCTCAACAATTATTGTTTCTCCACATTTTACTTGTTGACGAAACTCTTCCATAAAAGAAAAAACACGTGTCACCTTTAGGGCATCTGTAGATCCACTTAAAACTTCTAAGGGTTTAATCCCATATACAGATGGAATGAAAGGTCCATCATCATCTGATGTTACAATAGCGCTAAGTTTTACCCATCCTCTTTGGATAACACGTGTATTTGGGTGATACTCATTTTTGATTTCACCCCAAGCTTTGACTGGTTCAAACTCGGCTTTGATTACTCTGCCACTATTTTCACGGTCATCATACACGCCATATATCATTTTTCTGCGTTGATGCCAAATAAAATCTTTAACTGTAAAATTTTTAAAACGCCAAACTTTGCCAGCCATTACAGCTTCTGATTTGAATTCATTGCTTAATCCTGAATCTGAATCAGAATAGAGACTGGCGAGTGTATTGCGTATCTTTTCGTTTTCTGATTTGCCATATATTGTAAAGTCAATGTCTGAATATTTTGGGTGGTGAAAACTGTGAAGCATTGAACCAAAAACTCCAAAATTCTGGCTGGACAAACCTGATTTGTTAGATACAATTTCTAGCACACGCTCCATAGCAGCTAGCAGAGAATCATTAGGTCCAGTTTTTAATAATTCTTGGAGACGTTCTTGCGGTTTTCTTATTTCTTCTATATTGTGTTGTGGAACACCAACAACTTTTAGATCTAACATCTCATGTTTTATTAGGTAATGTGGATAATCTTTTGTAATTAGGTTCATACCTTCATCGTTATAGAATTTGTAGTAAAGTTCACTTCTTCCTGTTCGTGGCGCACGGATATCTTTTGAATTGAAGATTTTTGAACTTGCATATTCAGCATCACAAATGTAGGCGCCATCTGGGTGGGAGTAACCGAAGACCCTGAAGATTATACCTTCAGCGGTATGTATTGCATCACGATCTCGAAGTTTTAAGTTGGCCATATGTATTCTTCTTCTGAAGTGGCTGTTCCAACAACAACTTGATAGAAGGAATCCCCGTTGCGGTTAGATGTTGCTTTTTCTAGTATTCCTGCAACTTTAATTTGCTGTCCTGACCTAGCTATATTTCTATAGCAACCAATGTTTGATACTACTTGTGTCGGAGTTTTGTCGTCGCTTAGTTCAGATTGTGAATTTTGTGGTTTATAATTTTCGATTTTATAAATTGCAGGTCTATACATTGTCATCGTATCGTCACATATTGAAGCGGTGAATTGAACGTTAGTTAATGGTTCATAGGTGTAGTCTCCATATTTGGCTGTGATTTCACTGGGTTTTTTTGTTGCGTTATACATCCAGATTTTTCCTTGATATTTGCCAACAAATCTTCTGGCAGCTTCAATGCGGTTACCTGCAATGAAGGAGAGGGTGCCTTGATTTACCAGCATCTGTACTGCGGCTTCAACTTTACGGAAGTTATCTGTCCCGTAGACTACGAAGTCAATGTCAGATTCAGGAGCATGCATTTCTAGTGCAATTGAACCATGTATACCTAAGTCACCGTGATCAACACCTGATTTAGCAGAAATTAAATCTATTAATTGGAGCGCAAGAGATTGAAGTTCATCTTGATTTTTGAGGTTCCTTAACCAAATGAGGCGTTCTTTGGGGACGTAAACCTGATCTATCCCATCTAGAGGGGCAGTTATGATTTCTTTGTTTCTTGTCTCATCAAAAAAGAGGTAATTAGGAAATTTTTTACGGAAAACTTCTATGAATGTCTGATAATTTTTTGCAGTGTAAAGTTTTTCTGCACGGAAAAGGCGACTGGTTAGAGGGGTTGTACCAAACTTCCAAGTTCTTTGAAGCATTTCAACATTAAAGAGATCCTTGTACTTATCAGGAATATATTTGAGGAATGCAAAAACTCTATCGTTGGGATGTTCATATCCAAATGTATTCATTATAAAGCCGTCTTTAGTAACGAAGGTATCTCCGTCCATAGGAACCCAATTTTTGTTTTCCGTGAGTATACACCGCGAAAGTAAGCTTAATTACGATTAAAAAAGATATTGTAGATAACTCACACTATTTTAAATTCAAACTTAAAAATTTAGATTATAAAATCATGTCAAATTTGATACTGAACAAAAATTAGAAGAGTTAATGATTAAAATAGTGTATTCAGCGCTAACCTTAATATTGAAAAAATTATCCATTAAATTATCTTGGTGAATAATTATGAGCGGCTCAATAAGTGTTAATGAAATGGCTTGGAAGAAAGCTCAAAAATATATTGAGAACCCAGAATTTTACGGCGTAACAATATCAAAATCTCCGAAGGGCGCAACGGTTATAGATGCAGGTGTCAAAGCGTCGGGAGGTTTTCAGGCTGGAAAAAACCTAACTGAAATCTGTATGGGTGGTGCAGGCAAAGCCGAATTAGGCTACAAAAGCTACGGCGATCTGGACTTTCCATCAATCACAATCACCTCTGACTACCCAGCCATTGCAATGCTTGGCAGCCAGTTTGCAGGTTGGCGCATAAAAGACGGAGACAACATCGCCATCGGTTCTGGTCCAGTTCGTGCCATTGCGCTAAAACCAAAAGAAATCTATGAGGAACTCCACTACACCGATGCCTCAGACAAAGCAGTAATCACCTTAGAGAGTAACGTTCTTCCAACGGATATGCTGGTTGAGAAAGTCTGCAAAGCATCAAATATCACCCCACAAAACCTGATTATTGTGGTGGCTCCAACCGCAAGCGTAGCAGGCCTCACACAAGTCGCTGGCCGTGTTGTCGAAGTAGGTATCCACAAACTACACACTCTAGGTCTTGATCCCAAGTGCATCCGTTACGCAATGGGCTATGCACCTATCCCACCAGTCGGCCCCGATTTCGAAGTCGCAATGGCACGCACAAACGACGTTATCCTCTACGGCGGAACCGTTTACCTAACCGTCGACTATGACGACGAAGCCAAGCTACAAGAGCTGGTAAAGAGTGCGCCTTCCATTAACAGCAAAGACTACGGCAAACCATTCATAGATATATTCCTCAATGCAGACAAAGACTTCTACAAAATCGACCCTGGACTATTCGCCCCCGCAGCCCTAATGATAAACAACGCCAAAACCGGCAGAACATTCAAAGCAGGACAAATAAATCCCAAAGTTTTAGCCCAAGCCTTAGGCTTCTAAATTTTTATTTTTTTTAAAAAAAAAGTTAAGAAATTAAATTAGCTTTTGTTTTTCGCAAAAGAAATTTTTAACAAAATCCTTGAAACCCTTGTTACCTAACAACGCTGCGATTATAAAGCCCATAATTAAGACTTCAACAATGGCTTTTGTCATAATGGTGAGTATTACTGCGCCACCAAGAATTTGGGTAGGTATAAAGAAAGGTAACAGAAAAGCAAAGTAGGTGTATGTGAATAGACCTTCAGGAATATAGGATGCCAAAGTCAAAGGAATGCCTAACAGGGATTTTCTGGGTTTATGTAAATCTAGTCGTGTAGAAATTAAACCTGATGTTAAACCTGTTAGACCTTTACCTATTGGTAAACCGATTAAACCTAACCAACCACCTGTTCCTGCTGGACCAAACATTACACCAGGAACTATTCCAGCTATAAGACCTGTTATAAGACCAGCTTTGGGTCCTCCAAAAAAACCTGCTATTAACACTGCAATTAGGGAAAAATCAAGTGCTATACCAGGAGCTACTTGTCCAGTCAAATAGCTTATTGCAAATAGAACGTTTCCAAGAGCACCCATCATTATTATGAAAGTTAATTTTTTAGTGTTCAAGTTTTTTCCTCTAAGGACGTTGAATGCTACAGCTACCTATTTAAGAGTAGCTACTCT
Source organism: Thermoproteota archaeon (assembly GCA_012513715.1). GTDB lineage: Archaea > Thermoproteota > Bathyarchaeia > Bathyarchaeales > Bathycorpusculaceae > Bathycorpusculum. The sequence continues at coordinate 11,373 of JAAZBP010000093.1, read as the reverse complement.
AAAATGTGTAGATAATTTGGGCTAAAATTGATAAATAAGCAATAACATCATTATCCGAAGTGATGCGCGTTGACGGAATCAACCATCCAATTCTCATCGTCCACAGAAGCTAAACGTTGGCTAGAAGACCAAACAAGTTCAGTATTAACTCCGGTACACGCTCAAGCAAAAAAATTACGCGACGAAATGAACCTATCCCTTCAAGGCGTAGCCGAAGTTAGCAAAAGCCTATTCGACATAAGCAGTAAAGAAATTGAAAAAAGAAACATGAAACTTTACAACCGTGCACGTGCTTTAAACAAACTTTCAAGGTTATTTCTTGATAGACTAAAAAAGGTTCCAGCGCCTGAACAGGTTTCCTATGACATTATTAGTCGATATGTACAAGAAACTCAAAAAGTACTTTTAGTAACAGAGATAGACATAAAAAACTGGTTCCCAAGAATCTCACCGTTTTTTATTATGGATAGAAGGAAATTTTTAGCGTCATACGAACGAGCTAAACAAACATTTAATTCTCTAAACGATTTTGTCACCAAAGAATATGTAAAGGCAAAAACACTTGAAGAAGCACTACTTCAACTAAATGACTTACAAAGCATTGAAGAAGAATTAACAAAAATCCAAAAAGATAAAAGTGACTTGGTACAAGAACGTGAACCTCTTGAAAAAGAAATAGAAGATATAGAACAAAAAATTGAAGAATTGAAAACTAAAGGACCAATTGACAAACTCAATGCAGTTAACTCAGAAATTGAAAATTTAAACAATGACCTCAAAAATATGCTAAGACACTTGCAAAAACCATTCGTTAAAATGCAAGCATTAGCAATGTCAGGCGGCGGAGGAGGAATAAGACCTGACGAGTTAAAAAAAATTAATCAATATCTAGAGACCCCGTTCGAGGCGTTAGCCACCGAACAAGAAGGGTTTCCGATTTTAAAACAAATCTTGGAAAAACTTAGAGACATGATGGTTGATGACACACTTAAAATAAAACCTGATAAAGCGCGTAAAGCTGAACAGACAGTAAATGAGATTTTAAAATACAATACATTAAATAAACTTCAAATTCGATGCATAGAAGTTGCAGCAATTCGTGATGGTTTAGTTGGCTCAAGTAAAATGGATGAAACAAAGAGCAATTTAAGTCAATATCAAGAACAGATTGAACAGCTTATAGCTAGAAAAACAAGCATAGAGACACATGAAACAGTCAAAGATAACTTATTCAAAGAAACAGAGGATAAAATAAGCAACCTAAAAAGGACAATTGAAAAAAACATTTTCAGTGCAATTGATAAGAAAATTCAAATAATTTAAAAACAACATGCATAATCAATGATATTAACAGGTTTCCTGTACTCTATAGACCGCGTATACAGTTTAGATTAACTCAACTTTAGATATGCTCAATTGAAATAACCAGACTATAGCTTTTGACTGGAAGAACCTTTTGAACAGACTGGTTAAACACATCTTTTTTTATTGATTAAAGTCTGTAAGTTTATTTCAAATGCAGCGGTAGGGTTTTCTAGTTTCCATGCCTCAAGTACTACAGGGTTGATTTCACCCACAAAACCAATTTCGGTATTTTCAACAATTACTTTACCAACTCGACCTTCTATAAAACTTGGATTTGATGATTCCGTTATTTGCCATTCTACACCGAAATTGACCATAAAAGAATCTAAAGCAGATTTGATTTCACTGAAATTAGCATTTGGATGAGCTGTTGCAGAAGCAAGCCAATTTTCATCCCGAGTTTTTGTTTCTTTTGTATAGTCAAGTAACGTGACTTTTCCTAATTCAAAGATTTTTTGTGGAAATTCTACAGATTGATTGACACTAAGAAACTCCATGAGGCTAGGAAGTAACCAGTTACGAATACATGTCATTGTTATTACTTTTGGATTAGCCAACTCAATTAGTGGGCTAGGCGGCATATTCATTTTTGTAAAAAGTATTTCAGAATTAGTGAGTGTTGTGTTAAGGGTTTCTTGATAACCTAATCCAACCATTAAATCCCTGGCTACATTAATTAGATGCTGGTCAGGTTTTGCTTCTCCGGTAGTCGGTAATTCACGCCATAAAGGTTCTATATTATTGTAACCATATGCAATAGCGACATCTTCAATTATGTCAACTTGATGCATTATATCTACGCGGTAACATGGAACCAGAACTGTTAAACAGTCATTTCCAATTTGTTCTACACCCAATCCCGCAGTTAGTAGTGAAGATGAAATTTCTTTTGCCGACAGCTTCAAACCTAAAAGCCTGTTTGTTTCTTCTACACCTAAAGTAAAGCGTTTATTGTCAAAATTTGGGGTTACTACTGTGCCTTCTTTGAAATTACTATTTTTGGGATAGTTAACTGTAACAGAGTAGGGTTTACCTCCACGATCAATTAATGCCAATGTAACCAGATTTAGTGTATTGAGAACTGTTTTGTATAGTGTACCTGTTACTTCAATTAACAGATTTCTTGATTTCTCTGTTATTTTACCTAAATCATTTGAGTTAATAATTGGTGGAAAAGAGAGAATGTTACCTTCGCTATCAGAGAGAAGTGGGTATAAAGAGTTCTTTTTGACTATGTGGCCATATTCGATTCCTTTAGGATGGCTCTCTAAAATTTCATTTAGCCTCATTTTTTCGTCGAAGCCTAGAGGTACAAATTTCACTTCAGAGGGTTTAACAGCTGTATACTCAATTGGAGGTTTGATGAGGTCAAGGTTATAAATGCCTATTGAAGATTTTTGGCGGCTACGACCATGAGTCTGGTCGAGTTTATCTTGAAGATGCATTATTCCTTTTATTACATCATCTGAAAGATGTATATCTTTGATTATTGAGCAGCCAATAAATGGACGAATATCATAAAGGTTAGCATCCACATTAACTTTAACAGTTGATTCGTTAACGCTGTAAGTTTTTATGCCTTTTTCTTGATTTATGTAGCCTCTTAAGGCACGGGCTAAACCTTCAATACTCCAAAGATCAGGTCTATTTGTATCTTTCATTTCGATGTTTACAGAGTTAACTTTTTGATCAAAGGCTTTAACTTCGCCTTTTATGTTCGCTAATATTTCATCTAATTTATCTAAGTCAGTAGCTAAGTCAATTTTGAGCAACTTTTGTAGTTCAGCATAATTTACATCTATAGTTGGCATTTTATGTCACCTGTTTTTTCCTGAGCCAATCGAGATCTTGACTAAATATCATTCGGATATCGTTAATTCCTGAACGCATCATATACAAACGATCAACACCTAGACCCCAAGCTATAACAGGAACTTTAACATCTAGCGGTTGTGTAACTTCAGGACGGAAGATACCGGAACCGCCAAATTCTATCCAACCGTAATCTTCCTTGAAGGCACTAAGTTCTACACTAGGTTCAGTAAATGGAAAATAGTCAGGTTTGAATCTTACTTTGTCAGCCCCGGCAATTTCCAAAGCAAACTTGCCAAGGACACCTAAAAGATCTTTAAGAGTCAAATTTTCATCAATTATTATTCCTTCAACTTGGTTGAATTCTGACAGATGTGTTTTGTCAGTTATTTCAGGTCGATATACACGTGCAATTGAAAAATGTCGACTTGGAACATCAAATCTACGGCATTCCAGTGTTCGAGCACTTAGACAGGTACCGTGACCACGTAAAATTAACCGTTTAGCCTCATCAAAAGAATATTTGTAACCCCACCCAGTGGAGCCTGTTTTCCAACCGTTCTCGTGTGTTTCTTTGACCTGTTCAAGCACTTGTGAATGTTTTTCTAAATCACCATATTTGGGTTCTTTGATGTAGTAAATATCTGTTGGTTCACGAGCTGGATGGTCTTGAGGTACATTAAGGGCATCAAAATTAAAGAAGCATGTTTCCACCTGTGTACCTGTCATTTCTTTAAATCCTAATTGTACCAGTTTAGCTCTAACCTCATCTAAAAACGCCAAGTAGGGATGTTTTTTACCTGCCCAAGTTCTCGCTACAGGCGCTTTTATATTGTATTTTTGGAGACTAATTTCTCGCCATTTACCTGTGATTATAAGTTCAGGGGTAAGTTTTGTTACTTCAGACTGAATCTTATTACTTTGTTTTGCGACTTTTGTTCCTTCTTCTGTTATTTTTAAAATGCGAGTAGTTTTTGGTTCTATAGTTACGAGTTTACGCTTCTTTAATTGTTGAGCTGCTTCTTTAAGTTCAGAACTTAAATCGTCTAAACAAATTTGCTCTTTTTCGAGGAATAATTTTAGAAGGATTTCGTCATGACCTTCTGAAATCAAGAAGCCGTCTTTGGCTATATTTAATGTGTTATCTTTTGAATTATAGTTTGCCCATTTCTTTCGAATAATCCAACCTAAGGCAATTTGAATAAAGCTTTCTTGAAGACCTGCTGCTTTAGCTGCTTCTGCTAAGTTCGCAGTACCGCCTATGCTATTGACTGCAGCTATCAGTTTTCTTTCAGGTAAACTGTTCCGAGCGTATTCTTTTGCTTCAAGAGTTGGTTTAATAATGTTCTCGGTAATTGCTTGAATAGTTAATAGTTTTTGCTCCTGAAGAACAAGTGCAGCGCGCATAACCGCTGCATCAGTAAATCCACATAACTCAACCAACTTTTCTACGGATGCACTACCACCGACTTTTTCTATATCAGAGAGTAATTGTTGTTCTTGCGTTCTTAGTACAACCAAGCAGTATACCGACCTTTTATTCAGATTCAGTTTACGTAGTAGTTCTTGGGTCAAAGATAAAAGTATACTGATTAAGCCAAGGCTTAAGGTTAAGTGAACTCAGTTAAGATATTAAGGTCAAAAATTAACTGATGGTTGAAAATTATGTCAAGTTTATCTGCTGAAGAATTATGGAGTTTGAGTGAAGCAGAATTCACCAAATTACTTGATTCAGGCCAATTTAAGCCAATTAAAAAGACAATTAATTTTTATGCACCAAGTTTTAGCCATTATCAGAACAAGTATTTTCAAACAGAAAAAAACCATTTCCCAACGATATCAATTACAGGAAAAGCATGTGCACTTAATTGTAAACATTGCGGAGGCAAATTACTTGAAACTATGCAGTCAGCAGTTAACCCGATTGAATTACTTGAAATGGGTTCTAAACTTAAAAAAGATGGAGCTAAGGGGGTACTTATAAGCGGAGGATGCCGCGCTGATGGTACGGTGCCATTAGATAATTTCATTGCTGTTTTACGTTGGTTTAAAAAAGAGTTGGGGTTGACTGTTTTTGTTCACACAGGCATTGTTAAATCGGAAACAGCTAAAGCCCTAAAAAAAGCAGGAGTAGATGCTGCTCTAATAGACATAATTGGTTTAGAAGAAAATGCTAAAAAAATTTTTGGACTTAAATGCAGCGCTAAAGATTATGAAGATTCATTAAAGAAGCTTGATGAAGCCAAGTTAAATGTTGTACCACACATTATTGTTGGATTAAACCAGCATGACCTTAAAGATGAATATGAAGCGCTTAAAATTATAGCTCAAACAATCAAGCCAACGGCACTAGTGATAATTGCTTTTATGCCTATACATGGCACTGTAATGGAAAAAACCAGCCCGCCTAATGCCGTGGATATAGCCAAAGTCATTGCTACAGCACGTGTGATGTTTCCGGATACACCAATAAGTTTAGGCTGCATGCGTCCAAAAGGTAATAGCCGAAAAGGCATTGACGTTTTAGCTTTAAAAGCTGGTGTAGATGGCATCGCTTTTCCGGATGAACGAGCCATCGAATATGCAAAGAATATGGGATACAATACTGTCTTTTCATCATATTGTTGCGCTCAAATAGGCTTGAATTTAGAAATGTAATTTTATTAAAAATTTTTATGAAGAAAAATAATTAAAAAAGTTAGATGTATAATAAATTATGTCGCTTTATAATTTTTATAACTACAATTATTACCCATACAGAAACAGCTATGGCTGATAGAGTCTCGGGTATTGCAACTCGAGTAAAATAGTTGAAGGTATATTGGAAAATCCATGGCAAAGCTGCTGCGATTCCAACTGCAATAGTAAAAACAGCCATACTACGTTGGCGGCTGAGGTAAAATGCTGAGGTTAAAATGAAAAGCGAAATTGGAACTAAAGTGAAGAAAATTACTGAAACCAAGAAATGAATAGGAACATAGTGTTCATTGAAAATTCCTATGGAAATCAATGTAAGGGTAACTGCTGCGAAGACAGCTGAACCTAACTTTCCTGTTAAATGTTGTTTTAAAAAAGGATACAAAGCGAATACTGAAAAGAGAAAACCAAAAAAGCCACTTATACAAAGCCCGATATTGAATAGTGGAGCTGTTATTCCTTCTATAATACCTAAGTCGCTTAGTGCATTGTGTGTCCAACTAAATTCAGGGTATGAGGCAATTGCTGAAAGTATACAGGTAAAAGCAACAATTGGAGAAACTAATCCTGACGATAAACCAATTCTTTCAATTGTACTAAAGCTCCTTTTAGACATAGTAATCACCTAAATGTAGTAATAGATTGCATATCTAAAGAATTATTGTTCTCAGGTATAAATTGTCGTAGTCTTTGTAGACTAAGAAGCTTGTCTTTTTCACCGATTTTTGCTTCTTCAACTGAAGACTTCAGTATCTGTATTGATTCATCCATAGCCTTACGGTCTACTGGAAAAGGTACACCATCTTTACCGCCGTATGCAAAACTAAATTTTACTGGGTCTTCCCAACTTGGGGCTTCCCCGTAGACTAGTTCAGCGATTAATGAAAGACCACGGACTGTTGCTGGACCTACTCCTTTAATGCTTAAGAGTTCTTCATAGTTTTGAGGTTGAAACTCGTATATTCTATTTAAGGTATCCCAGTTTATGTTGCGTGGCATACTAAGCATTGGCTGTGTTTGAGTCCAAGGATCACTTGTTTTTGGAAGCCAATACTGGATTGAAGTTTGGTTACTTGGTTTTGTAGTTGCCTCAATGAGGTTTACAAGTTTTCTTGTTGGCTCCTTGGCTAAGTCAACTGATGCTTTTCGAGATGCTTCACTTTCTTTAGCTACCATATTTAGTGTTTTTTTCTTTTTTATGTTACCTACTATTGCGTTGTGTGGTTCTTCTACAAAATCAGTGGTGTGGGTACTAAGCCAATGGTAACGTCTTGCATATCGGTCCGTATTACTCATACCCTGCTGGATTACAGCCCATTTTTCGTCTTTGGTAAATAAAAAAGAATGATGGTACAATTGATATCCATCCTGAATTGCAGAATTGTCCACTTTAGCAGTCATTCTACTTGTGTAAGCTAATTTATTGATCGTATGTTCTGAAAAACCCCATTTTTCTCCGGCTGATTGTATTTCACTTGGAGCTTTACGGCTTGTTTTGCCTTTTCCGCCACAGATAGCAATTCCATGTTCTTGGGGGTTTATTGCACTTTTAAGGACACCTGTAACAACTGTTGTTACACCACTACTATGCCAATCATAAGCTAATACACAGCCGAAGGCCTGAAACCAATAAGGGTCACTAAGCCTAAACACTAATTCGTCTGTGCCATATTCTTCGATGATTACGTTAGCTATTTCGCGGGCTAACTTGCGCATGCGCACAGTTAACCAAAACGGAGCTTTTCCACCATGAAGAGGCAAGTTTGCCATTCCTGTCCTATACATGCAATATCAAGGGGTTGATGATTAATTTTGAAATATATGGATTATTGCAATCAATCACGCAAAAATGTCTTTTTAAATTTTTTAAGAACACTATATTTCATAATATTTAATTTAGAATTCTAAATCATGTAAAGAAATAAAGAATTTCAAATAAAGAAGTAAATCTTTACTTTGTTTCTTTTGCTGATTATAAATAGAAAAGTGGTAACGACATTTTATTGTAGTTCAATTGTTCCTGCAACTCTCAGCTTTACACCTTCAAGATACATCAATACTGCTTTGTCTCCAGGAAGATACACCAAAGGTTTATCAAGCGTGAGAATTAAAGAAGGATGTTTAGGATCATCTGTTTCAACCATTTCATCAACTTTAGCTGTTATAAATTGGGTCCAGTGTCCAATATGCATAATCATTCCCTGTTTGAGTGGTATCTGCCAATATTTAACTAAAGATGTTTTTGAGGATAATTTATTTGATGTCTTAATTTGCGGGTCATTCGTTAAGACTATTCCTCTATCCAAATCCTCAACTGCCACATTTTTCAAAGCTAATCCAACTCTGTCCCCTTCGCTTGCAATGTTGAATTCGTCATCATGTTTTTGTATTGAACGTATTTGGGCGGTCTTAGCAGAAGGTAGAACGTTTAAAACTGCATGTTTTGATATGAGGCCATTCACCACTATACCAAGAACTACGACACCTACACCTTTAACGTTGAAAGCGTGATCAACAGGTACTGACCCAACTTGTTTAGTATCAGTCATTTTTTGGTTAGCCGCGTCAAACAAAAGTTTTTCTCTTATCTGATTGGGGTCATCATCAATGAATTCAAAATTCTCTAGTGATGTCCCTTTTATTAGCGGTTCAATTTTTTCTTTGGGAACATAATTGCGTAGAACAAAATATCCGCCTTTAATATTGGAACATTGAAGCATAACAAGTTGCTCGCCGAAAGCAGCATTGATTTCGTCTACTACAACTAATGCTTTTGTTGCTAATGCACAGGCATAGAATAGTGGAGCTAACCGTTCTGGGTAACGTGTAGGCTCAATCAGTGTCACGGTATCTTCGTCTTTTTTAAGGTTGTAAAGAGTTATGTCTGTTGAAGTACCTTTCTTACCCAAATTGTTACCGTATCCTATAGAACCAAGGATTGCTAAAGTGATGTTACCCATAGTATCAGAACCTATGAATTATCCGCATTGTTCACAAGCCCTAAAGATAAGCGTTATGAGAGATAAGATGGTTTCCAATTGGAACAGTAGAAGTAAACTAAAAGATTGAAACTTCATAAGTCCATGGACGAAAGGTTCTTAAGCAATTGGGTATTCTTCTAAACGGCAAGAAATCGGCACAATCAACGGCCTATTCAGGTAACAATCTACTTCTTATGTGAAGTAGGTTTAGACCAATAAAAAAGGTTAAAATAGTTGAATGAAGAGGTGAAAAGATATGGAAAACATTTACGCAGCAATGCTCCTTCACAAGGCAGGTAAAGAAATAAACGAAGAATCAGTAACTAATGTTCTGAAAGCAGCAGGACTCGAAGTTGACGTAGTTAAAATTAAGGCACTTGTAGCTTCACTCAGCGAAGTCAACATTGATGAAGCTATAAAAGCAGCACCAACCATGATGGCAGCAGCCCCAGTTGCAGCACCAGCAGCAGGTGAGCAGAAACCAGCAGCAGCCGCTCCTGAAGACAAGAAGAAGAAAGCTGAAGAAGAAAAAGCCAAGGAAGAAGCAGCATTAGAAGGATTAGGCGCCCTATTCGGGTAAACAAGCCGTTTATGGGCGATTTTAAGCCCAAAACTAATTTTTCATTTTACTATTTTTTAAAAACAGTCTTTATTTATCAAAGTGTCTAATTTTCTTGAGTGCAGACAAAGAATAAAGAAAAGGCTTCCTCAGGGTTTGACTTTCTTAAATAGAATAATATTACTTGAGTTGTTTTATGCACATCTTTAACTCACTTTTTGTAATAACCTCAATTTTAAATAAAAAATCAGATTGTTTTAAGTTAAAGGGCCAGTTGGAGGCTGAACTGGCTCCTCAGTGATAGATGATGCTTTATTTTTTGTAGTTAACAGTTTCCACAGGATTATAGGTATCCAGCCAGTTATGATACAGACAGTTGCTGGAAATCCACGAATATTGAAGAATCCAGTTATTTCAGGTAAGAATGCTTCCCAAATTCCAAATGATAAAGCCATAGCTACAATGGATATGATTGCTGTTTTCTGCCCAAATTTCTTGTATGTTTGGACAGCTAAGATACCTGCAAAAAAGAAGTCGCCTAGTCCAAGTCCTCTAACTAGAAAACCGCCTGTTTCACTAAGTATGGCAACTAACCGTTCAGCAAATGATATTGGAATCCAAGGGGCGCTAAGTAGAAAACCGCCTACTTCGTTAAGTATTAGTGGAATATTGGGCAAGTACACCAAAACAGGGAGACCTAACCCAGTGAATGTTTCTGCTGCAGCCACCATTGGTCCGCTAAAGACCAAGACAATGTCTAATAATGTTAGAAGTATAGCGAAAATACTAACTGTTTTCCATGTGAACATTGATGAAAGATACATTATAATCAGAATTGCAAAGGTGAAGGCGAAAACGTCCAGTAATGCAGGGAACCAAACATTAATTGACCCGGTGTAGAATACTGTGAAGAATAGAAATAGAAGCACAAATAATGCAGGTGGTTGTGCAGCTATGTACCATCTTTGTTTTGAGACTGATTTAATTTGTTCATAAACCGCAACTCCGAAACATAGCAATGAAAAAATGATAAAAGCAATCACACGAAAGTTAGTGTAGGAATCAGCAAGTGGTTCAATAAGGCTTAACAAACCAGCAACTAAACTGCAGAGTCCAAAACCAACTGATATTAATTGGGCATAAGTCTTTTTTAATCCAGAGAAAACATATGAGAAAGTGAAAAGCAGAGTAACATATGAAGATAAGAAAAGTACAAGCAATACATTTGGGAATAACCCACCGGGATTAACCATAGAAGTATATGCAATAACTGAAACCATAACTGATATGAAAACTAACAAGAGTAAGATATCACGTGTTTTAAACTCCTTCTGGTCAACTGTCGCCATCAATTTTTTTTCTGCACGCTTGTTTAGAAATAGAGCAGTTAACACTACAAGTAACAGCGCAGTGGGCATAGCCAAGTCTAATGTGGGCATAGACTCCACAATAAACAAAGAAGAATTTATTCCTTTACCAAATTCATTGCCTAAAACAGAAAAAATTAGTAACAAAAATTCGAATTAATCAGAGCCAAAGTTGCTAAAAGAGCCTCTTCAGTACGAACTGTAGCTGTACCTTGGTTTGGAATAGTATTCAATACAAAATCCACACAGTCATTGAGCTTTAAGCCCTCTTGCTCAATTATTTCGTGGAGCCCATGTGAAGGCGCACCGAATGCCAATAGAATATTACTGCTGCAAAGCCAAACTTTTTCAAGTTGACTTTTGGTCTCGTTAAAATTGTCGCCTACTTTTGCTGTGGCGATTTTTAAATCAAAACCAGTGTTTTTAACTAGTTTGCCAAATGATGTTTCCAATCGGACTTTGTAGCCCCAGTAAACTGGTACATCATCTCGGTTAACAGTTTGAACTTCTATTGAGTCTCCGACTTTAACAACTTGCATAGTTAACCGTTCACCAACATCAGATTGGGATTGTCTTAGAAGTGCAGGTTTCT
>JAAZBP010000092.1 GCA_012513715.1 Thermoproteota archaeon | reverse complement strand
CTGCTGTTGAAGGCTTCAATTTATAACCTGTTCATGAAAATGAACCTGAATTGAGCCCTAAATCAAAAGAGGAAGACAATTACCCCAAAATTAACTCAAGGATAACTTTCAGTCATTCAACACAGCACTTTGTTTTTATCTTCATTTTTACTGTAAATTTATTTTCAAACAAAAAACGATAAACTACTTTCACATGTACTCGGAGAAGTAGCGAAAAGGTGAAAAGGAACAGTAACAATACAAAAGATAATGGTGACTTTGATGAGTGATCAACTAAACATTGCAACAATTCAATTAAACGGTGTAAAACAACCGTTTATTATAAATCCGAAAAATTTCAGCACAGGAAGCAGAGGATTCTATGGGCAAGGTAAAATGATGGTGGGCGACAAAAACTACCAAGTTAACATTCAACTGGTTGAGATTGGTTCTAAACCCAAAGATAAAGACGAAAAGAAAAAGTAACTTCCGTTTTTTCTTAATTTTTTATTCATAATGTTCCCGCGTTGATTATAACACTACTTTTTATTGGGTTTTCAATGGGATTAGTCCTTGCATTTCCGATAGCCTCAAAAAATCCGGCTGCCTACTATTACTTTAGCAAAATTTGGCTACTTTCTATCATGTGGCTACTCTTAGATTAAATCTGTGAAGACGACTACCTAAATGTATAGACCTGTATTTGCCAATTATTATTTATCTATCTTATCTTAGGTTATTGCAGGTGGATTCTTCTTTACTCTCTGAAATTACTATTTACTGCGCGATTTCAACCTTAACTATAAAATTCTGAATTTCACGATAAAAAATTTACTTTTACAATTCAGTATTAAGCAAAGAAAATAGAGAGGTTATTAAGAAATTATTGTGGCGCGTATGATAGTAACTGGATCCACTGGCATACTTATTTCTCCGGTATATGGATTTTGTTCTACTGGAGCGCTTGCTATCTCGTCGACAACATCTTGACCTTCAATCACAGTACCAAACACAGTATAGGTGTCATCGAATTTGCTGCCATCCTGTAATATTCTTTTACTATTATCAGCTGTATTTATGAAGAACTCACTTGAGGCAGAGTTCGGTTCGTCTGTTTTTGCCATAGCAACTGTATATTCAGTGTTATGATTATTGCTTCCAATTTCGTCGTTAATATTCGCAACTGAACCACCGCCTAATCCACCTTGAATCACAAATGTCTCAATTACACGATAAAAGGTTGCTCCATCATATTCGCCTGCTTCAACAAGATTTATGAAGTTACCTGATGTGATCGGTTTATCAGTTCTTAAATCAATGGTGATATTTCCAGCTGTAGTTTCTAATAGTACTTTAGTGGGTTCGATACCTGTTTGGTTAGGATTCTGATTTAGTTGCCAAAATAAGACAACAGCACCGACTGCTATGATTACTACTGCGATTACAGCAAATGCTATCCATAGTTTTCTGTTGGATTTGGTTTTTACTATTTTAGGCTGTGGTTTCTGCCGCATCTGTTTCTGTTTTTGTCTATGCTTTTTTCGAGCCATAGCTGAGTAGTCCACTGCTGTTCATATAAAATTTTTGCCAAATTCTTATCCTAAATCTAAAAGGAAATGGTAAAGTGAATAATAATTGCAGCCTCTAAAACTGCTGCGGCTTCTTTTCTTAGTTCAAGACTTGCTATTGGTACTTGGTGGTTCTTAGGCATTCATGGTTTGTATTTGTGCAATTTCGCCTGTATCAGCCCATATGTACACTGCAACCCTATAGATATCACCGGGGTAGACTCTATCAAGGTAAAATGTGATAGTCCATTGTGGGTAAAGCTCAATAGAATTTTTTGTGTTAGGATGAAATTGAATTGATTCCGGGTCAGGCATAATTCCAAAGTTGGAAACTGTTTGTCCATTTGCAGTCCAACTGAAGCTTTTAAGAGCGTTTCTAGCAAGTTCTACTGCTCGTTCACTGGAAATATTTACTTCTGTATCTCCAACTTTGAATAAGTAATAGCCGTTGGTCAACTCTACTAATGTGCGGTCTTCATAAATCATCATTAGACTTTTAGGTGAATAGTCAACATTGTTTTCTGTATGAATTATTTCAATTCGACCATTGTCACGAAAAACTGTAGCATTTAATTTGAGGTTTCCCTCTTTTATTTCAATACTCTGATAACTAGTTACCAATGAAAGAAGCCTACTCATGTTCTGTAAGTACAAGTCGCCTTCAAAGTTGCTAAACCTATCTAGTACTCCTTTTGCTGCATCTAAAGCATTATGTGATTGTGCCTGAGAATAGACTGGCGATCCCTCGGTTACAACAAGTTGGTAACGAGAAAGTTGATTATTTCGAAATCTAAAAACAACAGTGAGTTTACTATCCTCACTTGTTAATGAATAACGCATTATCTCTTGTATTGCTCCACCTAAATCATCTCTTTGCTCTACTGTTCGACTCAGAAGGCTTGCTTGGTAATGATTTGTATCAATCTGAACTACTTTTTCAAGAAAGCTAAGTGCATCATCTGTTGTTGTAGCCCAAGATAGAAGTTGATCGTACTTTTTCTGTAAATCGTTTAATTCAGTATTAGTCTGGTTAAGGGTGTTTAACTCAAACACTGAAATGCTTGCAAGGACAATGATTACGATTAATAGTGATCCGGTGAATATTCTCCATTTTTGGGTTGCAGTCTTGCTCTTTTTTGGTTGAACTTGAGGTGCCTCTTCAACTATTCTCATAGTGCTAACCGCTGCTTCCCCAAAAGTTGATAACCTGTACACACCTTTGTTATCTTTAGAAATAAGTTCGCCTAAATTTTCAAGATGATACGTTAAATTAGAGCTAGATATTCCTAATAACTCAAGCATTTCAGAAAAAGTCACTGGTTTATCTGCTAATACACGCAGAATCTTACGTCGTGCTGGGTGTTTCAGAGAACTAAACATGATTGAGTAAATCTCTTCTTTTCCGTCAGGCACGCTGTATTACCCATTTCCATAGTATATGCTATGTCGATTAAAACTTTGGGGCTAGTTCACAAATCTTGACTAAAAAAAATTATTAGTCAACAAAATTAGACAAAGCTTTGTCAAGATTCGTTAACAAGAAAGCTTTTATCGTTTCAAATTTCATGGAAAAATGTTCAATCGAGGTGTGAATAATGAAGTGCTTATCAAAAAAACTTGTTGAGAAAAACGGGCTAGTAAAACGTGGTTTACTTTTTTCGCTAAGCATTACTCTGATAGGCTTTGCTATTATTGCCGGTCTATTAGTATCGGCTTCTTTAACATCAGCGCAGACAGAGACTTACCAGTTTATAACTAAATGGGGTGACCTTGGAACAGCTGATGGCGACTTTGATCATCCCTACGACATCATTTTAGACAGTTCCGAAAGCATTCTGTTCATAAGCGATACTTACAATCATCGAATTCAAAAATTCACAACAGATGGCAAATTTATCTCTTCATGGGGAACTTACGGCAATGGTAATGGCCAATTAAATTTCAGTATGGGTTTAGCCATTGACTCTATTGGTAACATATACGTGGCTGATACATGTAACAATCGAGTACAGATATTTACTTCAGACGGAGAGTTTCTGAATGTTTTCGGTACCAAAGGTTCAGATGAAGGTCAATTCATTTGGCCTTACGATGTTGAGGTGGATGCAGAAGGTAATATCTACGTTGCCGATGCCGGGAACAGTCGCATACAAAAATTCACTAATTCAGGTGTTTTCATATGTGCCTGGGGCAGCCACGGATCAGATGAAGGCCAATTAATGTTTCCTCACGGAATCGATTTGGATGCTCAAGGAAACGTTTACGTTGGCGATTACTACAATCATCGCATTGTAAAATTTAGTGGAAACGGCGACTTCATTGCCCAATGGGGTAGCGGTGGAACAGGCAACGGACAATTAAGCACAACCAAAGGTGTGTTCGTTGATAATCAAGGAAACGTTTACGTTGCTGACTACTGGAACTGTCGTATACAAAAATTTTCAGCTGACGGATCCTTTATTGGTGTATGGGGTACAAAGGGAACAGGCGACGGCCAATTCAATACACCCAAAGGTGTAGTGGTTGACCAGAACGGCTACATCTACATTGCAGATACATCAAACAGTCGAATCCAAAAATTCTTAGTTAATCCACTACCCTAGCCAGTGTATCTCAACAAATCCTCCCTTTCTTAGTCAATTATTAGTAAGTTCAAAAAATGGTGATAAAAATGAGTGAAACACGATTAGTGGCTTTGTCAATAATTCTTTTGTTATTAGCAAGTATTAGTCCTGTTCTCCCAAGAACATTTAGTTCAGGAGTGAGTAACGGTGACTATTTCGTATATCACATGTATGGAGTCTATAACTCCACTTTACCTAATATTGAATTATTGATTCCTGAATTCGAGAGGAACATCACTGATTGGACTCAAATTAGTATAGAGTCTGTTTATGGCTCATTAGTAACGCAAACATATATTCTGCATTTCAAGAACGGCAGCGAATTACGTTTTAACTTTGAAACGGATGTGGACCCACAAAAACAAGGTGAATTTCAAATGTCCAACAAAGGCGTCCCACTTTGTGCAGCCTATCTCAATGTAGGAGATAAAATCCCTACAGTGAACATCACAATAAGCGGTATAGTGGAACGAAATTATTCTGATGGTGAAAGAGAATTGATTTATGCAAACTGGAACCAGCCTGATGAGTATGGAGAAATCTATTTTGACAGAGAGACAGGTATGTTAGTTGAACTTGAACGCACTTGTAGATTTGTTAACCCTGTTAGCGAGCGCGTTGTTGAAAAGACAGATGTATTAAATCTCATTGATACAAACAGATGGCACTTAAGGTGATTACATTGAAAGAGTCTTTTTCAATTATTAGCTGTACTTTCTCCGTTTTTTATAAAATGTAACTCACTGTGAATTAGTTGTTAGCTAACTTTATCGCAAATTAGAAATAACCGCCTCTTTAATACTCTGTATTGAGATCGAGTGTTATGACCGATATCGTTTTTGTTTTCGAGGTACACCAGCCTCATAGAATTAGACGTAACCTTTTCTGGCAAGGAAAAGTCTCTCAGCGTCAAACCATGGGGGATCTATTCAAACACTATTTTGATACTGAGGTTAACCGCGAAATTTTTCAGCGCGCTGCCCGTAAATGTTATTTTCCTTCAAACCAGATTCTTCTTGATGTAATAGATACTTTTAAGAATGAAAAAAAGCAAGCTAAATTTTCTTTCAGTTTATCTGGAGTTTTTCTTGAACAGTGCGAAATGTTTGATAAAGACCTACTTGAAACCTTCCGTCAACTCTCTGCTTCTGGTTGCGCCGAATTCCTAAATCAAACATATTATCATTCAATCGCAAGTTTATATCCTGAAAAAGACGAGTTCATTGAACAAGTTAAAATGCACAAGCAAGCAGTAAAGGATCTGCTTGGGTATAACCCGAATGTTTTTGAAAACACCGAGCTCCTTTATAACAATACAATAGCTAAAACAGTTGAATCTCTTGGATACAAGGGAATTTACACCGAAGGCGTCGAGAAGATTTTAGGTGAAAAATCGCCAAATTATCTTTATACTCCAAAAAGTTCTAAAACAATTCGGGTGCTACTGCGTAATTACAAATTGACTGACGATGTAGGATTCAGATTTTCAGCACGATGGTGGCCTGAATGGCCTTTAACCGCTGATAAATATTCTCATTGGTTAGCTGCAACAAAAGGTGACTGCGTCACAATTTTTCCTGACTATGAAACTTTCGGTGAACACCACTGGCCAGAAACTGGTATACACAGTTTTATGCGGCACCTACCTGAAAAAATCCTGTCTTTTAACAATCTGAATATGGCTACTCCCTCTGAAGTAATAGATAAACACAGCCCTGTAGGCGAAGTTGATGTTCCAGAATCTGAAGGTACAGTATCTTGGGCTGACATCCAAAGAGACCAGTCAGGTTGGCTTGGTAATGCTATGCAGTGGGCATACTATACTACTCTTCGTAGGTTAGAACCTTTAATCAAAGAAGCGGATAACCCTGTTTTTCTTGATCTCTGGCGTTACTTCCAAACTAGTGACCACTTATACTACATGTTCACTGCAGGTGGTGGTCCAGGTGAAGTTCACTCATATTTTAGTCCATATGAGTCGCCAATGGACGCTTTTGTTGCTGCACAGACCCTCTTAACTGACTTTGAGCTTAGACTGCGACTTAGCATTTTAGCTGCCAATGAACCTTTCCTCTTCTATACAGGCATTGGTAAAGAATGTTATACTGGCTCTATGGTTTGGAGCCTAAAGGGATTTGTTAAAGCACTTGAAAAGGTGGCTATCAAAGCTATTGAGTTCCATTTCGGCAACGGTGACTTTGAAAGCTGGATAAGTTGCTCTCTTAAAGATGAAGAATTAGCAGCGAAAATCAGTTCATTAAAGGATCATAGGCATAACGATGAAGAACTGCGGGAAAAACTTGTTGATGCAGCAAAGAAGCGGTTAAATACTCTAACAAAACAGGTTAAAGAATCCACTAAACTCTTTTAGCCTTTAATTTTTTTTAGTATGAGTTTATAAGATAATCTGTCTTACTCTTTGCTTATACGGTGCAAAAAGAAATGAGAGAAGAGCTTCCATTTCCAGATAAAGTTCTCCAGACTCTCCACAATCTCTGCGCGACAGCAGCTGATCTAGCACGGCGAGGTGAGGAAGTTGCGAGACTTCTAAATATTGATTCATATGAAATCGAAAACATTTTGGACCGCTATAAGTCTGAGGGATTCGCCGAAAGTTTTACAGACAACGAAGGTAAGAAACGTTACTATCTAAATGGAAGAGGCATAATCAAGGTTTGTTCTCTTTTTACGTAGTGGAAATATGCTGCGTACAATAGTTTTTTCTTGGGAGTATCCTCCACGTGTTGTAGGTCAGCTCTCCGGTTACGTGAAAGCTTTGACAGCTAAACTAGCTGCCAATAAAGTAAATGTGAATGTAGTTACGTATGATGATCGTTTGACAGGTGAAACTTGTGAAAATAGCGGAGTAAAAACGGTTCGGGTTACTAACCCTGTAAAAACTCATGTAGGTGTGTTAACTTGGGTTCTAACTTTAAATCAGGAGATTGAACGTGCAGCTGCAAACATCTATTATTCAGCTAACAAGAAACTTGATTTAATCGATGTGTTTGATTGGCATTTTATCCCCGCTGCGATTACATTAAAAAATGGTTTAGGTATCCCTTTTGTTTACTCAGTTGAAAGTTTAGAAGATCATCGTTCACCGGCAGGTAACTCCTCTTATAACATGGCCATTAAAAGTATAGAATGGCTAGGTTTCTATGAAGCTAAAAAGGTGACTGCTAAATCTGAATGGATGAAAAATGAGCTTATTAGACTATATTCTGTGCCTGAAGAAAAAATCGCTATTATCCCGAGTACTTCAGAGTCATGGATACAAGAAGTCCTGAAGGTCTATCGAACGATAATGGAGGATAAGAAAAATGAAAGATAACTTATCTGTGATGATGCTTAGTTGGGAATATCCGCCTCGAGTAATTGGAGGAATATCCCCACACATCTATTTCTTATCTAAACATTTAGCCAAACAGGATGTGAAAGTCTATGTTATAACCTGTGATTTCCCAGGAGCACCCGCACATGAAGTTGTTGACGGAGTAGAGATTTACCGTGTTGATTCTTACAAAAATCCTTCACCTGACTTTGCAACTTGGGTTTACTTGATGAATATGAACATGCAAAAAGAAGCTGCCGCACTTATGAGAACAATCTCAAAAAAAGTTGATGTTATACACGCTCATGATTGGTTAGTTGCAAATGCTGGTATAGGTTTAAAACACATCTTCAGAAAGCCTCTTTTGGTCACGATGCATTCTACTGAGATTGGTAGACGCGATGGTTTGCATACTACTGCAGAGAGAATGATTCATGAAACAGAAGCTTGGCTTAATTATGAAGCTTGGAAAGTAATCTGTTGCAGTGAATACATGATTTCTCATGTTCGGTACGTTTTCGGTTTACCCAATGATAAATTGGTTATGATTCCAAATGGTGTGAACACTGCTAATTATGATGGTATAGATTTAGATTGTTCACAATTTAGAAACAAGTATGCTTTACCTGAAGAAAAAATTGTTCTTTTCGTTGGACGTCTAGTTTACGAGAAAGGTGTTCATGTACTCATAAACGCCGTACCCAAGATTCTCAGTAAAGTTAACGCTAAATTCATAATCGTCGGCAGCGGATATATGAAAGAGCAATTGTTAAACATTGTAAGAAGCATGGGTTTAGAACATAAGGTTCTATTCGAAGGTTTCATGGATGAGATGTCGTTGCTTAAACTGCAGAAATGTTCTGATGTATCTGTTGTGCCGTCTTTGTTTGAGCCTTTTGGTATCGTAGCGTTGGAGGCTATGGCTGCCCGGAGCCCAGTTGTTGCTTCTGATACAGGTGGATTATCCGAAATAATCGAGCATGATGTAACAGGTGTAAAAGTGTATTCAAACAATCCTGACTCTTTGGCTTGGGGTATAACAAAAGTGCTTCTTGACCAAGAATATGCTAAACGAATAAAAGAGAACGCTTACCGAAGAGTACACGAAAAATACAACTGGGAAAAAATCGCTCAGCAAACAAAGTGTATTTATGAAAAAGTTCTAGGTGAGTACTCAAAAAGTTTTTGGGCTTAATTCAAATTTACTTATTTACCGATAACTTTCACATTTTCAAATTGCACCCACGGCGATACCAGCGAACCAATCTGTCTACAATTGTTTCCAATACATCCAATATTTTTAAGCAAATCAAAGATGTTACCTGCTAACATTGCACCCCTACATGAACGTCCAGCTTCGCCATGTTTTATTTTCCAAGCCGAAGCTGCAACAACCGAAAATTCACCGCTTATAGGATTACTGCTATGCGCTCCCTGAAGATTATAAACAATTAAACCCTCATTAACTTCACTAATCATTTGTTCCCCTGTCATATTTTGAGGCATTATACAGAAATTTGTTATATCAATACTGGGTGTTGAGAGGTATCCTGCTCTCGAAGCGTTTCCAGTACTTTCTGTGTTCTGTTTCTTTGCAGTATAACTGTCATATAGGAAGTTTCTAAGTACACCCTCCTCAACAACGAGAGTTTTTTGACTAGGAACTCCTTCCCCATCAAACACTGATGTATGTAAACCTCCCTTGTAAAGTCCATCGTCGTAGATAGTCAAATTTTCTGTTGCCACTGCTTCACCAATTTTATTCTTAAACGCTGATTGGTTACGTTGGACACTATCTGCCTTAATACCATTGATTAGTGTGTATGTTAATAATTCTTGCAAAGCAAATTGTGTAAAAATAACTTGGGTTGTTTTTGTTTCAACTGGTTCAGGTTTTAAAGCTGAAACTGCTATTCTTGCAGCTTCACGACCAACCCATTTAGGATTCAGGTTGTAGCTTCTACCTGCATCAAACTCAAAACAGATAGGCGTAACTGTATTTCCATCTCTTGCTACTGTTGCCAAGCTACACTCTGCTATTGTACCTCTATCAAAAGCTAAAATACCCTCAGAATTAGCTATTGCGGTTAAAAAAAATCCGTTTCCAACCCCGCCTTCTACTGCTAAAACACTTTCATTAACCTCTTTTGCTGCATCAAGCATTGTTGAAGCGGTGTTGACTAATTCTTCTGCTTTCAATTCAACGATTTTCTGATCAAAAGTTCCCTCTGCACTACCATAAGGCTTTCTGCATGGAAGTCCATTCCAATCATTATCCGGTTTGCTTGCCCTCGCAGCACTTAACGCTCTTTTTACTACTTTTTCAATTGCATTGTTATCCTCTATTATATTTGTATATGCAAACCCCACTGCCTTATTTACGGCGACACGTATTCCTACACCTTGATCAATTATACAGTTAGTTTTGTTAATCTGCCCTAATTCTATACCTATATTGGTTGCTTGCCCTTTGTAAACGTAGGCTTCTGCATCTGATGCTCCAAGCTTCAACGCTACTTTAACTATGTTTTCAGCTATGCTACTCATCGTGTTCTTTTCAGGCACTTCCACCAACAATTACCTCACTTAACCTAATATGCGGACCGCCATCACAGATAAACGCTATCTGACCTTTTCCACATCGACCTGGATCTAAAGAGAAATCTTTACCTACACCATCAACTTTATGCAACGCCTCAATGGTATTGCCGCTAATTGAGGCGTTACGAACTGGAGCTCCCAGTTCACCGTTAATTACCTCATAGCCTTCTTGAATTCCAACTTGGAATGTTCCGTCCAGACTAGCTTGACCGCCACGGAAGCTTTTGAAGTAATATCCCTCTTTTACATCTTCAAGTAATTCTTCAAATGTGTGGTCTCTAGGTTCCATATACGTACACCGCATTCTGATTATAGGCTCTACCCTGAAATCTTCAGCTCTTGCATTGCCTGTTGGTTTGGTACTGAATTTATATGCTGTTTCACGGTTATGCATAAGTCCTGTTACTACACCCTCTTTTATAAGCAGGGTTTTTTCGCTTAGTACACCCTCATCGTCATATTTGAAGGCGCCAAATGATCCATTAATTGTTCCATCATCGTAGAAAGTAACTAAATCGGAGCCAATTTTTTTACCCATGTTACTCGCTAATAGACCACCTGATAAAGCTAAATCAGCTTCAGCTAAATGCCCAAATGCTTCATGCACAAAGACTCCGACAACATTTGGTCCTAACACAACTGGGTATTTTCCTCCCTTAGGTGCTTTTGCCCTGATTTGTTCAATGGCGCGTTTAGCTACTTTTTCACCTAACACTTCAGGTGGTTGCTGATCAAATATTTCATAACCTGCAGTTGATCCGATTTCTTCTCGGCTAAATGTGAAGACACCGCTTTCTTGCGCTGAAGCTGTAACTCTAGCCCAAACATACAGTTTATCCTGTTCAATACTGGTGCCTTCACTATTCATGAAGATGCTGTTACCCATCAAATCCATATAATCAATTGAACAACTCTTAACTCTAATATCAAAATCAGTGATGGTCTTATTAACCAATAAAGCTGTTTTAATTTTATCCTCTATGTTAATTTCTGCAGGATCCTTTTTAGGTTTAGAATAAACGTGGTCTTGTACAGTTTTCACTTCCGCGATCTTTACTGGTGTTTTAATTCGTGTACTTGCAAGTTTGGCCATTATGCATGCATTTGACACTGCTTTTTCTATGATATTCCATTCAAAAGAGCCTACAGAAGCAAATCCCCATGCTCCATTTACAAGCACACGGATTGCAACTCCTTTTTCTAGCCCTTGTTTAGCTGCTTCAACCCGTTCTTCCTTGAGGGTCAACACTGTTTTAGTTGATTGCTGAGCTCTAGCTTCAGTATATTTAGCTCCTAATGTGGCTGCGGTTTTGTTGATTTTCGCTAAAATTTCTTTCAAGGTAATCCTGTCCTCTTAATTTTTTTATTGTGAGACTTAAACACTTATCCCTTAACGGTTTGTTTTTATTAGATTAGACTGTTGTCTACCAGAAATCGCTCATGCTACGCTGCTGCACCTTAGGAGCTGCAAATGGCTTGGATTTGGATTTTGACGTTTCGATTCCCAGTACAAGTTGACCGTAGACTCCGTCGTAGCCAGGTGTAACCTTAGCAGCGCCTTCACGTACTTTCATAATTGCCTCCGCGATTGCTAGATCAACCACCTTTGCCATTGCTTCTTTTGGCGTGTCGATGAGCACAGTATATTCGTCGCCGAAGCACTCCGTCAATGTCATGTAAGGTTTCCATACCGCTTGGGTAGCGGGTGAGTCAGTGCCCATGACAGCGGCTATGATCTCGCTTAATGGCAGCAACCGCCTAAAGCCTGGTACATTGGGGCGTTTGAAATCAGCTGGGCGGTCAGCTAATTCTTCCACACGCTGCTCTACACCTCTAGTGAGTTTTCGTCGGCAAACTGGACAAATGTTGCCAAATTTGATGGCGTCCTTTGGCGAGAGTGAAACATTGCAGTTACGATGTCCTGTCCAGTGGTACTTGCCATAGGCGGGGTCGGTTTCGATGGTGAATTTGAAGTGCGTTGAGTTGTTGGATTTTATAGATTCCACTATGTCTTTGTAGGTGAACCTATCCAACTCAAACACGTTGGCTTCTCTGCCTATGCGCCAAGGCCAGAAGCTGTGGCAGTCACTGTTAGACACAAGAGCGTATTTGTCAAGTGCGCTTAGGCGCCAATTCATTGACGGATCCGAGGAAAGTCCAGTTTCTAATGCGTGAATGTGTTTGGTCATATCTTGGTAGCAGTCCTCGACCGTGTCGAAGCCGCTGAAGGCGCCGAATAAGCTAAACCACGGCGTCCATACATGTGCAGGAAAAACTATGTTTTCTTTTGAAACTGAAATTATTTTTTCCACTATTTCAGGAGCTGTGATGTCAAGTATAGGTCTGCCATCTGAGTTCAAGTTGCCGTAGTGTTTGAGTTCTTCATTAATCTGTTCTGCGGTTTCCAAACTTGGAGTTAATATTACATGGTGAATTTTTTTGGACACGCCTTTATAATTGAATATTGTACAGACTTCTGTTTGAAGCATAAACTTAACAGGTGAATCTTTGTTAGTTAGTTCAAATAATCCTGTGTCTTCTTTATTGGTAAGGTTCTGTTTTATTTCTTTTAGCCACATCGGGTGAGTAAAGTCGCCTGTGCCTACGAGGTTGAGCCCTTTTATTTTGGCGTATTTTGCGATTTCTTTTATACTCATCTGTGAACTTGTTGCACGGCTATATTTGCCATGAATATGTAGATCAGCAATTACCCGCATTTTTTTAACCATCTAAACGTCGTCGCTGCCTATTTTAAAGGCTTTGTATGTGGTGATTTATTAAATGACCAAATTTTCTTCATACATATTTTATGTTGGAACCTTTTTATTTTCGCAATAGCCTTTTTATTAATGTCTAAACATTTCCATTTTATGCATGAATGGGCACTAGCCGAAGCTATTTTAACTTCTGTAAAACAAATTGTTGCACAGGAAAAATTAGCTACGGTTACAGAGGTTACAATTAGAGTCGGTGAACTTCAACAGATTGAGGTTTCAATTCTCCGTTTCGCACTTAAACAAATGAGTGAAGAACTTTTCAAATCTGTAAAATTTCATATTCTAAAATCGAAATCAACCCTCAAATGCAGAGTCTGCGAATCAACATGGAAATATAACTCAAAAAAGCTTGATAGCACAACTCTTGAAGCAATACATTTCATACCTGAAGTTGCACATACATACCTTAAATGTCCTAAATGTGGTAGCCCTGACTTTGAAATTGTAGCTGGTAGAGGCGTATGGCTTGAAGATATTAAAGGTGTTAAGTCAGAGTGATCGATCCTCGTTCAAGTGTTGTCAATGAACGATTGAAAAAAATTAAGCGGATTATTGCTGTTTCAAGCGGCAAGGGGGGTGTGGGAAAAAGTATGGTTGCTACAGCTTTAGCGTTGTCTCTTTCCCGGGACGGTTATAACGTTGGTTTGTTTGATTTGGATTTTACTGGTCCATCAACCCATATAATACTAAATGTTCCTAAAAATTTGCAGCCTTTGGAAGATAAAGGACTGGTTCCACCTAAGGTAGAGAATCTGAATTATATGTCCCTTGTTTATTTCGTTGGAGATAATCCTGCGCCACTGCGGGGTTTAGACATTTCAAATGCGATACTTGAGTTACTAACAGTTACCCAATGGGGTGAGTTAGATTTCCTTGTAATTGATATGCCGCCTGGTATTAGTGATGCAGTTCTTGATGTTGTGCGCTTCATTAAACGTATCGAATTTCTGATTATAACTACCCCTTCTCTTTTAGCTTTTGAAGTTGTTAAGAAGCAGGTTACCTTCCTTCTGAACATGAAGTTACCAATCATTGGGGTCGTAGAAAACATGAAGATGGATAAGACAGATGCTATTGAAAGAGAAGTTCCAAAACTTAACTTACGATATTTATGTCCAATATTATTTGATGCAAAAGTAGAATCCTCAATTGGCTACCCCTCAAAACTTTTACGTACATCACTTGGTACTGCAATGAAGCAAATCAAAGACTACATATTACTTGCTGGTAAAAGAAATGTCCTATAAAGCAATAATTTTTGATTATATCGGTACACTAGTAAATAGTGAAGGTTACTCTATGGCTAATTCTTGTAGGACTCTTTATAATGCACTTAAAGAAGAAGGCTTTGATGTAGCCGAAGAAAAATTCCTGTCCGCCTATAATTTTGCGCATGAGAAATACCGTAAAATACGGTATGAACAATACAAGGAAGTAACCAACGCAGTTTGGGTTTCAGAAGCTCTGTCTAATCTTGGTTTTAAAGTGAAAGAAGACGACTGCAGTATTAAGGCAGCTCTTAACGTCTTTTTTGACGACTTCATACGTACCCTTGTACTGCGTAAAGGAGCAGAGGAAGTTCTAAAACAAGTTTCAACCAAATACAAAGTGGGATTAATATCAAATTTCACCCATGCTCCAGTCATCCATAAAAGTTTAAGAAAAATTCGTATCCACCAATATTTCAATGCTATAGTTATTTCTGAAGATTTCGGTTGGAGAAAACCCAGTAGTGAAATCTTCCACTATACCTTAAACCGTCTCAAGATAAAACCTGAAGAAGCAGTTTTCATCGGAGATAGTCCACTTGAAGACATTAAAGGCGCTAACGCTATCGGTTTAAAGACAATTTTTGCCTCCTCGCAATTCCATACTCAAAAAAACCTGCAGGCGAGCGGTCAAAAACCCGACTATACAGTTGATGATTTACTAAAAATTCTTGATATATTGCCAATTTATTCTAAATGAATCTGTATGATTGATTCGACTAATTTTTTTATATTCAAAAAATCTGTTACAGCCATGTACCCAATATTAGGTAGCCTATTGCAAAACTTACAGCCGGCGCCATTATCCATCCTGCAATTATAGTTATGTAAGGTTTTAGAGATAAAAATCTGGTTTTATACGAAATACCTGCACCGAAAACCGCTGCTGTTGTAGTCTGGGTGTTGGAGAGAGGAATACTTAGGAATGCAGCAATCTCAACTAGAATTGTTGATGCTGCTAGTGATACTGTAGCGTTTGAGTATCTCATTAAATAAAATTCTTGAGCGACACGATGGATTGTGCCTTCACCAAGGAAGAACGAACCTGCAAAAATAGCCATTATAGCTGCAGAAACAGTTATCCAGTTGAAACCTGCAGTGGCCACAATTAAACCTAATGTGTTAGCGCCCAAACTATAAGCTGATGTAAAAGCCAACACTATAAGTAGAAATTTATAGACTCGAATTCTACGCCAGACATTAGTAACTTTTCTACTATTAATGAATCTTAAAAGAAAGAAGGCTAATAACGCAGCTACTATTGGTGCTATAATCCACATAACAGCAACTTTACTTATATAATCAATGTTAGACCACAAATTGAGGGCTAATGCAGCACCTGATAGTAATCCTACAAGAGACATACTCAAAGACAACGGAACCCTCGCAAGAATAGCTATAATAAATATCAATATCGCTACTACCAAAACTGTTACTTGAATTTCCACTGTTGAGTTAGGAATTAAATTGTTTATCGAGTTACTCATCCAGGAACCTTGAACAACTAGTCCTGAAGCAAATCCGGCTGCTCCTAATAATTCCCCATTGGATTTTGTTAGTATTCTTGCTCCTATAGCTGGACCTACACAACTAGCTAAGTTGTTACCTGCAACAAGTGTTACCGCTAAAAAAACTAGAGCAACAAGCAGGGTTTCTAATATCAAAGTAGTACTCACTTGAGAATTGACGTTATTATAGATAAGACTAAGTCAGATAGGTCTTCGCAGCAGTCTAGTATGTCATCAAATTTATGCAATAATTCGCTGTAATGATAAAACTGCAAAAAATGCATATTCGGTGCTTCACGGTATAATGTATCAAAGCCTTTGTCTTTGATGTCGTCTCCTTTTCGTTCGAGGGTCTCGATTTCTCTACGTAACTGTAAAATCTTATTTAGGTCTGCGATCGAAAGAATTTCCATAACCTTACAAAGAGCTTTATCTGCTAATTCTAACAGACTTTCAAAGACTGAAATCCACTCTACATCTTGAACTTCTTCAGCGTACGGAAATCTTGCTTGATGCATACGACACAATTCTCTACTTTGGTAATAATATGCGTCAACAATGTCGTCTGCAACTCGTACACATTCGAGTAGATGCTCCATTGCGTTTGGGCTAACTGCGCCTGTAGTTATGTCTTCATTTACCTCGAAGGCAATTTCATCAGATTTATTCTCTAAAATTCGTATTTCCTGCATACCTGAATCGAGGAATTCTCCGTTTTTACAGTCACTAAGCATTCCTTTTAGTATGCTATTTGCTTCTGTTGCAAGGACAACTATTTGAGATAGTTTTCTAAAAAT
The DNA here is from genome assembly GCA_012513715.1 of Thermoproteota archaeon. GTDB lineage: Archaea > Thermoproteota > Bathyarchaeia > Bathyarchaeales > Bathycorpusculaceae > Bathycorpusculum. The sequence continues at coordinate 368 of JAAZBP010000092.1, read as the reverse complement.
GTTTTTTTCTCCAACAACAAGAGTGTATCTGAAATTTTTCAATAGTATTTCCTCAATTAAATCAGTTTTTTCCAAACAATTTTGTTATGTATTTATCGTCGATTTTTACCATTTAGATAAACCTATTACTGTTACTATTTTTATTGATAACCAATATATGGAGTTGTCTATGTTGGATTGGTTGAAGTGCAGTGTTAATAGGATTATTTGTTTCTCTATTGTTGCTTGGCTTTTAGTTTTTGGTTGCTTAGCTGGTGTTATAGCTTCCCCATCTTTATCCACGAGTTACTACAAGAACGATGGTTACGGATTAGGGGATGATATTGGCGGGCAGTGGACTATTAACACAGATGTCTCACCAGACGTAT
>JAAZBP010000091.1 GCA_012513715.1 Thermoproteota archaeon | reverse complement strand
ATAACTCTTGGTGGTACTGGACAAGGAGTAGACACAGCTTTAGTTTTGAGGCCAAGTAATACGCATAATTTCTTTGATTTAGCCATAAAAGAGGTAATCTGTAAACCTCATCTCTGATATTTTTCCATTTTGAGCGCACAGTCAACCTATTTTTATCAACACATTTTTTTGTTGTAGCTGTTATCTTCTTTTTACCAAGTTATCCAGCACTGTGGATTTTGCTAAAAAATTATTAAAAATGCTTTGTAAAATTAGATTTGATAGTTATTTTCGTAACAATTTCTTATAAGTACAAGAATAATTCAGAAACTAAATGAACTAATATGTTCACTTTTTTATGGGCAATCAATAAAGCGAAAATTTTTACAAAACCTAAATTTTTTAGGTAAACTCAGTGCCGCTCTTACGAGGTACTAATGAACTTGCTTTAGCTGCCTAAAGTTTTAGGCAATCCTACTGAATCCTTTAATCATAGGTTTTGACAGTATTCTTCTATTTTCACTGCCGCTTTTTTTGCCAAAGCTACAGCTTCTATTACTGTTTTTGGTCCAGTGACAATATCTCCTGCTGCAAAAACTCCCTTTTGCGATGTACTGCCAAATTCATCAACCTCTAGTAGTCCTCTCTGGGTAACTTTAGTGTTTCCAACACTGTTCACATCTGCGCCGGGACCTTGACCTATTGCAATTATCACTGAGTCTGCTGAAACTTCTAATGAAGACTGAAAATCCTCAGTAAAATTTACAGCTCCATCTTCAGCTACACTCTTATTGACCCTGACGCATCTGACGAATTTATCAGCTATTCTAACAGCTTGGTACTGATGAAGAAATTTTACGCCATCAATGATTGCCATTTCCACCTCTGATTTATATGCTCTCATATCTTCTGGTGCTTTATAATTTAGAATTGTAACCTCTGAATGTTCCTTTCTGATAGCGGTTCTTGCTGCATCAATTGCCACGTTTCCAGCGCCAATTATTACAACCTTTCTACCCAGTTTGTAGGCATCAGGAGACTTCAAATAGTCAATAGCAAAATGTACATGTCCTAAAGTTTCACCTAAAAGACCAAAACGGTTAGGTTGACTTGTACCCGTACAAATAGCTATTGCATCATAACCATCTAGAAACATGTCCTCGGCAGAAATGTTTGTGCCTATTCTAGTGTTAGGTCGAAATTTAACTTCTAGTGTATCGAGAATTTTTTTATAAACTTCAAGTATGCCTTTAGAAAGTCTGAATTCGGGAATACCATAACGTAAGGCGCCTCCAATGCCGTCCATTGCATCAAACAAGGTTATAGAGTAGCCTTTCAAGGCAAGAATAATACTAATTGTTATACCGGCTGGACCTGCACCTACAACACCAATTTTTTTGCTGATTTTTCGGATTTGCGGCGGCTGATAAGTTTCTATGAAAAAACTAGAAATGTACTCTTCTACTCTGTAGAATGAAACAGGTTCACCTTTTCTATTCAATATGCAGTGTCCTTTACAGTTTTTATCATGTGGACAAACGATAGAGGTTACAGCGGACAATGGGTTATTGTTGAAAAGTAATTCTCCAGCTTGTTTCAATTTGCCTTCTAAAAATAAAGTGAGAACCTGCGGGATGGGTGTTGAAACAGGACAACCTTTGGAGCATCCTGGCACTTTGCATTTAAGACATCTTTCAGCTTCAGACTTTAACGTTGACATATGAATACACTATTTTCTATTATTAGTGACTTTAATTTTTCTATAGTTTATCCTGTATTTATGACCAAACTCAAACATATGTGGCAATAATATAAAAACAAGTTATACTTCACTCTTTAATTAAAGCAATAATGTGCTTTTGGAAGAAATGGTTTGAAATGCTGTTGCATTTTGTAGTTGTGCACTAGTTATTTGAGAAATATTTTCTTGTTTTGATTATAGGCTTTTGTCCATTTCAGAAAAATCCAACTTGTATTGCTTATTTTATGTGGTGGTGTTATTATTAAGTGATGTAATGTTTAGATTGGATTGTAATCATTTTATGCTGTTCTTATTTTGTGATTATATGGTCTGCTTGGGCTTTTGGGGGAAAGGATAATGGACTTTTTTAGGCGAACTGTTACCCCTTATGATTTAGACCCGGCCCCATCAACCCATTGTTTTTCGATGCGTTTTACATGTCTAAAAAGGTGAGATTTTTTTGTTAAATCTGTTTTTTTTCTTAATTTTAAATTAATTTTGAGTTAAAGTTTTGTTGTCATAATTTTCTTTTCAAAAACTGATTTAAAGAGTTCAATACAATCTGTTTTTGGGGAAAAAATTGTTTGAAGCTGAAGAGCAAGTAGAAAACATTATTTTTCAAGCTTTGGTTCATCCAATGAGGCGCTCTGTACTCAAGATCATTGCTTATCGACCGGAAGGAATATCCTATACAGAATTGGTCAACGAGTTAGGTCTTTCAACCGGGAAACTGAATTACCACCTAGAACAGCTTGAAGGGCTAATAATGAAAAACGAAGAACGCTACTACGTTTTAACATCCCTTGGAAAGAAAGCGCTTAGCCAGCTAAAACTGATTAAAGAACAAAAATCTCCTGAAGATGAAAAATTCGTTAGAATTGCAGAGTCATCGCAGAAATCAAGCCTTCAACCAACTTTGAAATCTTTCCTATTGGTTGGTATATTTTTTTCTTTTGTATTTCTTGTGACTTGGTTTTATCTTGCGTACTTAGCAATTGTCGAAGGTGCTCCGATAATAGTGTATATACTGCTTCCATTTCTGATTGCAATAGGCGTAGGTTTACTGGTATCGTTAATTTTGGCTTTGAAAAAAACTCCTGACTGGATTAGGCGCCTTGAACGTAGACTTTTTGGTCCAATTTCTTAATTTTTTGTTTCTTTTGTTATAAAGGCTTAATTCACTATTGATAATTATTCTCAATATCATACTGTTAATAATAGACGTGTAGTTAAACTTGTGGTTATCCGATACTCGCAATAGTGTTATTCTGAAAAAGAACCTTTAATTGTCTGTCAAAATTCTAACTGATTAGGTAATGCAAGGTTTAGTTTGTTATACGTGATTGATTAATTACCCAAAGCCGGTTGAGTAACCTGGTAGTTGAACTTTAGAAAAAACTTCAAAAATCTCTTTAAATAAGTCTGAGAAGTTCAGCCTATGATAAATAGTTTAAAGGGATATGCCCAATTCATAGCTATACAAAGAGGACTAATGCTTTTCATGGTTACGTTGGGAGGAGCTTTTCTAATCGGTGGCTCTACCGCTCTGTTTCCAGGCTTACTTCTAGGTGCTATAGTGTTTGCTTTCTGGAGCTTTTCTGATGCAATTAACAACATATACGATAAGGAACTTGATGCTATTTCTGACCCTGAAAGGGCAGAATTCACTGAAAAATTAGGTAAAAAAGGGTACTTCATAACTTACTTATTCTTGGGAATAACGTTTTTCTTAGGAGCATTAACTTTGAATTGGGCCGTCTTTGTTGTTATCTCTGTAGGTATACTCTTAGGCTTTGTTTATTCTGCGCCGCCTATACGTTTGAGAACCACATTAGTTAAACCCCTTGTTAACTTCGTTTTTGGGGCAGTAGCGATTTTTATTTCAAGTGCATACTTTGGAGTTTTTAATTTGAATGTGTTATTGTTGACTTTGTTTTTCGGAATAGTAACATCTGTAAATAGCATCTGGGGAGACTTAGCTGATTACCAATCAGACAAGAACAGTGGAGCAAAAACCTTGCCTGTGATTTTAGGTTTCAGAAACGGTTTATTCATAACTGTTATCTTAGGTTGCATACTAATTCCTATAATGGCCAATATCGGTTTAATGTATTCCTTATCCTTTGTATATTACATAATATTAGCAGCTATCGCCAGTTATATTTTGATAAATTTATTTTTGAATCGAAAAAGGTTAAGTAAAAACAAAGAAAACACTCACGAACAAATATCGCTTGGAACCTTGCTAACTAAAGATTTCGTTAAGATAACACTGATATTCAGTTTGACCTTTATGGTATGCTCAATTATACGTTAAACTCATGTCCACTATAGAAAAATTATTTTTATTCAACTCTAAATGTGCCATGTTTTCAAGAGCGCAATTGGTGTGTAAGAATCATTTGCTTATTTACTTTTCACTGTCAGTTTTTGACATGATGATTTCATCTATTAACCTTCCTTGTCTAAGATGTTTCTTTGGAATTACATCTGACTGAAAAAAACCAACTTTCTCATATACATGAATTGCCCGTCTGTTACTAGCTAAAACATTCACAGTAACCTTTACACCAAAGAAAGCTGCCTTTTCAATAAGAGTCTTCATAATCTCAGTTCCAATCCCCAAATCTCTAAAGCCACTTCTAATAACTATCCCTATTGCTCCGATATGCTCTTCGGTTCCACCCTGAATTTGGAAACCTGATGAAGCGATAACTTTCTTGTCAACTTCTGCTACAAGCTGAAGCTGCTCGTTCCTCTCTAACCGCTTAAGCACTTTAAGCAACCACTCTGCTTCTTCTTCTCTTGTGAATTTTTGCGTGATGTAGATTTCTGCTTGCTCTTCAACAAGAGAGTTGATGAGCTCCCGAAGATCATCCACGTCTTCCCATTGTGGTGTTCTTAAAATAACTTCTTTTCCATCTTTGGCGTTGAACTTTTTTAGGATTTCTCCAGCCTTCAAGTAATAACCTCAAGTTACCTTATTACAGAATACCCGCAGTAAGCTATTAAATCCCTCTTTGTCTACCTCAGATTATTTTGGCAAGTTTGCATTTGCTTGATACGCTTCATAGTGTAAAGGAGGCTCTAAAAACTCTTAGTGCAGCACTTAAAGCTTTAGAGATCTTGGGTTGAATCAGTTAGAGTTTTTACGTTTAAAGGGATTATTTCACGTATCAAAATCTATATGGCGTTTTGTGGGTCTTGTGAATTATCGTAGGTTAGAATTTGAGGCGCAGAATTTAAAGCAGAATATCCTGAGACTTATTAAACAGATACTTGGGTGAGGTTTTACTAATTTGTTTTTATGTATTTTTCTTTACCCTAAAAAACACTGCAAGTCCTATTAGGGATAGTCCGATTATGAGAAATGCCCATCCTTCAGTTGTTGTTGGAAGAAGATATCCCATGGAGGCTTCTGCTTTTGGTATGTAGAATTGTGGGAAGAACATGTAGGGCAAAATTAGAAAACAAAGAGCAGTTATCATTGTTACAATTGCGGCTATACTAAGGGCACGGTGAGACATCAATTAAATCACGTTTTGGTATGGTCTTATCTATAGTTAAAAACTGTTTTATAACATTTTTTTAATTTCCCAAACCATTTGCCTCGAGCGATGCATCTCACTGGACTTTTTTCAGCTTTGCTAAGCCTCGGTATTTTTGCAGCAGGGCAATAGGGTAACCGATTCTGTCTTTGGTATCTTGGGTTGCTGAATTGCGTTTTATTCCATCGACAATAGTTGACATAGCCAGTTAGCTATTAGCTCTTCTATACAATCTGATTTCCTTGTAAAACAGGAAGTTTAGTAGTAGTTGTCTGGCAAATTTTGTGGACGACTTCTTCTCTTGTTTGTTTGTCTGTGCCTAAAGAACACCTAATTGTTGAATATACATCGGTGGTCTTTTAGTTTTGGATGTTATTGTGAAGGGTAATTTCTGGTTGGTTGTTGTTGACTGCAAATTTTTTTTTGTTAAACAAAATCTTATCTAAACTTCTAAATAGTAGTAGTTGTCCTGTAGAATTTTTGCCAACGCCGACTACTTCTAACTAAGAACAAACGATTCTATAAATCTGCTTCAGGTACTAGATCTCGCAAGAAGTAAGGGGTGTCCTATTGCAAAACGGCTTTTTTCTTAAAAAAAATTCTTTCTCCAGTGTTACATTAATTGCTGCAAACAACAGAAACGACAGCAACCCTCTAAGGCTAGAGATGTATTGCCCAAAAGCTGGGGATGGGAATTGAACCCATATAGAGCAGCTCTGCAGGCTACCGCCTGAACCATTCGGCCACCCCAGCATCTCCCTTAAAGGCTTAGTCTGACATAAAAATATTGTTGGCGAAATTTT
>JAAZBP010000090.1 GCA_012513715.1 Thermoproteota archaeon | reverse complement strand
GTAGTTGTTCCGATTGTTCGGTAGTTGTTGTTAGCATCAATTACGTTTATGGTGACTTCAACACCGGTAGCGTTCAGGGGTTTTGCGAATTGTTTGTATACATAAAGCATCCAATCAGACATTGATTCGTCTGATACTGCAGGTACACCGTTTGGAAAACGCAGTTTCATTGTAGAATCAGTTGCGCCTGGGGAATTATCAAGTACTGTACCTTTTATTACCACTGGTGTATCATAGGGTACTCCGTGGTCTGGCGCAGTTACAGTTGTTTGGGTTGGTCCTTTGCCTATGGCGTAAATCATTTGGTTGTATGTATCCATAGTTGCGATGATACTGTCACCCATCACTGCTGATCCACCCCAGTCTGTTTGTCGGAACATTCCAGCGATTGACCAAATTACGTCTCCTGTTGTAGCATTAAGACAGACGAATGGTGCCCCTCGAGGTTGAGGTTGATTAACTGAGTGTTCGCTTTGTCCTAAGTAGATTTTGCCGTCAGCTATGATACGTGGACGCAAAGATGACCAGTAATCAGACCACAATGTCTCTGACCATGGATCCTTATAGCTATAGGTCCATAACAAATTGCCTGTTTTAGCTTCATATGCATACATTATTCCACTCATACCGTTAGAATAGAGTATACCATCATAGATTATTGGGTACATAGCAAAGACGTCTAGATAATGTTGCGGTTCTGTAGGACCCCAAACTAGGTTTCCATTGTCAATGCTGTAAGCCCAGAATTGTGCAAGTTCTTTAGACCATAAAACAATAATTCTGTCTTCTGCGCTTCCTGCTGCTACTGAAAGTGATACGTTTCCGGGTGGTGCAGCTATTGTCTTATTAAATTTACAGATACCTGTTTCTGCATCTATTGCCCAGAGGACGAATGGTGCATCGTTAAGAGTGACAGTATTAAACATACCGACTGTTTCAAGTCTTTGGTATCCAACTATTACATCGTCAGGATAAACGTACTGTGCAGATCCAAGTAAACCTTTAGGAATGGTAATGTTATGTGTGTATCCGTTGTATCCGAAGGGAGTTGCAGTTGTTATTGGGCAAGGTCCGGTTGCGTTAATGGTCTTACCTTGTGGTTGATATGAACCAAACATAGGACTGTTTTGTTCTGTACCCCAGTATGCATCTATAACTGCGGTGGAGTTCCAGATGGTCATGTATCCTGCTTGCTGGTTAAGGGTGTATATTAAAATTTCACCGTTTGGACCATAAGTTCTAGTTCCGCTTGGCATGTTTGTGTATGTGAATAACCATCGACCAGTATATGGATCAAATGCTTCTATTGAGGTCGAACCTCCAAATCCAAAGAATCCAGCATCAGTTCCACAGAACAAGAACGGGTAAACACCTTGTGTGTTGTAGCTCTTCCAATACATTATTTGACCATACAATGGAAGTACACGTTCACCTGCAGGGTTTGTGAGCTCCTTTTCCCATAATGTTTCGCCAGTGTGTAAATCAACAGCGACAATCCAGTTATCGACGTTATCTCCTCCTACGGTATCATACTTTTGATAAATCAGTATACCCATGATCACTAAGCTACTGCTGAATTTGCCTTCATATGCATCGCCCGGAAAAACACCAGCTTGTTCAGAGATACCAACTCCGCCAGCTAGACCACCCCATTGAAGTGGTTTTTGCCATAATACGTGTGCAGTTAATGGTGCATCTTTTTGGCCTTCAACTATTTGACCGCTCATGCCAGATGAAGACAGCCAACTTCCAGAGATAACATTCCATTCCCGTATTTGAGAATCAATTGGTCGACTCCAGTATTCAGTCGGCATAGGCACTCCTGGCCAGTATTCTTTAGCTTCATCGCCAACTACTAGTTCAAGTATTGGGCTATCGTCGGCTTCGTAGTAACATTTTACATCTTGGTAGCCTGAAAAGAAATCAAATGATGAATAGTTGTACCATTGTGCAGGGAAGTGTGTCTGAAGTTTATATGTTCCTGACATTGAAGGTACATAAACCGTTCCGGTACCACCAGTTGAGTCTGTATCAAATGGACCTAAAGTTTCAGTTGTGTTATCAGGCCTAGTTACTGTTACGGTTAAACCATACCATTTATCCTCAGTAATCTGTAAGGCTTCAGTAACACCTATGTGAATAAGTACTTCTTCACCTACTGCGCAGGGGTTTGGTGTAGCTCCTATGTAGGCATACGATTTTTTATGTCCTGTCCAACTTTGTGCATCTACGGGTATTATAACCATAGAGGCTGCCATAGCAACTATTAGGATTATAGTACTTGCTACCGCTAGTTTTTTAGGTAATTTATGCATTTTTCTTCTCTCCATTTTTCAATTGTATTGAGCAAAAGTGTAATGTAATTTACTCAAGCTCAATAGTTTTCTTTTATCTGATGATTTTCTTTATAAGTTTTTTGTAAAAATCAACTTTTAAGTCAAAATAGAAATCTATTTAGTCAAAAACGCCTAATTTCAACTTTTTTTTGAAAACTACTGGTTATTTAACATAATTGCATTCAACAAAAATTGATTCTAAAAACATAGTTAAAATTATAAAATATTATTAATACCAAGTAATTCTAAATAAGCAATAAAAAAATGACAAAAATTATTCACAATAAAAGCAGCAAATTAATTTAACAACTAACCAGATAGGTGACAACGTTTTCCGAGTAATTTTTACGTTAAAACTTGGATTTAAACTATTAACTATTTACCGTAAAACCATATTAACGAACTTTTCAGGGTTAAACTGTTCTAGGTCCTTGTATGTTTGGCCTATTCCGATGAATAGGATAGGTTTCTGAGTCACGTAAGTTACGCTGAGTGCGGAGCCTCCTTTGACGTCTGCATCTACTTTGGTAAGAATTGTTGCGTCAATACCTACGGCTTTGTTGAATTCTTCTGCCTGCATAACAGCATCATTACCAATCAATGAGTCTACTGTAAAAACAGTCAAGTCAGGTTGTACTACACGTTTAATTTTGATTAATTCATTCATTAGGTTTTGGTTAGTTTGCATTCTGCCTGCAGTATCAATTAAAACGATGTTTATTCCGTGAGCTTTAGCATGATTAACTGTATCATAAGCTACTGCTGCTGGGTCACCGCCGTATGTGCTCTTAATAACTCTTATACCTAATCGTTTTCCATGTTCTTCAAGTTGCTCTATAGAGCCTGCACGGTAAGTATCGGCTCCAGCTAAAACTACAGAATATCCTTTATCCTGGAGAAACTTGGCGACTTTAGCTATAGTTGTAGTTTTTCCAGTACCATTAATTCCAACAAACATTAGAGATAAAGGGTCTTTATTTTTCCGTTTCTCCTCCACCTTGTTAACCAAGCTAATCCGTTCGTCAGTAAGCATAACTTCAAGGAGAACTTGACGTAAAGTTTCATCAACAATTTTTTTACGGTCATCTAAACGTTTAACCGCGACACCTACTAGGCGTTTTTCAAGTTCTTCACAAATTTTATCTGCAACTGGAAAAGCAACATCATTCTCTACAAGAGTCATCTTAAAATCAAATAAAATAGGAGACAAGTTTTCAGCTTTAAGCTCAGTAGTAGTAACCTTATTAACTAAACCTTTAAAACCTGACTTAAGCTTCTCAAACATGTCTTTAAGATTTCCCTTCTCGCACAGTAGAAAGTAAAGATTCCAATCTTTCTCTACCAGAGTTAATCCTTTGTGCGACTTGACTGAATTGCTGCTGAGCTGAATTCAGAGTATTCTCTAATTCATCTAGACGTTCTTTTAGAGTTGTTTTTGCTTCAGCCAAAGTTTTTTCTACTGAAACCCCTGAACCCATACCTACTATTACTTTATTTGAATCGGCTAGTTTAGCTCTGACATAAGACCCAGCACCAATTGGAACAAGTAATTCAGCATTTTCTTTTTGTTGCTCTATTCCATCCAAAGTTGCGTTAGCATATGTTGCATCTGTGAGAGCCGCGTTAACCATAGTAATGCGTTGTTGTAAAACCTCTGCAGTCTGTTCTAAATACCGCATTTCAATACTGAGTTTTCTAAGTTCTTCTTCAGCCTGAGCTTTTTGAGACAACTTATTGTTCCCCAAGCACTAATTTTTTTAAGATTGGATTCTCAATTTCGTCGGCAGAGAGTTCTTTTGAACTTACAATTTTTATGTGATACCTTTTCACGCGGTGACGGCTACCTATTTCAGCGTATACTTTCTCAACCGCGTGTTCACTTTTATCAGCGATTATTTCTTTGGTGAAAGGAGTTACAAGTTTTGGCTTGTTAATTTCACCGGTTACTTTGAAAGCTTTCATGATATTTTAACTTCCTGTACAACATCCAGTGCATTCCCAATTATAAACATCTCGGGTCCAGTTGTCATAGATCCAGCTACTGCTGCATTACTATTCGCGATTAGTCCGGTACCCACGTAAGGTACACCGCAGTTTATGGTACCCACTTCAACTGGGACTTTTAAGACACTTTCTAGAATCTTTTTTTCCTCATCTTTTAATAACGGATGAGCGAGTGCGCCTTTGTTAGTTACATTAGCAAGTGATCCAACATATGGTAAGGAAGCAATTTCCGTCGGCACCGCTTCTACACCTAAAGTTTCAGATATCTGTTTAATCTCTCGTGGTTTAAAGCGTGGATCCACTACTGCGCCTTTATCATTTGTAAGTACAAGGTTTCCATAAGCGGTTTTTTTGGTTTCCATAACAGTGATATTACCTGAAAAAACTGCTTTTATACGCTCAAGTTCTTCAGGTCTAATAGAGTTTGGAACGAGCATACCATTGGAATTTGCACATGCCAAAGCACCCACCAAAACTGACCCGCAAATAGGAGTGTATACAAGATCAGTTTTAAGCCAGTCAGCAAACTCTTGAGCTTTTTCCTGCGGCACCATTACTGGAATTATAACCATAGTTTCGGTTGCCAATGAATACACACCTATGCTGGGGCTTCCAACTATGCTTGATAAGTAAACTGCCAAGAAGGTTTGTCTCCTATTAAGTGTTAATGCGTTCTTTCTAGGGCTCGTCCTATTTTATCTTATGGTTGAAAACAACGTTATACAAAGGAACATAAAGTAGAAGATGGAGAATTAAGCGTTTTCAGCTAAATAGACAACCACGTTACCGTCTCTATCTTTGGTTACGCGTGTCTTAATTTTTCGTGGAGGCTTCTCGATTCCTTTAGCCCAAATTTTTTCATTGACTTCTTTGCTGACAATCAGTTGAGGTAACTCGTCTATTTCCTCTTCTTCAGAAACCTTCATGTCGATCTTCATATGTTTTGTAACAAAAAGCTTCACTAGTTGCATCGCTCGTGGTGCACGCTTTTTTGGCGGCCTAACCAAAGCTTTCTGTAAGGGTATTGTGTAAAAGCGTTCCTCAACGATTTCGTCATCTTTCTTTTTACGTTTAGATTTTGCTTCTTCTTTAGCAGGTGTCTCTTCTGCTGGAACTGCTTTTTCTTGATCGCCTATTGTTTGTTGTTCTTCCTCAGACAAATCTTCTAATTTTTCAATTTCTTCTTGTTGTACTTGTTTAGTTTCTTTTGGCATTTTACTTTATTTCTCCTATGCCTTTATTTTTCGGGTTCGCCAGTTGCGTCTTTGTTTAGGGTTAACTCTAACTTTTCCATCTGTTCGGGCTATCACCCATGTTGGAACAGACTGTGATTCTCTACCAGCTTTTGCTAACCTAAGTTTTTTTGCTGTTGGTTTGACTCTTGCCATTTTATCATATCCGCCTTATGTTTATATCACGCTTTCTTGATTGAAGCTGAATCAGGATTGATTTCAGATTCGTATCTGAAAGAGGAATGGGCAACTTTCCGGTTTGCGCCATCTCAATCAGTTGTAACTCAATTTGCTCAACAAATTCACGTTTAACCATTTTAAGGTTATTCAGCCTTTGCCGAGCTTCAGGCGCTAATATCTTATTAAGTATCGCCTGTTTCTGTGATTCTATTTGTTGTTCTGCTTGAGCTTGCCTCTGCTCGTCGTTTAAACGACTCTGCATCGAAAGAATTTTTCGTTTACGTATTTGCTCAAGTTCGTCATCCGACATGGTTTCCTATTCGCCTTGATACTTCTTGAGTTCAGGGACAGATTTAACTAATTCTTTCGCCAAGTCTCCAGCGACTTCTTGCATCATTTTCCTACCTTTTGGAGTCATAATTCTACCCTGAGGCTTCTTGGTTTGGATGAATCCAGCGGTTTCAAGTTGTTGCAGAATTTTGCGGATACTACTTCCGCCTGCTTTTGCAGCATGGTTCATTTTTACGCCGTTATTTTTTCGGCCACCATAATCAGAACGTAAAGCTTCTAACCCGATTGGACCGTGAACGTAGACTTTACGTAGTATAGAAGCAGTTCGTATATACCACCAGTTTGGATTCTGAGGCTGCTTCTCCACATGTGAACCTGTTTTGGCGTAGTTTGCCCACTGTAAAGGCTGAACTGCGTCGACGTTTTCCTTCAGGTATTTAGCTAACCTGTCTATGAAATTTGAAGAGGGAACATCGTGAGGAGTCGTCAAATGTAATCTATCCTTTAGTTTTTCCTTGCAGTAAAACAGTGAAGCCTAATATAAATATTCTCTGAACTGGGAAGCAAACATTGTTGATTTGCCAACTTTACCACTTATTTATGGACTCAACAACTGCAATGGTTTGGTTGGAAAATACACTACAGTCGCAGATGTTTACTGCTATCACTTTAGTGTTTCCTGCGGTATTAATTGGTTTCTAATGAGTCTACAGAAGGCGAAAATGTTTCTAAAGTCGGAACTCTGGAGTATCATCAAATAATTGACGATATGTCTTGTTAAACAGAGCGATGTATTCGTTAGCTTGCTCAGTTGATTTAAGCAGTGTCACATCACCTTTGTTTATTTCCATAAGGAAATGCCTCTTCTTGAGGAACTCTAAGTGTGTTTGCCCAATTTTCGAGTTGAGATTACAGCGGTTAATGATATTAGTGAATGTCCGGGGCTTCTTACAGAAGGTGAGAATTTCCCAAAAAATTTCGTAGTGTGTCCGCTTAATCATTGTTCCCCGAGCACCTTCTCTAGTTCTGCTTCAGCTTTCTCTGTGTGCATTAACCTTTGGTCCCAAACAGTGGAGTATCTTCCAAAAAAGTGCGGAATAAGGAAACAAACTGCGGACATCACGGCGTTAATTGCTACATTTGAAAATTGCGCCGCCGCCAAAAGTGGAATGTTAAACACACCGTTTGCAATTATTGAAACTAAGGATAGTGCAGCAGCTATGCCGAAACCGACCCCAGCTATTTTACTAATTGTTACCATCAGTTTAATTGCAGATTTGTTTTCTCTGTAAACAGCAGTTAGTTTAACGATTAAACCCGTTAATACATCGTCGTCTAAGGTGTTGTTTTTCTTTTGATTTGACAAACTGCTTGATAAGTCAGAAGATACTTCGATTATTTCTGCACTGGAAACTAACCACCGTATTGCTACTGTTAAGGCTAATCCGCCGAGGATCATAAGACCAATCTGCTCTGCTGAAACAGTAAGTGTCGTCGCTACTAAAATCAAGTTAGGCATTAGGAAATAGACGCCGAAAGCCAACGCAAGCGAACAGGCAACTATGTTTATTATTGTTAAGCCGAAGAGGCTATTTAGTTCACGTTGAAGTTTCTGTGCGGTACTATGTGACATATGTTTTCACTGAATTCATAATACAGTATAGTTAGGATATAAATAACCACGAAACATAGTTACATACCCAAGTTTTGTCGTTGTTTATAACCTCTAAAAACAGGTGTTAGGTTTCTGTGATTAATTGGATAGGGGCTAAAAAGTTGATAGTGAATGACAAACAAGAAACTTGAAGGCGACCACGTTATATAACAGGTAATTATACTGAAAATTTTCAAAAAATACTGTATTTCCAGACACCAAACTGTATCGCGGAACCTTTCAGGAGTAAGACTTCAATATAGAGTACATAAATTTTTAGAACCTATTGGATTTCTCAGCTAAATAGCTAAAATAGCTATACATACAACTTGCGCCGTCTGGCGTAAAATAGGTTAGTTAGGTGGTGTAGGCTCAGGGGTTCTACGTTTTCTAAACAAGATAAAAACATGACCACGCACTTCAACCAAAGCAGCTGCAGTTTGCTCTGCTGCTTGATTTGCAATAACTTGTGTAGTCAAATCATCATGTAGTGCAGCAGGTAAAACCCGTATTTTCACCATTTTATTTTTTTGGAGCTGCTTCTCTATTTCGCCAATTAATTGCACTGTCAAACCGTCTTTCCCTACCCAAACAGTGGGGTTTTCATCTTTTAGAACGTGCCTAACGTGCTGTTTCATACGGGTTGTTATTTTACTCATATTTGTTTTACACCTTTATCTTTAACATTATGCGGGTCTGGTTTCCACAATTTAAACAAGTTATAACAACGTGAGGCTCCCTTTTCTGTCTTACCCTGACACGACAGTTAGAAGCATACAAAAAAAGTGTGTTACATTTCTTGCAGGTTTGTCGACGAAAATACAGGGGTAAACGTACTTTTGCTGCCATTGCAATACGTCTTGCAACACAAATGTATTTAGCAGCTAAGGTAGGATTTGATCTAGCGAGATTTGTTGCTTGTTCAAAAAGAGCCTCAACACGCTGCAAAGCGATTTTTTTTACACTATTGTACTCCATTGTTATATCAAACACTGCAAAAAAGTAGTGGAGGTAAATAATACTTGTGCTAAATCATTGTGTTTCATTTAAGGACAGTTCTTTTTTCAATTTTTCAAGTGCCTTTGCAAGAGGTAGAGGTTTATTTTTAAATTTTAGTTGAGCAGCTGATGTATCTAGAGACGAGTCTGCAGGTCGTAACGCAGACCAATTGAAAGTTGAAGATCCAGTTTTATTGATTAGTTCTTTATTTAAACCGAAGGTTTCAGCGATTTGCACAGCAAATTCGTATCTGTTGACCCTTGTAGATCCGGATAAATGAAAGATACCGGTTATGTGCCTTTCAACTGCTTCAAGAGTCATTTCGGCTAAGTTAGTATTTAACGTAGGAGTATTCCATTGATCAGTGACGATTTTGATATGTTCGCCTTGTTTTAGTTTTTGGATAAGCCAAAGTGCAAAGTTGACTTTTCCGGCTGCGGGGGTGGAACCATAAATTACGCTAGGTCGGGCAATGAGAAAATCAGATTTTTTGATAGATTGAACTACGGTTTCAGCTTGAAGTTTTGTTTGGCCATAGTAGTTGATTGGGTCAGGCTTATCTGATTCTAAGTAGTTACCTTTTTTTCCGCTGAAAACGTAGTCTGTAGATATGTAAATTAGAAATGAGTTGGTATTTTCTGTTGAAGCGACGATGTTTTTTGTTCCATCAACATTAATTTTCCATGCTAGGTCTTTGTTTAGTTCGCATTTATCAACATCTGTTAATGATGCAGCATGAACTACTACGTCAGGTTTAACTTCAGTAAATACTTTATCGACACGCAGTTTATCAGTAATATCAAGTTTAATGAATTTACCAAATACAAGTTGACGTTGAATGTCAGTAGAATATACTTCAAATCCTTTGGATAAAGCTAACTTGGCTAATTTTGAGCCATAAAGACCGCTTGCCCCAGTAATTAAAAGCTTCAACGCATACCACCAAGTTTCCAAGGAGTAGGATGCAAAATTGCATTTGTAGCGAAGGGCATCCACCAATTCTCGTTTTTGAGGTACCACTGAATTGTAGATGATAAAGCTTCATCAAAAGCTATTTTGGGTTTCCATCCTAATGTTTGCTGTATTTTCGTTGAGTCTAAGCTATAACGGAGGTCGTGTCCGGGGCGATCTTCGACAAAAGTCAGCAAGCTTTCTGGTTTATTGAGTAGTTTGACTATTTTTTTAACTATTTCTATATTTGTTAATTCGTTGTTTGCTGACACATTATAAATTTCTCCAGATTGCCCCTTTTCGAGTGCTGTGTCAATAGCTTCGCAGTGATCCATTACATATATCCAGTCTCGAACGTTTGTGCCTTTTCCATAAACAGGAATAGGAAGGTTTCGTAGTGCACGTATTATTGTTTTAGGAACTAATTTTTCTGGAAGTTGATATGGCCCAAAGTTGTTAGTGCATCTTGTTATTGACGCATCCAAGTTGTAAGTTTTATGATAAGATAAAACGAACATATCCGCAGCTGCTTTAGATGCTGAGTACGGGTTAGATGGTGTTAAAGGAGTTTTTTCAGTGAAGGATCCTTCCAGGGCCTCGCCGTAGACCTCGTCTGTGGATACCTGCAAATATCTAGCTTTGTTGTTGTGCCTACGTATGGCTTCTAAAAGGGTGAATGTACCTAGTGTGTTGTTTTGGAGAAAAACATTGGGATCTGCTATACTTCGGTCAACATGTGTTTCTGCGGCTATATTTACTATAGCATCTACATGTCTAACTACTCTATTTAGAAGTTGGGGATTGCATATGTCGCCTCTTATAAAAGTGTAGTTTCTATTATTTTCTATGTCGCGTAGATTGGCTGGGTTAGCACCTATCCCGATTTTATCGATATTTATCAATTCATAATCAGAGTGTTTTGTTAGCATATACCTACAAAAGTTACTCCCGATGAAACCTAATCCTCCAGTGACTAACACTTTCATAGCTAATCACTTATGTGGTGGGTAGTTCCAATCCCAAGGTTGCCGAGTTCGGGGGTCATTTTTGTTGTTATTTATGGTTATAGGAATGAGTTTTGGGTCATTCCATGGGCGTCGTTCTTCATCTGGGTCTAACTGGTTGTATAGATTAGTTGTAAAATAAATCAACAGTGCTGGTTGATTGCTTATTGCTTTGAATCCGTGCCAGTAGTGTCCGGGTATACGAACGATTTGCAGGTTTGTTTCGTTTGAGACTATTTCGGTCAGTTCAGCTGTTTTATCATCATAAGCACAGATTTTCATAGCGCCTTTTAGTGTTAAAAAATAATCTGTTTGGCCTCGCAGGTGACGGTGCCATGCTCTGATTATTCCTGGATATGTATAAGAATTATTTACTTGTTTTATTTGGTCTTGTGCAAAAAAATCTGTCCAATCATTCCGCATGACTTCACAGAAGAAACCCCTCTCATCAGTGTTTCTTGTTATTGGTTTTATCCGTATACCATCCAACATTTTTATTGCCTTTTCCTGCTAGGTGTATTGTTTGTTTTAACTTATAGGGTTTGAGTATTTAAAGCGCTAAGTCTCTTATGTTGTATAGGTTAGTTGGGGGTGTGCTTGGGTGTGGAGAAAAATGCAAAAAGATCACCCAAACTATGCACATCCTCAAATTGGTTTTTCATTTTCAAGATATTTAAGTTGTTTTCAGATTTTAACCCAAATCTTTACCAAATTCTGAGCGGAAACCAAGAACCAACAGGTTAAACTTCTAGCTGCGAATAATCACCTATATGCATTTTAATTGTCCTACTGAAACCATTTCGTGTAACCTTAGCGTTTCTACCAATTAAGCTGTCTTCTAAGCGCTCTATTTCTTCGATTATCACGTTATTTTGTATTACGCTATATTCTATATTGGAGTTACAGATGGCTACGTTATCGCCTATGCTTGTATAGGGTCCGATAAAAGAGTTTTTGATTAGTACATTTTTGCCTATTATACAGGGTCCTCTGATTGTGCTATTAACAATTTTTGCAGTTTCATCTATTTTAGCTCGGCCATCTATAGTGCTGTCTATTGATGTAGCTTTGACGTCACGTTGTATGTATTCATCTAGTATCTTTGCGTTTGCAGATAAAATATCATCTTTTTTCCCAGTGTCAAGCCACCACGAGTTTAAGATTTCAGCTTTTACCCTAAATCCTAAGTTAATCATTTCTTGGATTGCATCAGTGATTTCTAGTTCTCCACGCCAAGATGGCTTGATGTTTTCGATGGCTCTGTGAATCTGTTTTGAAAAAATATAAGTACCTATAATAGCTAGGTTCCCGACGGGTGTTTTTGGTTTTTCCACTAGTCGAATGATATTGCCTTTATCATCTAACTGTGCAATTCCGAAACTTGAGGGGTCCTTGACTTCTTTTAATATTATAAGTGCATCTAAGTTTTCGTTTTGGAATTTTTCTAAAAACCCAGCTAAACCTTGACCAGTAATGTTATCACCTAGGCACATAACAAAAGAGTCTTCTTCTAGAAAAGCTTGTGCAGTTTTAACTGCATGCGCTAAACCTAGAGGTTCCTGTTGTATGTAGCAAACATTCAAGCCCCAGTTTGATCCGTCAGAAACATATTCTTCCACGTTACTACCAGTTTCAGGCGCTGTAATTACTCCCACATCTTTTATTTTTGTTGCTGCAACCTGTTCTAATACATAGCCTAAAATGGGTTTATTTGCAACTGGAATAAGTTGTTTGGCGCAGGTAAAAGTTAGTGGTCTTAGTCTTGTGCCTTTGCCACCGCTTAGAACGAGTGCTTTCATAGATATTCCTTTTTGGTTGATTCTGGTTATTACTCTTTTGTTGCTGAATTAAATAGGTTGCTTATTTCCAGATTACCTGTTTATGTTTTGTTGCAGTTAGAGGTGTATTAGTTTTGTTTGGGCATGAGTTTTTCGATTATGTTAAATATTAAAGTTAAGGGTTTACGTAGTGGTCCCAGCCCGCTCACTATTTTTCGGATTATCTCAATGTCTTCTCGGCTTATTGTTTTAGTTGCTATAGCTGTGACTAAGAATACGACCATGAAAACTAATACACCCACTACAAGTGTTATAGGTGCACTAAAAGGAAGCCAAGATATGACAAAATATGTTAGTATGGCTGTTACTGATGAAGAAACTAGGATTTTTGCAGACGACTTCCAATCTAGTGATACTTGATACCGTTTTTTGATGAAGCCCACACTTAAAAATAGTCCGGGCATTGCAACAATTATGGTTGTAATTATTAAGCCGATTATACCAAATTGTGAAATCATAAAAAAGCTTAATGGAAACCCTACTGATGCTTGAAGTATCGCGAGTTTTAAATTGTATTTTGTATCACCCTGACTGTTTATGAGGTTACCAATGCTGAGGCTTCCAAGAGAAGATAGCAGATAGGTTATGGAAAGTAGAGATAGGAACAGTGGTGCATGCAGATATGAATCCCCAAAGATAGTGCCTATTGCAGGTTGAGAAAGAGCCATTACCATGGTTGCAACAGGAACAACGATTAATGCGGCATATTTGACTGAGTACTGAAAAACGTTTTGCAGGATTTCTTGATCTCTTCGAAAGTCTAATTTTGAGAATGCCGGCAGCATCATTGTAGTTACAGGAGTTGCAAAAAAGGTTATTAAAACGACAAAGTTTGTTGCCACTGAGTAGTTACCTATCAGGGCATTGTCGGTTACGAAAATTGGCATGATAATTCCGTAAAATTGTGTTAGGAACCCGGTTATGATTGCACCTATAGAGATAGGTAATCCATATTTGAGCATGATTTTCATTGTTTTTAGTAAGTCAAGTTTGCCGTCTGCAGAATCAGGTAATGATCTATAGACAGTATACATCAGCAACACACCAGCTATACCTGCTATTAACACCGCAATTGTATTACCTATGACTGCTCCTAAAGTGCCTAAACCTAAGGCTACAAGGGCAAGTATTAAACCAGTTTTGACTATGGATTGGACTATTAACATAATACTGTTAAGATGCATCCTTTCCATGCCTGTGAAGGCTGCTGTTGCAGTGTTTACTAATGCGCCTGTTAAGATGATTAGTGATGTTATCTGGATTAGTTGTGCAATCATTGGACGCTGGAAGGCGTCAGCAAGTAAACCAGAGATTGAAATTGAGAAAATTGTTAATGCTAATCCAAATATGATTTCGAAGGCGAGACCAGATACGAATATACTACGTATTTTGCCTATGTTGTTTTCGCTGTTGTACTGGGCGGAGTATTTTACCATGGCGGTGTTTATGCCCCAATCTCTGAATGTTGCAATAAGATTTGGAGCGGCTACAGCAATTGAGTATAGACCCATGTTGTCTTCGCCTAAAAATATGGCAATTAGGATAGTTCCGACTGCGGAGATTACTGTAGATGCTACTAATCCCCAGAGTAAGTGAAAGCCTCCTTTAGCTGTAACTTTCGCCATATCAGTAGCTTTACTCATATCTTCGCCTGTTATTTTTCAGATTAAGTTAACAGTTGGTTAAGAAGTGATGTTTATCACTTTTGGTTTAATAAAGTAGATATTTTGCGGTTACGTATCGGTTTTAAACAGTAGTTGGTTTTTGTAGATTTAGGGGCCTAAACCTATGGCTGTAAAGTTCAGTTTTTCTCTAAATTCTTGAGGGTTATAAATTCGTCTGCCGTCTATCAGGTTTGGATGTTTCATGTATTTGATGAAGTCTTCAGGTTTCAGGTTTTTGAATTCTGGCCATTCAGTCACCAGAATGCAGAGGTCTGTATCTTGAAGACAACTAGAAAGTGATGTGGTGTATGTTATTTCTGATTTGAAAATGAATTTTGCTGTTGAAGATGCAACAGGATCGTAAGCTACAACATGTGCGTCTTCAGCTATCAATTGGTTAATTATCGGGATGACCCTTGCTTCGCGCATATCATCTGTGTCTGGTTTGAAGGCTAAACCTAAAATAGCTATTTTTTTGTCTTTTAAAGTGCCAAGCTGTTGCCTAGCTAAGGCTACTGCTTTGAGAGGTTGTTTTTTGTTGACATTCTCTGTTGACTCTAATAATTCAGGGTCGTACCCAAAGTTTTTTGAACATGCAATTAAAGCTTTGACGTCTTTTGGGAAACATGAACCCCCATAACCTAGGCCGGCATCGAGAAAAAGTGGCCCGATACGTTTGTCTAAACCCATGGCTTTTGCTACTACTTTTACGTCAGCAGAAGGTATTTTTTCGCAGATATTTGCTATGGTATTAATGAAACTTATTTTGGTCGCCAACATGGCGTTACTGGCATATTTGATTAGTTCAGCTGTTGAAAGTGTAGTTCGAATTATTGGTGGAGCTTGAGGCTTATAGAAGTCTCTGTATAGAGCTTCCAATGAGTCACCTGATCTTTGATCATATGAACCTATAACTACTCTGTCAGCGTTAAGTGTATCATTAAACGCTGAGCCTTGGCGTAAAAATTCTGGGTTCATGCATAACCCGAAGTCTTTACCACATTTCTTGTTTGATTTTTGTTCAAGTATGGGTTTCACTAAGTTTTGAGTTGTTCCCGGCGCAACTGTACTTTTAATTATTATTACATGGTAGGTTTCTTTTTCTTTGAGGGCTAAACCAATATTGCCTGCTGCTTCTTCTATGTATTTGAGGTCTATTGAACCATCTGGTTTGCTGGGTGTACCTACAGCTACAAAAGTAAAGTCTGTTTCTTCAATTGCTCTATTAGTTTGTTTGTGTAATCCTTTAAGAGTGCCCTTTTTGATGCATTCAGACAATTTTTCTTGCAAATCAGGTTCATAGAACGGTGGTATACCCCTGTTTATTTTCTTTATTTTTTCAGGGTCTATATCGCAGGCTGTTACGAAGTACCCTTTGCTTGCTAGACCGACGGCAGTACATAATCCAACGTATCCGACGCCTATTACTGAAATTTTTTGTTGTCCATTAATCGCTTTAGATTTCAAGTTTAGCCACAATTTTGAGTTAATAATCATATTAGATATATATTGGTTAACGTAAGGAAAGGGATATAGAAGGATAGACGATGGTTCGTAAAGTAATCATTCCAGCTGCAGGACTTGGGACACGTCTATTTCCAGCCACTAAAGAGCAGCCTAAAGAGATGCTACCAATTTTTTCTAAATCAAACAGTGGAGATATGGTGGTTAAGCCTGTTGTGCAGCTTGTTTTTGAGCAACTTCATGATGTGGGTATCCGCGAGTTCTGCTATGTTGTTGGAAAGGGTAAACGGGGCATAGAAGATCATTTTACACCTGATGTTGAATGCATAAAGATGCTGGAGCATATGGGTAAAAATGGGCAAGCCTCTGACTTAGATAGTTTTTATCATAAATTAGATACTTCCACTATTCTTTGGGTTAATCAACCTGAACCTAAAGGTTTTGGTAATGCTGTTTTAATGGCTCAGCCTTTTGTGCAGAACGAAAGCTGCTTAGTTCATGCAGGAGACAGCTGCATAATATCTAAACAGATGGATTACATCAAAAGGCTTCTTGATTGTTTTGACCGTTTTAATGCTGATGCAGCTTTCTTGGTGTTAGAAATTGAAAATCCAAAACAGTATGGAATTGTAGAAGGAGAAGAAATTACCTCAAACATAATAAAGGTGAAGTCTGTTGTGGAAAAACCTGAGCACCCGAAAACTAATCTGGCTATAATGGCTATGTATATTTTTCATCCAGTAATATTTAAGGCTCTAGAGGCGACAAACCCAGGAAAAAATGGTGAAATTCAGCTTACAGATGCAATACAAAAAATGGTTGAGTGGGGCCTAAAAGTTTATGCTGTAAAATTGGATGGAGATTACCAGCATCTGGATATAGGTAGCCCTGAAAGGTACTGGCAAGCATTAGAGTTATCATATAAACGGTTCTGCAAGAGAGCATAACTATGATAGATAATTTAATAATGGAAGATTTAGAGAAGATTAAGAGTTCGGTGCCACGTGATTTTTTTTGTGGAAAGAAAGTTCTGGTTACTGGTGGAGCTGGTTTCATAGGCAGCTGGATTTGTGATGTATTAGTTGATTTTGGCGCTAACGTTGTAGCTTTGGATGATTTTTCTACTGGCCGCAGAAGTAATGTTGATCATCTTGTTTTGAAGAACAATTTTAGGTTAGTTGATTCCGACATCTGTAATTTTGATGTTGAAGAGCGGTTTGATGTTGTTTTTCATTTGGCTGCGCATGCGTCTCCTGATGAGTATATGGCAAATTCGATTCAGACATTGCTGACTAGTTCAGTTGGTACACATAGAGTTGCAGAGTTAGCTAGAAGAAATGATGCAGTTTTATTGTTTGCGTCTACATCTGAGGTTTATGGCGACGCTGAGGTTGTTCCTACTCCTGAGAGTTATTGGGGAAAAGTTAACCCGATTGGTCCCCGGTCATGTTATGATGAAGGTAAACGGTTTGGTGAAGCGCTACTTGTGGCTTATAGTAAACAGTATGGGTTAAGTGTTAGAATTCCAAGAATTTTTAATACGTATGGTCCCCGCTTAAGAGAGGACGGATTATATGGTAGAGCTTTATCACGTTTTGTTCATCAGGCTTTAACTCGTCAGCCGATTACTGTGTTTGGGGATGGGAGTCAGACGAGGTCATTTTGTTATGTTACTGACACTGTATCGGCTTTGATGTTGCTGGCTGCTAGTGAGAAAGCAGAAGGAGAAGTTGTTAATGTTGGCAACATTAAAGAAGTGACAATTCTGGAGTTAGCTAGAAAGGTTTTAGAGTTTACTGCAAGCAAATCTGAGGTAGAGTTTTTGCCTTTACCTGCGGATGACCCTAGGCGGCGTTGTCCAGTTACAGCAAAATTGGAGAGGTTAATAAATTGGAGTCCCAACGTAGAGTTTGATGAGGGCTTAAAGAGAACTATTCTGTGGTTTTCTGGTAAGACCCATTGATTCATCAATGCGGAATCGTTCATAGCTATGTTAGATTTTGTTGTAAGCGTTAAATAGAAAGAAGCTAAAAGAAAAACCAGTTTTTGGTTTAAGGGTAAGTTATGTTTTATCTAGTTTTTGTCTATTGTATTTAAGGCTAAACCTGAAATTAGAACTGAAACCAATACAACAACAATCATTAGTATGCCGAATTCGTTGACACCTAAGTTTACTGTGGTAAAGGTTTGGATGTCGCCGTTGATGTCTACTAAACTGGTTGTGCCTAATCCTGAAAGAAGCAACACTATAAAAGCTGCTACTGCAGCAACTATAGCTATGCCTAACACTTTGATGTTCTTATTCATGTAAGTTCACTGAATGGAAGTCGCTTGTATTGTTATATAAGATTTTCGCGGCTTTTTTGGTTACATTGATAGCTCTACTAGTTTTCTTAGGCTGTTTACTTCTATGGTTTTGGTTCCTGTTGCAGCATTGGAGATTGTTGGGTTTGCTTCTGTGCCTAGAGTTACTACACGTGAACCTTTGTAGGAGAAGGTTACTGTAGCGTCTATCTGTGCGAGTTCTTCAGCTACACCTTTCAGGATGGATAGGCTGTTTTGGGCTGTTTTGATTTGGTTGACTTTGCCTTTTATAGCTGAGAATGGACCTGTGGTTTGTTTTTTGTTTTTTGCTGCTTCTAAGGTTGTTTTTATGATTTTTTTGTCTATTGCGTTTATGTCGATTTTTCTGTTTTCAGCCTCGATTTCTAGGGTTGGTGTGTTGTTGGCTGATACAGTGACTTTTCCTGATTTTAGCATTTCAACTAATAAAGCTACAATCGACATTTGCACCCAGCTTTTTGGGTTTAAACTGTTTAGGCTTTTGCTTCTTTAGAGTAGACTATGTCAAGAACAATGTTGCCGTTTAGTTTGGCTTTAACCATACCTAAGTCAAGTGTTAAATCTTCAAAGCTTAGTTTGATGTCTGATTCTTTGCCTGCGAGTTTATCGATAACTGCTAGGACAGTGTCTGCCATAGTGTGTGTTGCTTGTTCTATGGCTTTGGTTGCTTTTTCTGTTTTTTTGTCTTTTTCCATTTTTTGCACCGTGGTATTGAGGTTGGTTTTTGTTTAAATAGGTTTTGTTTTTTGTTTTAGGTTGTTTTTTTGGGGTGTGTTTGGTTGTGGGGTTGTTTTGGCTATTTTTTTGTTTTTTTGTTGTCTCAAGTTTGGTTTAGAGGTAGCTGTTGCGTAGTTCTTCAATTAAAGCTGTATGACGAAGTTCGTCGCCTCTTATTCTTTCAACAGTTTCTTTAATTTCTTGGTATTTTCCGGTTTTACGTAGCAGTGACTCTGAAAAGATTTCGGTGAGCAATCCAATGTATATTTCTTCGCTGAATTCGCGTTCAGTTTCTAAGAGCAGTTGTAGCAGAATCAATATGTTTTCTTCGTCCATGTTTTTGTCGACTAATGGGATGAACCGTTCAAGTGAGCCGACAAACTCGGAAAATGATGCTGTTTTATCTTTGGTCTGTGATTCTGGGGCTTCAAGCCAGTTTAGAACTTGGCGGAGGGATGCTGCGTGGCCTGCACTTTCCCTTGAGAGCAGAGATAGGGTTTCTCCGATTCTGAGTGGTAGTTTTTTAGCTAAAATTCCGTATGCTTCAGCGATTTTTTCTTCAACCTTAACAGACTCGTAAACCGTATCTACCACGTTGTGTTCTCCGGTTACAGCCAAATACATAGGTTTAATGCTTAATTTGTATTCTTCAGAGTAGGCTTTACGTCGTAGAATAATGTATAAACCGAAAATGAAGAAGTACAGAAAGTATAGTGCCCAAAAAAGGTTAATTCCATATGCAGGCAGCAGGTCAGCGTTGCCTATTACAGCGTCGCCTAATCCTTTAATTGCTGATAAACAGAGAAGAACAATAACTGCCAGGTATGCAGTTAGGATTCTTAGTGGAGTTTTTGAGGTGCCGGTTTTTGGTGTAACAGCAAAGGGTCTGCGTCTTTTTGTTAGCCATGCAGCAAATGATGATATTACTGATATGAAGGCTAAAAGTTGAACTGCATGATGATAAATAAAGCCTTTAAGGCCGTAGTTATATTTTCGGGTTATTGAAAAGTAGACTGAAAGGCTTAGCAGGAAATATGGAATATAAACAGCTAAGTAAATCAGTGGATTCCAACTTAGAAATGCTATGCCTAATAGTAGAAAAACCACTGGTGCAGCAACCTCGAACAGTGTAATTGGGCCTACATTAAACCAGTAGAGCCATCCGTTGTAGTAGTCGAAGAATTGGGTTGCAGTAAGTTTGGCGGAGAGAATTTTTGTTAATAGTTGAAATCCGCCTAGACTCCATCTGCCCTGCTGGAGCAAGTAGCCTGCGATGCTTCTTGGAGGCATTCCATACCAGATTAAGGGTTTATCTACGTAGGTGCTTCTCCAGCCTTTGGCATGTAGTTTTAGAGCAGTAGAGATGTCTTCAGTTATGGTTGATTCGTCTAGGCCTCCGATTTCTGTGAGGGCTTGTATGCGGTAGATTGTGCCGCTGCCTAAACTGAAGGCGCTGTTAGCCATGTTTCTGCCGTTCATGATTAGGCGTAGAAAGGGTAGTTGCTGAAAAAATGCTCCTAGAGACACTCCGCTTGAGATGTCAGAGTAGTATTGGGGAACTTGAACAAACGCCATCTTTGAGTCGTTGAAGTAGGCTGTGGTGGATTTGAAAATGAAGGGCATAGGTCGTTGGTCTGCGTCGAATATGGCTAGTAGATCATATTTGTCTCCGTAACTTTTTAGCCAATCATTAATAGCTCCGGCTTTATAGCCTCTGCGTGAATTTCGGCGTAGAATTTTGAAGTCGTGTCCTCTATAATTGTCAAGTTGCTGTCTGGTGGCTTGTTCTGTAGAGTCGTCTAAGATGTATACGTCGCCTGTTTTGCCGACTGCGAGTTTAGCTGATAAAACAGTGTCTAATACTAGTTTTGGGTCTTCGTTAAAGGTTGTGATGACTACAGCTATTCTAAGTTTAGCTGGTTCACCTGTAACATGTGTGGTGGGTTTTTTTGAGTGTCTGTATAGAACTATGAAGTCTATTAGAACAAAGCCGCTTACGAACATGCCTAAAAGCACGAAGTAGGATAAAACAAAGACAGGGCCTGGTGTAGAAACGAATAAGGCTGCGGTGAAAGCGAGAACAAAAGGCAATAGAAAAATCGTGTAATTAACAATTTTCATGTGGAGCCTTCTTTGAATGATAGTTTAGAATAAAAAAATGGTTAATAAGGGTACTGTATAAGGAAGTTGGGTATTTGAGATTGTGGATGAATAGGTCAGTGTGGTTTGTAGGTCGCTGTATTTTTGTTGTTTAGACAGTTGGGTGTTGTTTTAGGTTTGGTTGTGTGTGTGGTGTTTGTTGGGTTTGGGTTTTGTATATATGTTTTTTATATACATTTTGTGTATATGTGTTGTTGGGGGGTTTGTTTGGTTAAGGTGTTGAGGAGTTTTCGGTTTGACCGTGAAGTGTATGGTCGGTTTGTGGGTGTTTGTGGGGCTGGTGGTTTTACTGTGACTGGTGCGTTTATGCGGTTCATGCTTGGTTGTGTTGGGGCTGGTAGGGTTTTGTATGTTGATGGTGGTGTAGCCGATTTTGAGTTGGAGGCACGTGTTTTAGTGGATTGGTTGGTTAAGGGTAAACGGTTTTTTCGTGGAGAAGACGGTTGCGAAGTTAACATTCAAGCTAGGCTTTTTTCGCTTATAAGCAAAGTGCAGGATAATGCTTTAAAGAGTGATTTGGAGAAGGCCCTGAAAGGTTCAGTCTGTGGCAAATAATTTTGTTTTACTGCTGGGAAGAGTGTTTTGGGTCCATGTTTACTGTCTTAATAACTGCGGGTTAGCCTAATTAAACGTGAGTTTGTGTTTGTACATTGACAAAGATTTAGAGCCATCTTGTTTTTGTTTCTTTTATTTGTTTAATGTGGTTATCGTCAGTCAGGACGCAGTCTGAGCCAGTTTTAATTGCTGTTGCCGCTATGACAGCGTCAGCTGTGGGTAACTGTGGGTATTTGCATCTTAATTTTGCGGCTTGAATAGCTATAGCTGAATCAAGATTAATTATGTGCAGCTTCGATTTGAGAACAGAGTTAAGTCTTGTTTCGGCAACGTCTTTTCCGAAGCGTTCCAGCTGGATCTTGTATAGCTCAAGGATCACTATAGAAGGAACCAAGCCATGATTTGCTGTTTTTTCAAGAGCATCAAGTGTCAGTCTTGCCCACTTCTTGAATTGTTCGTCTTTGCTTTCAAGGCTGGCAATAAAGAATCGGGTATCTAGTACAGCCTTCATTAGTATCGGTCTTCTGACCTCATTTTATCTAATATTTTGATTGTTTCCTGCAAATCTGCTTTTTCAGCGTCAGCGCCGATCAGATCTTGAAGCCGAGGAATAACTTTGAGAATTATGCCTGAGGTGGAGTCTTCAAAAATGATTTTCATGCCTTCTTTTATTTTGTATTTACGTCGAAGTTCGATGGGAATGGTTACTTGACCTTTGCGTGTGACAAGCACTTCCAATGTTCAACTTCAACTCCTTAGTACTACCTGTGTTTAAGGTACAACTTACATAAATGTTTTCAGAGCCAACTTGTTTTTTATTATATTTCCGCGTTGTTTTATCTTGGGACCACTGCAAGAAACGGCTCTGGAGTTGCTTGTTTGCTTGCGTAGCATGCCAGTGCTAAAGCGTAAAGTTGGTCGTCGTGGCGTCCCCTTGGATGAAAAAATTTAATGTGAATACGCTCCTGAGCAGTACAAGGCTTCAGATACTCGTATTGCTGCTCATTAATTTGAGCAATCAAACCTTTATCTTCCCCAACTATCCGAAGCAGATTCTTCTCCATAACAAGCTTTAGGTAATTAAGCATGTTCTCTTTTTCTGCATCAGTAAAAAATACGCCTTCCACATCAGAAACCCCGATGTTTTCCAGTTCATCCACAACTGCGTCGCCTATACCTGTCTTATCCACATATAAACCTTCAAAGTCAAAGAGTTGATGAGCTTTAGCAGTGTAAGCAATAACTTCAGGGTAAGGCGTACCTAAAGCAAACTCTCGTTTATGAACCAGCCTAACAACGTTTTTTTGGGTTAATTCTACTACAGCTAAAACTGAGTGGTCAACTTGTTTGCCTAAGTCTAAACCTGCAAAGTATTTCCCCGCCAGCTTATCCGGGTTTACTTGTTGGAGGTCTTTAATGTAGCTGTTAGGTGAATTGGGGTTGTCAAGTTCTGGGTCTATGCAAGCTGCAATCAAGTCCATGGGAAAAAATGTTTGTGTTGCCTCAACCCAGTTTGCTTCTACTTCTCTTTGCCACTCTTCCTTAGTCATCAGGTCACGCCATTCACTCAGTTGAAGTTTACTTACAAGTGGACTGGCTTTGCTTGAGTAGTGATGAATTGAGTAGCGTTTTGTATCTAAAAAAGCCCTGCGGAAAACATGATCAAAAGCCATAGGTGTCCCACTCATAACTAAGCCAACATTAGGTTTAGTTAGCATCATCATTATTTCGCCAGTGATCATGTCAGTTGGAACTATGCTTGCTTCATCCAGAAAAATCCAGTCAGGATGGTAACCGCGTAGTTTGTTTGGTGAACAGGGCAAAGCAGTTAGTTTACTGTTAAGAGGAGACTTCAGTTTTATGATGGTCCGTGTTGAACCTGGGTACTGAATCATTTCGTGTAGCAGCGGGTTAGCCATGATGGTTGAGTGGCAGTAATCAAACATTATCATGCTTTGACGTTGAGTGCTGCTTATGATTAGGCTTTCAATGTTTGGTTTAGTGAAGAGAAGCCAAAGGTTTTTTCGGCTAAAAACTAGGCTTTTACCCCAGCCTCTTCCGCAGACAGCCACTTGCCTGGAGCTTTGGTCGCGTAGCAGTTTCTGGTGGTCTGGGGCGTCAACAAGCCAGCTGTCTCCGCACATCAGAACAGCAAAGAAAACTGGGTCATCCACTAGTTTACGTGTCACTTCTGGATAAGCAATAAGTTGTTTGAAGGCTTTAGGTCTCTTCTTAAAGTCAAAAAAGAGGTGGCCTGCGAATTTTAAGTCGGTCAGTACCTTTTCAACGAAAGCGTCCTCTTCCATACTTTAAAGTCACGCCTAAAATTTCTAGCGATTCGTGGTTCAACACACCTAACATAGTCACCTAAGTTTTGCTCATCAAACTCGTCTTTTTCGCCCCTCTGCATCAAAAGCTTGTTTAACGTGTTTGCGTGGAAAGCAAGAACATTCGCTACATTAGTCTTCTCTTTTATCGTAAGTTCAGGGTCAAGTAGCATTTTTTCTAGTTGCTTAATTGTTGCCCATTCAGTTTGAAGTAATGCTTCGTGAGTGGGGGTTTGTGTTTTTGGTTTTTGTTTTGAGTTCGGGGTTTCCATGGTTACCACCGATTTAGAAGTTGAGTGATGTTTTTTTTGTTTGTTATAATTCATTTATAAGTGATTATTTATTGTAATTAAGCTTTTTGCGTTTTTTAATGCATTATTCTTTGCTGTCTGACTCGATTTATACAGATTAAAGGACATAGTTAAACTTTGATGTTGATTAGAGCTGGCGCTGATATGATTTTGGTTCGCCTGTGTTTACAGTGAAAGCTGAAGCGATCCCGTGCAAGCAAGTGATACTTAAGGGCAGCCACACGGTTTGGCTTAAGGTATACTGAGAAGCAACGTCATGGCAAAGATGATCAACATAAAAACCGTACTTGTTTAATAGAAATCGCTTCTGAAAATATTGCAGCCTCATTTTTTTGAAAAAATTGTGGTTTATGAGAGGTAGCTGTTAGTTTGGGTGGGTGGAGGTTGTGGATGATGTTTTTTGTCTAGGTGCATCTGTCATTGGGTAATGTTGTTGTGTCGCTTCTGGAGAATTTGGTTGTTTTAGAAACGCAAGGTTTAATTTTATTACTGCAATAGTAATATTTATGTCGTATCACGAGTTATGGAATGTTTTGTGGAGCTGGAAGAGGGAATTCACTGTCAAAGAGTTTACTTCAACTTTTGCTAGCCCTGACGCAAACAAAGTCTTGCACGACATGACCCGAAAGGGATTATTGGAAAAAGTCGGATGGGGCAAATACAGAGTCAATTCTTCAGAGCAATATTTAACTAAAAAAACCAACATAGCCAGCTCATACGACTTGTTGAAAGAAGCAGGCATGCGCTACGCTTTGACAGGACCAGACGCTGTGTTCTTTTGGACCAAAGGAGGCTATCAGGCTGACAGGTTTTTTGGTTTTTATCCGATTCATTTGAAAGTTGAAACGCACTGTTTGGGTAAATGGGAGAAGTTTTTTGGTTCCAGAAAAATGAAGTTTTACATTGAAGACCAACCTTTGAAGAGAACTTTGTTTGGCGTTTTCTATGTGTTGTATCCCCGAGTCGATTTTGAAGTTGACGAAGTGGATGGTTTTTGTGTTTCGCTTTTAAAGGAAACGGTTGAGTATTGTCAAAAAAATATTTACTCCTATGAACCTGCTTTGGAAATGTTGGATGAAATGTATAGTTTAGGTTTGCATACGAAGTATATGGAAGCAAAAACCAATGTGTAGTGAGTCAGTATGGAGTTTGTGAACAGAGAGAACGAGATATTGCGAACGTTAGATTGTCTTGTAGAGGAAGAGGCGGATTTTGTTGTGGTTGGCGGCTATGCAGTCACTGGGTTAGGTAAGCATAGGTTTTCAGTTGATTGCGATATTGTTATTTCGAAGGCGGTATTAGGTGAGACCGAGGCAGTTTTGAAAAGATGTGGATATGAAAGAGATATTGAGAAAACTGGTTTTGATTATACTTATGCTGGCGAGTTTGTCAGGTACAAAAAGAAAGTGGGTGAGCTTCCAGTCACTTTTGATCTTCTTGTTGGGAGTCTGGTGTGCAGGACCACAGGAGCTGCATGGAGTTTTGAGTACATAAAAAAGCATTCGGGTGAAACCACCATCGGAGGAAATGAAAACAGGGTGAAGTGCAGAGTTCCTGAGAGGGAGTTGGTGATTGCTTTCAAGATTCATTCAGCAAGAAGAACAGATGTTCGGGACACAGTTATGCTAATGGAGGACTCTGACATGAGCAAAGTTATTACGCACCTTAGAAGAGGAAAAGCTGAAGTATTAAAAAAACAAGTCAGCGACATAATAGAAATGCTGAATGACAAGAGACTGATTGATTCACTTAAAGGGGTATTCAGCTTAACTATTGATGTTCGCAAACAAATTATTGACGTTCGAAAGAAAATGGAGAATCTCTCGAAAGAGCTTAGTATTTAGCTTAATTGGTTTGCGGTTAGGAGAAGAACAGTGGCGGTTTTTGTTTTTTTATGAGCATGAGATTGCTGCGAGGAATGGCTCGG
Organism: Thermoproteota archaeon; assembly: GCA_012513715.1. Taxonomy (GTDB): domain Archaea; phylum Thermoproteota; class Bathyarchaeia; order Bathyarchaeales; family Bathycorpusculaceae; genus Bathycorpusculum. The sequence continues at coordinate 948 of JAAZBP010000090.1, read as the reverse complement.
GCTGCATCTCTGCAGTTCACATATAGTTATATAACAAAATTGGTTTCAGCCGCATTTGAATTATATTCTTAGGGAGCTCTATGTCGCTTATGTCTCAACTTAGAAAGTCAAATACCTAAAGTTTGAAGGAAGAAGACGAAAATAGCACAAAGAGCATAAGCACTTTTGGTTAGGGTCGGCTCAAGATTTCAAGCATCTGACTTATAGTGACAATCGCTATGCCTTCGAATTTTCTGAGCGACAACAGGTGTTTGTCGCCGCTTACAATGTAGTCTGCCTTACCATTGATGGCTGTGAGGAGAACTATATTATCATCAGGGTCTTCTGATATAACATTCAGATTGCCGCTAACAGATGTCACTGTGCTCTTCCTTAGTAGAAGTGAAATGAATAAGTCAATTTGGGCATTAGTTATTGTAAATTTATCCCTTGATAAGACATCAGCCAGTTCAGCCAACATCTGGCTAGACAATACTACTGTATGTTTCTCCAGCAATCTTTGGACGAGCGATAATGGTTTTCCTTTTTTGATTAGTGCTGACACTAAGACGTTGGTGTCAACAACTATTCGAGCCATCCTATTCGCCTTTTCGACCTCGTTTTTCAAGTCTGTAGCTCTGAATTTCCTTTAGAATTTCCTTTTCAGAAATACCCTGTTTTTGTTGTTTGCTAACTTCACTAGCCAGCTTCTCTAGTTCGTCCCTAAGAGAAGGAACCTCTAATTTTGTCACCACGATCATATCGTCTTTTCTGTATAGAGCAAGTTTTGTTTTTGAAGTAATTTTTAGCTCGTTTCTTAATCTTTGCGGGATAACTATTTGGCCTTTAGTGCCTACCACCGCTATTTCAGTTTCCTCTTGCCCCATTTTTCATCAAAAGTATAACTTTCATACACACTTTTAATCCTTTTCTGGAACTCTAACCTCAACAACTTTAGTAATAACCATT
>JAAZBP010000089.1 GCA_012513715.1 Thermoproteota archaeon | reverse complement strand
TTGTTCACAGGAAAAGGAAGAGAAGACATAGCCATACAAGCCCTAAACCTAGGAGCAAACTACTACATAAACAAACACGGCACACCAAAAACAGTCTACGGAGAACTAACACACGCAATAACCAATTCGGTTAAGAGTGCAAAAGCTAAAGGAGAATTAAAGAACAATGAAGAGTTACAGAGGGCTATTGTAGCAAATTCGCCAATTGGAATAGCTACACTAGCTGTAGGCGGTAATTTTTTAAGTGCAAATGAAGCTTTTTGCAGGATTCTTGGTTATACTGTAAATGAACTTAAAAAAATGAGTTTTAAAGATATTACACATCCAGACTACATGGAAGACAGCATTCAAGCAGTTACGAAACTTAATTCTGGTAAAATACCTTTTTTTAGTTTAGAAAAAAAATACATAAGAAAAAACGGAGCCTCAATCGATGGAAAAGTAACCGTCAGCGTACTTCAAGACCAAAAAGGTAACCCCAGAATCCACATAGTAAAAATAGAAGATATAACTGAACAAAAACAAGCCCAAGAAAAACTCAAATCAGAACGCGACATGCTGGATAAAATAACCGAAAGCATGGGCGCAGGCTTAGCATTAATTGACAAAAACTACAATATAGTCTGGGCAAACAAGTACCTAAAAAAATATAACGTCATATCACCTGAAAAAAAATGTTACTCCACATTCGCGCATTTAGATTCACCTTGCCCAGATTGTGGAGTGACAAAAATCTTTAAAGAAAAAAAGCCATTTGACACACATGAATTTTCCTTCACAGATATCGAAGGAAAAAAACGATGGGCAGAAATCATCGCTTCGCCGATAACAGACAAAGAAGGAAATATTATAGCTGCTGCAGAAATTTCTGTAGATATAACAGAGCAGAAAAAAGCAGAGAATCAACTACGAGAAAATGAGGAACATCTGCGTTTCAAGTTGGAGAAAATGCTTTCTCCTGATGTAGAGATATGTGAACAGGACTTAGCTAACATACTAGATTTACCAAAACTTCAAGGTCTAATGGATAACTTATATGAAGTTACAAAAATAGCTTCAGCTATCATTGACCTTAACGGAAATATTTTAGTAAAAACAGGTTGGCGAGAGATTTGTACAAAATTTCATAGAGCTAACCCTCAAACTTTAAAAAATTGTCTAGAAAGCGATGTTGAACTTACACGGGGAGTTAAACCTGGAGAATACAAACTATACAAATGTAAAAATAATCTTTGGGATGTTTCCACACCGCTTATACTCAACGGGAAACATGTAGCCAACATATTTTCTGGCCAATTTCTCTTAGAAGATGATAAAATTAGTAGCGAGTTCTTTGCTGCTCAAGCTGAAAAATACGGCTTTAACAAAGAAGAATATCTTGATGCATTCAAAAAGGTGCAGAGATTCAATAGAGAAAAAATAGAGAAAACAATGCACTTTAATGTAAAACTTTCTGAATTAATTTCTCAACTTAGTCTAAGCAATCTTAAACTAACTAAAGCCTTTGCAGAACAAAAAACAATTGAGAAAAAAATACGTGAAAGTGAGCGTCGTTGGGCTGTTACGTTGTCTAGT
>JAAZBP010000088.1 GCA_012513715.1 Thermoproteota archaeon | reverse complement strand
CTATCCAGAGGAATGGACAGTATATTCGATGACTTCCGAAGGTCATTCGACGACCTATTGAAGCCTTTCTTTCCATTATACTCTGACTATGAACAAACAATAACTCTACCTGCTAGATATGCGCCAGTAGATTTAGTGGATAACGAAGACCACTACGTAGTATCAGCTGAACTTCCCGGTTTCACTAAGGATCAAGTGGATGTACAAATCAACAAAGACGGTATGTCAATTATTGCTGAATGTAAAGAAGAAAAAGAAACAAAACGAAAGAATTACCTACATCGTGAACGAGCATATTCATCGATGCAGCGTTTCGTTACTTTTCCCGAAGAAGTGGCTCCTGATAAAGTTGAAGGCATAATGAAAGAGGGTGTACTGGAGTTGAAGATCCCAAAGAAAGAACCTAAACCAGAAGAGAAACCCCGAAAAGTCGAATTGAAGTAGGTAATCTACTTTAACCCTTTTTTCTTTTTTATAGTTATGGCGACTAACATATGACTGAGAAATCTCCAGTAGATTTACTTTTAACGATTGTTGAAAATCCAGTACGTAGAAAGATAATCAAGCGACTAAGCCAAGAGCCCAGTTATGCTCTAGAAATAGCTAAAGAGTTGGGTGTTGGTCAACAACTAGTTACAGCCCATTTAGCTATGATGGAACGCGTAGGTTTAATTTCTTCAAATATGGAAACAAGCCCTTTTGGTCCTAAACGGCGTTTATATTTTCTTAACCAATCTGCTTGTTTGTCAATCAGTTTTGGTCCCCATTTATATGATGAACAATTTTTAACTTTTGATAAACTTCCAAACAAGTTATCTAAGGATGCTCTAAGTTTTTTGAACCGATTATCTCAGATAGAATCGGCTAAAGATAGTAGATTAAAAATAATATCTGATTTAGTCGCAGATATAGATGAAAAAATATTACGCTTTGAAGATGAAAAAACCGTGTTATTATACCTAAGGAACTTAGCAATGAAACATGCAAGTGAAGAGTTAAACACGCAAGAAACAACACATGACGAAAAAAGGATACTGCATTTTATAATAGACGAAAAAAATACTGATGTAGAAGTTATCTCTCAAGCTCTAAATTTAAAAGAGTCAATAATACGTGAAATCATCAATAGGCTCCGGGAAGATTTCTTTTATGTTTTCTAAATATGTTTGGAAGATAATCATAGGCGAGAAAGACTTTTTCAACTGGAAAACCTAAAATCACACCAACAACATTATCCTAACAGAGGTATCATTTATGAAAATTGTAAAAGTTAACGAGGTAGACGCTTTCCAAAACGCACATGGCGTAGATGCAAGAAAAATTTATTCCACCGAAAATGCCGAAGTGATTTACATGGCTCTTTCTTCAGGACAATCACTTAAGAAACATACCACACCAGTTGATGTATTCTTCTATATTCTGGAGGGTAAGGGTGAAGTTGAAATTGGTGATGAGACAAAAGAAGTCGAAAAGGATTCTATCATAGATAGTCCAAAAGGAATTCCTCATTTACTCCGGAACACTGGAACTGGCATTTTTAGGTTTCTGGTAGTGAAGTTACCTAAAACCAAAGATTCCTAAATTGATTTTTTAATAATTCAATTTTTGTTTTATACACTACCGACAATTCTGGTTGGTGGTTTAGCGCTTTGACGAAACTGTTTTTTTATTCTATTCACTACTTTAGAATTAAATCTTAATAGTAGAGGCTTAAGTTCATAAAAATCACAGGTAAGTATTTCTAAGCTAGGTATTCAGAAAGCTTTATTGTCAAACAAAATTATTATTTCATTAAAAGCATATCTTGTTTAATTTTATGGTGACCTGATTTGATTGACACAGATAGTCTCAAAGATTATCGAACTAAACGGGATTTCCATTATACTCCTGAACCTATTGGAGGACAAAACGTTTCCAGCGGCAAACCTAGATTTGTAATCCAGAAACATGCAGCTAGTACCTTGCATTACGACCTCAGACTTGAAGTTGAAGGAGTACTGAAATCATGGGCTATACCAAAGGGGCCCTCTACTGATCCAAGACAAAAACGGTTAGCCATCCCAACTGAAGATCATCCGCTTGATTACATAGACTTTGAGGGTGTAATTCCCAAAGGGGCCTATGGGGCTGGCACAGTCTTAGTTTGGGATACTGGAACCTACGAGAACATAAACGAAGAGGACGGTGAAACCATTTCTATGGCTGAAGCAATCCAGAATGGGAACGTAAAGTTTTGGTTAAATGGGAAAAAGATTAAACAGGGATTCGCTTTGATTCGCACCAATAAGGCTTTGAATAAACGCTGGTTATTAATTAAGATGAATGATGAAGGGGCTAACATAAATCAGGATATTGTAGCCACTGAGCCCCAGTCAGTTCTCAGTGGACGTACTCTTGAAGAAATCGCAGATAAAAAGAAAATATAAAAAACATACTAGTATATACTTCAATTATCTAATCGGAAATTATGCTAAATCCTTATTTTGATTTTTCAATTTCACAATTAACCAACAACAGTAAAAATATCAACAAAATGGTATCCAATATTTCTAACTATGAAACGATTCAAAGCTTTGATTACATTTATTCACTAAAATGCACTGAATTTTCTTATTTCACATGTATTTTCAAAATTTTTCCAACAACTAGATAAATACTGAAGCTTGTAAACAAGATTAAGTGTGCATTGTTTCATTTAGACATTATTTTTTAGGCAGAACCTCTGCGAGGTCGTAAGTAGCTACGCATAACACCGTATCTGCTCCTCCATAGTAAATTAGTAGTTTGTCATCTAATAGAACTGTGCCGCAACTATATACCACGTTTGGGACTTTACCGAAAATTTCATATTCTTTTTCAGGACTCAATATTGGTTTTTCGCCTCGATAAATAACTTCACCTGGATTATTTTTGTCGAGTAAAGCAACACCTAAAGAGTAAACTTTTTCATAGTTGATTCCATGATAAATGAATAACCAACCCTCATTCAATTCAATTGGCGGTCCAGTTGTACCTACCTTCCATGAATCCCAACTGTTTTCTCTAGGTCCCATTACAAACTTAAGATCATACCATCTTTTCAAATCTTTGGAATGAGAAATGCAGACATCTGGGTCAAGACGATGGAATAATATGTATTCTCCACCAACCTTTTTGGGGAAAATCAAACCGTTCTTATTACGGATTCCTGGAAAAACTAGTGACCTTTCATCCCAATTCCATTTTCTGCTAATGAAATCTTTTACTCCAATCTTGGTTAACCCTATCTGGTACACTTTATTGTAAGCGTATTTGCCGAATGCCGTATAAGCCATAATTAAAGAATCATTCATCAATGTGATTCGCGGGTCTTCGCATCCTTCTTTTTCTGCTTCAGTCATTGGACTAAAAACTGGTAATGGCATCCGTTCATCTATGTTGTAACCATCAGTGGAAACAGCATATCCGATACGTGAAATGTGGTCTGTTCCCATTGCGCGGTATAGAATATGAATTTTCTTGTCAAATGCAAAAGTGGCTGCGTTACATACAAGTTGTGATTCCCAATCATGAGTGCCTATAGGCTCAAGAATAGGGTTACCCTCAAATCGGTTCATCAGTTAGTTCCCTTCTTTGTTCCTACGGCATTCCAAGTAAAGTGTCTAATATATGTCTGATTGATAGTAAACCCACAAGTTTTCCATCGGAATCTGTAACTGGTATATGTCTGATTTTATGTAGTTTCATAATTTTTTTTGCCTCAATGAATGGTGTGTCCTCTAAAACAGTGTACACATGTCTCGTCATCACTTTTTCTATAGGCTTATCAATAGATAAGTCTTGAGCGATAATTCTTATTGCATCACGTTCTGTAAAGATACCTGCACATCTTTCGTTTTCGTCTACTATAATAACCGTTCCTACATGTCTCTTGAATAGAAGACTGATGCATTCTTTAGCTGTTACACCTTTTTTAGCAGTCACAATATCTCTTAACATTAAATCACACGTCAACATTACAACAATAACTCCTCAGCAATTCAAGAGTTGTATTCTATATTGGGGTTCATGAGTTAAAAACTTTTGATTCAACTCGAAATATCTGTTAATCTTTAAAAATAATACTGAAATATTTTTGTATAAACTATTTTTAAATGTTTAAAACAATGGTGTCTATTAAAATCTGTAATGTTCCTTGTCTAAGCTAAAACCATTTACTTTTTCTAATTCTAGTCTAGCCGAAAGATATGTTACCGTTGCTTCAGCACCTTTATTCAGGTTCAATCCCATAGGAGTTAATCCATCATAACAACTTCCATCTTCGCTGTTGTAGACCATTAGACCTAACATGTTTTTACCTAAAAACCAATTAAAAATCTCGTATGCTCTTCTAATGTATTTTTCTTCGTGACTAATGCGGAAAGCGGTAACTGCCGTTTCAGTCATACACGCTGCCTCAAGTGGTTGTTGATCATAAATCGCTCTTTCTCTATCCCTGTGGTACCAACCATTATTCCCTATTGGGACAAAGATTTCATTAATCATTTGAACCTGTAAAAGAAAATCAAGAGACTTTTTGGCTATAGCTAAATATCTACTATCTTTTGTGGCCTCGTAAGCCAAGAATAATGCATGTGATAATCTTCCATTAGCGTATGTAAGATAAGGTTCAAACCAATTCCACTTTTCACTTGATTCATGTTCAAAGTGGTTCAAGAGGTCATCGCTTAATGCCTTAATATTAAGTTTAATGTTTGGGTCATCCGGGTAAGCTTGTAGGTAATGAAATAAACCCATTATCGAGAAGGCTTTGGCTCTTAGTGCTTTGAAGCTAGATGCCCATGGAAATGCTCTATCAAAAATTTCTTTAGCAAGCAACTTTCTTTCTACTGATAAGTTCGAATCTAAACAGCGCCCACATGCCCACATAACACGTCCTATACAGTCTTCACTGTTTGTGTCATCAATGAATTTTCTTTCATAACTGAGTATGTTGTAGACTCTGCCATCAGTCCTCTGCATGTACAACAAGAAAGTCAAATATCGATCTATTAAGTCACTTGTTGAATTATCAAACATAGTATTATATTGAGTGCACGCTATCAATGCTCGTGCGTTATCATCTGTTGTGTAGCCCTCTTTTCTAGCAGGAATATTAAATTTAGAATGTTGGAAAAGCCCTGTTTCGTCTGTGCTTTGCCTTAAAAAATCCAATTTTATAGCTGGTAATTCCACTTTGTAGTCACCTTTGTTTCCGTATCGTCTGGGAGAATAACTCTTCATATTTTTTTGCTACACTAGACCACAGAAATCTTCTGCTATACTTGTATGCTTTATTTTCTATATTTTTTCTAAGATTATCATCTGAAAGTTTGATTAGGCAGTCAGCTATAGATTTTGAGTCTTTGAATTTGCAGAAAAGCCCCCGGTTCTCAGCTAACACTTCTTGAGCGTGAAGGTAAGGCGTAGAAATTATAGCTCTTCCAGCTCCTAAAGCATAGACTAATGTGCCGCTACTAATCTGGTTTGGAGATACATAGGGTGTAACGTATACATCTGTTGCCTGCAAATATTTTATGAGTTCACGTTTCGGTAGAAAACGGTTATGAAAGCGAACATTTTTTTCTAAGCCTAAATCATAGACCAAATCCAGCAATTTTTTACGGTATTTTTCTCCTTCATTTTTTCTAACTTCAGGATGTGTTTCTCCAATTATCAAATACATTATTTCAGGAAT
>JAAZBP010000087.1 GCA_012513715.1 Thermoproteota archaeon | reverse complement strand
TGAACGCCTGTAATAGCAACAACGTTTCCAGCAAATTTCTTTAGAACATCCGCCCACAAAATTACAGGCCTTGTTTCACCAGAGTAAGATAACAAGATTTCAAGGTCACCAGCTCTAGGATGAGGAGTATTAACACCCCTAGTAATGTAAACATTATCGCCCAAAAAGCTCTTGATATGAAAAAGTCTAACCCCAGTCATTTTGGCAATTTCATTAGCAGTACCACGACCACCCAGAAACAAGTTAGTACGTTTCTCAAGCAAATCAACAATCCGAGTATAAGTTTCTGAGTGGACATTACAGTCAATCATGTCGCCGATTTTCTCGAATTCTTCAACGCACAAATTAAAAACTTCATCAACATCCAAATTCCGATAAATCGACTCAATCATACTATTCAACAATTCAAGAGTACCAAGCTCAAAAATGTCACCCATCATCCCAGTTTCAGAATACTCAAAACTCGGTTTTAGCTTACCTCTACCTTTTAATTGAACCACGTTTCCATATCGCTTAGTTAATTCAGCAAGTGGAGAAGAAGCTGCAGAAGTCAACAACCCCATCGAGAAATGATTACTGCGAGTTTCCTCAATATACTTAGCAAGATCCTGCGCCATTACAAGCGGATCATCAGAATAGCCACTTCCAGAATTCATAAGCAACAAAGTTTTCTTATAGCGCCTCTCAAGATCAGGTGCAGCATCATACATGCTCCTACCAGGAAAACCAGGATCATCAGGAGTTATAACAACTTTATTTCGCCAGCCAGCCTGTGCAAGAGCAATTTGACTCATAGCAGCATTTAGCGAATAAAGAGAGCGCCCTGAACCACCACAGATTACGCAGTCGGCAGCTTTAAGATCCTCATAGAGACAAGCAAGTTCTTTCTTTTTTATATTCAAAATGTTTTCTTGAATTCTGTTAACGTATCCGAGACTGCTACATTTATTTTTCAATCTAGACGGCACCAGTTTAAGAAGATGATTTAAAGATTAGGCTATATTATTCTTGTGCTCAATAGACAGGTTTTACGCCAAATACCTAATGATTATTAAGAATGAACAAAAACTATTTGCACCTTTTAACAAGTTAACAATACTCTACAGAATAAACAAAATAAAAAAGGACCTGAAAAAACTGAAAACCCTAAATTACGCTAATTTCATAACGAAAAGATCTAAAACAAAAAAATGTAACTTGATATTCAAACTCAAAACTTTAGACATTAAATCTTACAAGAAAATGTTGAAATAAAAAACACTGTAAACAGCAGTATTCTTCAAGCTAATCGGTTAACAATGAAGCTAAAAAATATGTATTAATAATCCACATCGTTTAAATTAATATTCAAGAATATAATTTTGGGGAATCAGTCGGCCAAATGAAGCTGAGAACAAAAACAACTTTAACTGTTTTGATTCTAACCCTGTTTATGTTTTCAGCTTTACAAATAATTACTTATGTAACTCTTGAACCAAACACACATAGAATTGAAACACAAGAAACTATACAAAAAATAGAAATTGCAAAGAACCTAATAGAATACAGAACTTCAGATTTGGAAGTTAAAGTATCCGACTATGCTTTTTGGGACGACACATACGAATACGTTCAAAACAAAAATGAAGAATATATACTAAGTAACTTTGTTGATTCAACATTCGAAAATTTGCAGCTTAACTGTGTGGTTATTGTAAACAACCAAATAGAGGTGATATATCAACAAGAATATGACCTTGGCGCATCAATTAAATATGATATTGATAGAGAAACACAAGAATTCTTGATTGACTGCCCACATATTTGGAATTTTCAATATAAAGATAATGCAATCTCTGGGTTAATGTTAGTTGAAAACAAGCCGATGATGATTGCTACTTCTCCAGTATTATCCAGTGACAAGCAAGGACCAATTATGGGAGGAATGCTTTTTGGAAAATTTCTTGATAATGTAGAACTAAACAGGTTAAATTCAATAGTTGACTTTAATTTTACTTTATCAACAACCACAGATTTAGAAATGAATGAGCAAAATATTGTTCAAGAATTATTGTTAAGTGGACAAAAAAACACACTCAAAGAACAAAATCAGTCAGTAATTATAGGTTACTCTCTAATTGAAGACGTACACTCTAATCCGTCATTTATGTTGACTGTTTATAATGAAAGAATAATCCATCAACAAAGTATTTTGATGGGCAACGTTTTTTCATTATCTACGATTGGCATTTCAGTGATTATAGGGTTGATACTTCTTGTTCTTCTTGAAAAAGAAGTCGTGAAACCGATGAGAAAACTATCTGAATACGTTGAAGAAATATCTCTTAACCCCAACTATTCAGTACCAAAACTTAGCAGTACAGAAGAAATTGATATAGTCTCAAATGCTGTTAGAGATACACTTAAAAGAAAAATAGAGGGTATGCTTGAAGTTTCGAGAATAGTGGCACATGATTTAAGGAATCCTTTAGCAGGAATAAGGAACGCAACATACTATTTGAAGAAAAAATATTCTTTGTTAATGGATAAAGATGGACAAGCTATGCTTAAAACAATAGACGACTGCGTTGTATATTCAGATAATATTGTTCAAAACTTGATTGATTATTCATCAGAAATAAAATTGTACAAGGTTAAAACAACACCGAAAAAATTAGTTGAAAGAACACTATCCAAATTTATAAAACCAAATAACATTGAGATTATTGATGAAACAAGCAATGAAGTTATAATTGCTATTGATACCCCAAAAATGGAACAGGTACTTACTAACTTGGTTACAAATAGTTTTGATGCAATGCAGAGTGGCGGCACACTAAGAATTACAAACAAAGAGATGAAGAAATTAATCAGAATAGAATTGATCGATACAGGAGTAGGCATGTCAAAAGCCGTAATTGAAAAATTGTATACACCTTTCTTCACTACTAAATCAAAAGGCCTTGGAATAGGATTAAGCATCTGCAAAAGAATTATAGAGGCACATGAAGGAAAAATTGAAGTTGAAAGCACTGAAGGAAAAGGAACTAAATTCTCAATTATACTACCTAAAACAGA
>JAAZBP010000086.1 GCA_012513715.1 Thermoproteota archaeon | reverse complement strand
TTCTCTTTTCAGGTGCTCGTACTCCTGTGAAATTTCAATTACTGCACGAAGAAGAGCAAACTTGTAAGTCGTATCCTTACTATCCCTCTCAATTATGGTGCTTATTCTGCGAAAACTTTCATTGATACCCAGCTCAGCCAAACCAGTTTCCTCTATTAGCAACAATAAGTGTGAACTGACAAGAAAAAACTTGTGTAAAACCATCGGTTACTGTTTTAGCTAAAGCTGGATTGATTATGTTTTAGCAAACTCGCTTTATTACCATAAAAGTTGAGCACAACAATTTTCAGGCAAATTACTTATCATGAGAATGCAAAGAGGATAGCTCAGTAGGTTTTTACTAGAAACAGGTTTTCTTTGAAGCCGCCTCTTTCAACTAACTTCCTTTTTCGGATGCTCTCAAGCACATCAACTGATGAGCCTTTAAGCTCAACTATCCTCAATATAACCTCTAAAATGTCTGCTAACTCCTCGATATCCTTGCTCTCCTGGTATTCACTAACTTCCTCTGAAATCTTTTTTTCTAGCTCTGAAAGGAACTGCTCATCCGAAAGCCTAATAATTTCATATTTCTTTCCAGAAGCTTCGATTACGCCAGGAATCTTGTCCCTAATAGCTTTGTTGTAAACTTTTTCCAAGAGCGGCAACTTCCTTCTTCAAGTTCTCTTTCTAATAATATATCTAGCTTGCGCTTGGCTATCCTTTATCTCTACTATATTGGTCGCTTATTTTTCTAGTATTTCTGAGTCAGGAAGCATTACACTTTTTCAAGGAAATAAAATTAATGTTCTAATTGTAAATTTGGTCCTGAAGTAAAAAAAGGAATGTTCTATAATGTTTGAATTTCATCTTTTGCTGCTAATTTGTAATTCATTGCAATGAGCTGGGCAATCATTATTGCTGCTACTATTATTGTAACAATTATCAGAATTAAGCTGGCTGGCTGAAATATTGTTACCTTCCAGATTTTCCAAAGTTGTATGGCTTCATCAAATTTGTAGTATGGTATTTCTGGGTTATCAGCAGCGTTGATTTCTATTGATTTTATTTGGTAATCTGGGAGAAAAATGAAAAGTATTGTGAGCCCAACCAAGATTCCAAAGACTACAACTGTAAATTTTGGTATTCTCATATTTTGCCTCCAAGTTATTTTGTTTTACATCTCAAGTTATATAAAAGATTTAATCCCAATTGTGACTGTATAAATTTTTAATTTATTATTAAGATCATTTTTTGAGGCAGTTTTAGTATTTCCTTACTATCTTTTTGCCTCTTAAGCCTAAGAACAGCGTCAAAGTAATTACTACTATAACTACTATAATTACAACATAGAATAGCCAGTTTCCAAAAATTTCCTTTAATGAATCAAATAAATTACCTGTTGAAGTTGGTGTGTTTGTTTGTTGCGGTTCATTTGTTGGATTCTCTGTGGGTGGCGTATTTGTTGGTGTGGGCGATGGTAAATCATAACTATTATTGTAAAGATCTATTATTTCTTGAGATGATAAGGCTCTATTATATACCATTACTTGGTCAATTTTGCCTTTAAAATCACATCTAACACCTACAGGTGGTTCAGCTCCAATAGTTAATGCTGTACTATCATGTACGATTGTATAACTGTTGGTGCTTATACTACTTTTTAATTGCCCATCTATGTAAATGGATGCTGTATTTCCGTTCCATGTTCCAATAATTTGGTGCCATTGGTTTATTGTTAAATCATTAATTGAGTTATAGTCTATTAGAAATCTCTGTGCTGCGCCGTCTCCTATAGTTATGACTAAATGGTCATTGTCTGATGTTGGATGTTCAAATTGAATTTTGTAGCCTGTGGTTCCTGTGTTATCTTTAAAATTTATTTTGTTAATTATTGCACTATGATGATGGGCTCCCTCAACTATTTGGTAGGGGCGTTCAGATAGATTTACCCAAGAGACCAGTGAGAACGATTGAACTCTTAGACTATTAGAGTCTGGTATGCTGACATAATCATTGTTGCCATCAAAATTTAGTGCTGCAGAATATTTGCCTTGAGTCCATGTTGCACCTAAAATAGCGCCATTATTTGCATAGGAACTACTGTCAAAAGCATTTGCACCTTGATTTTCATCAAATTTCCAATAACCCACTAAACCATGATTTGCAGGTATTGGAGATGCGGTTGGAGTTGGGCTGTTTGTGTGTGATGTTTCAACTTGTAATGTGTAATTCGGGGAATCCCATGAGTAGGTGTTGCTTAGTTGGTCTGAGCCGTCAACACCAACAATATAATTGTGAGAACCCACACTAACTTGTGAGGGAACAATAATTAGAAACTGGGTGCTGTAGGAGCCTTTCGCCTCAACAGTTACAGGGTTATTCATCAAGTTTGGACCCTGAAATTCTTGGTCACCCATCCAGTCACCATGAAAACCAACCCGTAAAACACGAATAGGTTCGTTAATGTAGCTCTGGAAAGTAACCGTTACATAGATTGCATCTCCAGGTTTAGGCGAAGAATTAGAAATATGACCAATAACTGCTGCATCACTGTCTCCAAGTCCAGATATAACATTCATAAAAAGGGAACTGACTAAAACTATACACATTAACAGGAGAAAGTGGGGGCTCTTCATCTACTAAATCTCTCTTCATAGTTTCAGCTTAATTAATAAATAACTTTCTAAGTGTATATTATCTGCTGAGTAGTTTGCTGAGGATAAATCTGCATGCTAGTCATTGATGGTACAAGATTTGTGGAATGGACACCTAAAAGTGAAGAAAAAGAGTTTCACCCTTTAGTTAAGTCGCAGTCTAAGGAAATCTTTGGTGAAGACTCGATTTATTTTGACATAAAAACCCTACTTAAATCCGCTTCAGGAATCGGATCTATACCAGATGCTTATGTGCTTGACTTATCCGAGCCTTATAGTTGGTATGTTGTTGAAAATGAATTATCTACACACCCAATCTATGAACACATTGTTAGTCAACTTACTAGATTTATAAATGGACTTGACAAACAAAGCAGCAGAACACAGATACTTGAAATGTTATACAACAAAATCAATGAAGATGACAAGATTAGATCAACAATTTTAGAGAAGACTAACTCGAAGGATATTTATCGTTTCTTATCAAGTCTATTGTCCAAGAATCCAAGCATTGTAGTAATTATTGATGAGAAAACCGCTGAAGTTGAAGAAGCCTGTAAACATCTAACTTATTCTCCATACAGAGTTCAAATTATTGAATTTAGTACTTTTATTAATGAGTCTTCGGGGTCAACTGTTTATGCACATATTTTTGAGCCATTATACAATGATAAAATTACCGCTGTAAACGTTTCAAACAAGAATACTCAAAGCGCAATGCCCGTTAGATCTTCTCAGCCTTCGGTTAAAGAGCATCTTGGAATCATAGCTGATCAAAAAGTCAGAGAATTTGGGTACAAGTTGCTTGAGGAAGTACTGAAAATTGCAGATAATGTTGAATTAAGGACAAGTTCTGATCATATTAACTTTTTTGCTAAACAAAAATTCTGTTCTATTTATCCTGAGAAGGGAGGATTTGGCTTTGAAGTTAAGATTCCAATAGATGAACTTAAAAATAAAAATTTAAATGACATTTGGCGTCCAGTGAGTAAAGGGTCCAGTTGGTCTTATGCTCTTGTTAAAGATTCTCTTAACATACCTCAATTAATTGAATTATCCAAGATAGCTTATCAGAGAAATAATAAATAAGCTAAAGATGTAGAATATAATAACTCCATAAACTTCTAGTATTAAAGTTAAACTTCACTAATCAAATAAACAGATTGATTAAAATGAGACAGAGTTTTGATTTAGATTTTTGGATGAATAAATGCGAAGCTGATTATAAAAAAGACACCAGTGGAGTGTATCCAGAATACATAGATGAAAACGGACTTAAAAAAACTGAGAAATCACCATACTTTGAAAATATATCAAAAATAATATCAAAACGAGGATACTTGAAGAGAGATGAATTCATAAGTATCGGATTATGGAAAACTAGGCGACCAATTAATAGTTATCAAAAAAATACTGATGAACAGATAAAGGAAATAACACAAAAAGTATTGCTAGAGAAAGACATTATACAAAAGATAAAGTTGCTGATGAGCCCTAATTTAAAGGGTGTTCAGATAGCTGTAGCGTCTGCGTTTCTGACAGTGCTTTATCCTGAACAATTCTGTATAATTGATTATAGAGCTTGGAGAGCTATGAAGTGGTTACAGGCTACTTCTGAGAATAACCAGTTAATTTTAAAATCCTACAGAGAATACTCCGACTATTTGGACTCTTTGAAGTATCAAGGAGTGGAAAATTATTTGAAATATATGGATTCTCTCAATACTTTATTTCCTGATGGAAACAAAACTCTTCGTCAAATTGAGATGGCTCTGTGGAAATTTGATCAGATGAAAGGAGATAAGAACTGCAACACTACATATGTAAATGAACATAGAAAAGCTGATTTAAAGCTTAAAAAAGCTCAAAGGGACTTTTCTAATACCACTTCCGTAAAGGTTGAGGATGTTTTAGGGAAAATAGTAAATTCTGAAATAAGGCAAATTGCTATTAAACTGATTAATGAGATTAAAGCATTTTCGAATGTTGAAATGAGTGTAAACTCTACTAGAATTAGTTTTTATTCAGATAGAGTTTTTTGTTGTATTTTTCCTCAAGTTTCACAGTTTACTTTTGAAGTTAAAATTTCAAAAGATGAACTTGATTTTGGTGGACTTAATGTTACTGTTCATAAAAATCCGGGTTGGTCATTTGTTCATGTTTATGAAAATACTGATTTAGATAAGCTTACAAGTGTAGCAAAACAAGTGTACCTAAGAAACATGAACCAAAAATAGTCTTTTTTATTTGATTTTATACTCTTTACCTATTTCAATCGGTTGAACATTGTCATAGTAGGTTTTGAATAATGACTGATTTTCTGTGTGAACTGGAAAGAGCATTTTCGGTTTGATATAATTGATTGTTTCTGCTAGCTGCTCTTTGTTCATGTGTCCTGAAGCATGCATCTGATGAAATTGAAGTTTGAAGTGGTTTAACCAGTTATGCATAACCTCATCCTCAATATCCTCCTCACTA
This sequence comes from Thermoproteota archaeon, assembly GCA_012513715.1. Classification (GTDB taxonomy): domain Archaea; phylum Thermoproteota; class Bathyarchaeia; order Bathyarchaeales; family Bathycorpusculaceae; genus Bathycorpusculum. The sequence goes on along the minus strand of JAAZBP010000086.1, from coordinate 1,334 downwards.
AACGGCTCACTCATACTATGAATAAAATGGCTCCCAGCCAACGGTTTAATGTCGATTAACTCTGCAAACTGATAAAAACCCAAATCCATAACCAACTCCTTCTGATGCTTCCTAACGTATTCGTGGGTTGCCATCTTATCTATAAAAGCTCTTTCCCATAGATAGTAGTCTTTGTCGTCGTGGCTACCGCTTTTCTTACGTTTATAGTATACCAGTATGTTTTTGTCTTTTATTGGGTCTGGGACTTTTAGGTGTTTGTCGTTTAGGAGTTTGGTTAGTAGGTGTGCGGTTTTGGGTGTTATGACTAGTTTTTTGTTTGCTTTTTTAGCTGATTTGTAGAAGGTGTTGAAGCGGTCAATGTCACGGCTATAGTGTGTTGCAAAAACGATTTTGTCTGTGTCTTGGATTACTTTTTGGGCTTGCTTTTTCACTTCCGGTTCACCTATGTTTTGGCGGTTCTCAGACGGCGCCATCCTTGTACCCTCACAAACCATAGCCACGGGATCTGCTGCTTTAGCTTTCTGGATGAAGTCTTCGGTTAAGTCGCTTCTGGGTCCGTGCTTGCGTAGGTCTCCAGTGTAGACGATGTTTCCCTCTGAAGTCTCAATAATGAAACCGTACGCTGCAGGGATTGAGTGGTCAACATGTATGGGTTCAACTGTTAGGTTGCCTACTTTGATTTTGTCTCCTGTACGAAACTGGTTGTAGGCGTGTTCTCCGTAGTGGGAGTTGTAGCCTGTTTCTTCCATGCATTCCATGAAAAGTTTTGTTCCATAGCCTGTGTAGACTGGGATTTGGGGGTCTAAGAATTGCAGGTGGTTGATATGGTCAAAATGCGCATGAGAAACAAACACTGCATCAATTTGGGGTTTACAGTATGGTAGGTCACAGAAAGCTAACATGTCCTCTGAGTATAGGCCCTCTATTCTGGGTAGCAAATTGAATGTGAAGTAGTCGGCTAAGCCGTTGACTCCACGTGGCGACAGATAGCCAGTGAAGTATTTTTGTCCAAAAACAAATGATTGCCCAAAATCAAGAAGTATTTTGGTTTTTTTGTCACGTAAAAGAATTTTGTTGCCGCCAATCTCGTTGACCCCGCCAAAAAAAGTCAAAGACACAACCATACCACATCAAAAATAGATATTTGTCTATATCTTTTAAAAATTTACTTGCTCATAAAAGGCATTTATTGTTTTTTCAAGTTTTGTTTTTGCTTTTTTTGGATCCTGAGTTTTGGAATTGGTGGGTTGGCGGCTTTTTTGTTTGTTGGTAGTATGCTGCGATTAAGTCGTTTTCTAATTCGTGAAGCTGATACTGTTTGATGGATGTTGGTT
>JAAZBP010000085.1 GCA_012513715.1 Thermoproteota archaeon | reverse complement strand
TGTGTTAAAAAAATTGACCCAGTTAAAATAGCTGTTGAAATTATGAACGGGATTTTCGAAAAACGATCTCTCTGTAAAAACAGATAAAATGTTAATGGTAATAAAAATAGTGTTATAGCATTTGGGTATCCTGCCCAAAGTAGCATTTCTATATCAAATCGTGATATTGCCACTAATAATGCAATTATGCACCCGGCAGTAGTCGACCAAATTTTAGTTATCAAAAATCCACATAACACAATCAGTGACGAAAATAGTGAGGCAATTACTGCATGTGCAATATATTCCTCTAAACCTGTTAACGATACTACAAATGTGGTAAAGATGTGGTAACCGGGAAATGTTAGTGAAGTGCCGCCTCCCATGTGATAAAAGTTGTAAAGAAAATCTATATTTCCAGATCCGCTGATTGAATAAATAACGCTGTTATGTAAACCTATATCGGCTCCTGGAGGAAAACCTTCCCAAAGCATCAAGAGTAAACGGTATAAAAAAGCGAACACAAATATGGAGAGCAGCAAGGCTTCAGTTTTAGCAGGTTTAAGCATTTATTTTCCCGTTTAATGTGATTATATTCAGATTATTGGTAAAAGGTTAAATATTAATCTCGAGTATAAAAAGCCCAGAGTAATTAAAAAGGAAAAAGGTGTTTAAATGTCGTGGCTTAAATCTATGATGGAAAAAGAGCCTCCAGAACCAGAGAATCCAATTGGCGTTGTTGTTATCGGCAACATTGAACCAGATATGCATGACACAGCAAAAGAAGCAGTTCGACGTACTTTAAAACGTGCAGGTTTCAAAACTATTGATGCAGGAAAAAGCGTTGCTCCACAAGTATTCGTTGATAAAGTAAAAGAAAACAATGCAAACATTATCGCATTATCCGTAAATACAGTGCCCTCGAAGAACAACTTGGCTAAACTTGATGAGCTTCTTAAAGCAGCCGGCTTAAAAGACAAAGTTGGCATAATCATGGGCGGCGCAGCAGTCAAAAAAGAAGACGCAGATGCAATGGGTGCTTTATTCGGTAAGAACAAAGAAGAAGCTCCAGAGCTGGCAAAGAAAGCAATCAAGAAATAATCCGTTAGAAGTGTAGGAAATGTCCTTTAAATTCAACACACCACAAAAAATATACGATATTTGTGACGCAAAAATAGGTGGTCAACCGGGAGAACTGCCGACTTTTCTAATCGGCTCCATATTTTGGCTAGGCCAAAAAATGGTTCAAGATGCAAACAAAGGTATTTTTGATGAAAAAGCAGCTGAAGATTTAATCAACACTATACAGACTCAAAGCGATATAACAGGTGTTAAATTCGCTTTAGACATAGTTGGTACAACTGAAACTGCATTTGAAAAATACATTGATTTCGTACCGAAACACACTGACGCGCCACTTATGCTTGATGCAATGAGTCCAAGAACCCGTATGGCAGCAGCGAACTTGGCTAAGAAAATGGGTCTCGCAGATAGATGTCTCTACAATTCAATTTATAAGGGTGTTACAGACGCTGAACTAGCAAACATCAAAGAAAGTGGTATCAAAATGTCAATTGTCCTAGCGGACGATCCAAAAGATACGACGCTAGAAGGCAAAATGAATGTTATTGTAGAAGCTTTAGCAATGGCTGAAAGAGCAGGAATCACCAAACCCTTAATCGATACAGCTATACCTGCATTTGAACCCGATATGGGCGCTTCAGTTAGAGCCATACCCATCATGAAAGAAAAGTATGGTCACCCAGTTGGTTTAGGCAGCGGAAACGTTGTCACAACAATGGGTTGGGTAAAAGCAAACGTTGCAAAACAATTCCGAAAAGGCACAGTAACAGCTACAAACACTATCATGCAGATGGCAGGCGCGAACTGGCTTATGTTTGGGCCAGCCGAACAGGCAGAATGGGTTTTCCCTGCAATAGCAGTGACAGATACATATCTTGCATCAGCCGCAGCTGATCTAGGTACTAGACCACTCGAAGAAACCCACCCGATCTACAAGGCTTTCATGTAAACTTCCCTTTCTCTATTTTTCTTTGTTTAAATTATTTGATGTGCTCAATCTGAAACCGTCAAGATGGTTTGGAATCATCGTCGGATTCACAGTATTAACGCTGATTTTCACTTATCTTGTTCCATCTGATTCTTTTCTAGTGTTTCTTCGCTATATCACTAGTTTCTTATTCATTGTGTTTTTGCCTGGTTATTGTTTAGTGAATATATTATTCTTAGCCAAAAACAAAATTGACTTAATTGAAAAGCTTGTGCTTTCGGTTGCATTGAGTTTTGGATTAACTGGTATAGTTGGGTTATTTTTAGGGTTATCACCTATAGGGATGAATTTTCTATCAATAACTATCTCGATGAGTATACTTGTGCTTGTTTTAGCAATGATAGCTTTTGTTAGGAAAACTAGAGAAAATCTACCAGTACTTCAAGTGGAGAGCTCTGAGCAGGTACGCTCCTGAAGTTTTAACAGCTGAAATACCATAGGTGCCTCCTTTACGTAGCATTTTTAGTACATATCCTGGGCGGAGGTAGAATTGCTGGTATGCTTTATACCGTAGTTCTGCAAGTTTTTCCATACTTAAATAAGGGGTTTCAAATGTTGGTCCTGCTGTGTCGTATTTGTCGAAGTCTGTGACTTTTAGCCATCCGTTTTTAACCACTTGGTCATGCATTGGTGTTCCAGGGTAAGGTGTAGCTATATAGAATCCAACGTCATCAGGGTTCAATTCTTTAACGAAGTTGATTGTTTCTTTGGCAGTTTTCTCTGTTTCACCTGGAAAGCCCAAAACTACATTTGCTATAGTCATTAAACCTTCTTCATGAGCAATTTTATATGCGCGTCTAGTTTGATCTAATTTAATACTTTTGTTCATTGCCTTTAGCATTGTTTCAGACCCAGACTCTACACCTAACCAAACTGCTATACATCCAGCAGCCCGCATCGTCTTCATTAATTCACGGTCAACCATATCTACTCGTGTACCACAATCCCAAATGAGGTCAAGTTTTCTATCACGCAGTTCTTTGCAAATCTTAAGTACCCTTTCTCGATCTACCGAGAATGCGTCATCATAAAAGGTAACTTGGTCAATGCCATATTTATCATGAATAAACTGCATTTCATCTACAACGTTTTCTGCACTGCGCATGCGGTATCCTCTTCCGAACATTCTGACTGTACTGCAAAAGTCGCACCAATAAACACATCCACGGCTTGATACTAATGGGAACAAGATTTTACCATTATGTTTCAATTTCTCTAATGGTAAGAGGTGATGTGCAGGAAAAGGCAGTGAATCTAGGTTCTCTATAAATGGTCTATCTTCATTACGGATTAGTTTGCTACCTTTTCTATAGGTTATTCCCAATACTCCACTGATGTCCAAGTTATTTTCAATTTTATTGAGAAGTTCAACTATAGTAAGTTCTCCCTCTCGACGTACGACGATGTCTAAGTTTGGGTATTCTTTGAGTGCATTTTCATCCCAAAACGTGCCATGTGATCCACCAAGTATTGTAATTGAGTACGGTTGAGTTTGTTTGGATATATCAACGAGTTTCATAGCGGATTTGTAAAGCAGTGTTGTGGCTGTAACTCCTATAACGTCTGAAACTGTTTGAGCAATTCGCTCTTTGAACGTTTCATATGTAAGTTTCTCGGCTTGACAGTCTATTACTGTAACTTTATGTCCTGCTTTTTCTATAACTGAACCTAAATACGCTAAACCTAACGGGATAAATGGCGGATGCGAATGGACGCTTGGTGGATATGGTGGATTGATTAGGGTAACTTTCATTTTAGTTGGCCTTATGAAATAGATTTCTAATGTTAGATTGAATATATTGCTTTCTTAGTTAATGTTGTAAAGCTGATGTTATCTATGGTACCTTTTTTAAGAAAAAAATTTAATTTAAGAAATAAAATCAGGATAATTTTATGTGCATTGCCCTTAATGCGTATGCCGCAGAGGTTTTTAATCCTGATTTACCATATGTTCCTCCTCTACGTATCATTTTTAACACGTATCTCGGACGCAGGTAAAACTTCTGATGCGCTTTATACCTGATTTCTCTGATTTTTTCCATGCTAAGCTGTGGAGTTTCAAATGTTGGTGTTGCTGTGTCGTATTTGTCGAAGTCTGTGACTTTTAGCCATCCGTTTTTAACAACCTGTTCATACATTGGTGTACCTGGATAAGGTGTAGCTACATAGCAACCTATATCATCTGGATTTAGTGAATTAATAAAATTGATTGTTTCCCATGCTGTTTCTTCTGTTTCACCTGGAAATCCAATAACCGCGCTGGCAATTGTCATCAAGCCAACTTTTTGAGCTATTTTAAAAGCTTCTCGGGTTTCTTCTAGCTTGATTTTTTTGTTCATTTGGCCCAAGATTTTTTCTGAGCCTGATTCAACCCCGAACCAAATCGTTATACAACCAGAATTATGCATGGCTGTAAGTAGTTCTTTATCAACCATATCAACACGTGTTTCGCAGTCCCACGTGACATCAAGTTTACGTGCTTTAATATCATCGCACATCGCAAGCGTATGTTTACGGTTAACTGTAAACGCGTCGTCATAAAAAGTAAATTGACTTTCTCCGTATTTATTATGTAACATTTCCATTTCGTCTACTACTTTTTTCGGGTTTCGTGTGCGGTATCCTCTTCCGAACATTCTGACTGTACTGCAGAAGTCGCACCATTGGGTGCATCCCCTGCTGGTAACTAAAGGAAAAATTGTTTTACCCATGCGATGGAATGCATCTATTGGTAAGAGATGATATGCCGGAGATGGTAATGAATCTAAATCCTGTAAGAAAGGTCTATCTTCATTACGTAAAATTTTCCCATCTTTTCCACGGAAAGTTGTACCTAGAACTCCTGCAAAATCCTTTTTTTCCTGTAACCTTTGTAGGAGTTCAATGAAAGTTAATTCACCCTCTCTACGTATAATTACATCTATACTTGAGCATTCTTTGAGTGCATTTTCATCCCAAAATGTAACGTGGCTTCCACCTATCATAGTTGTGGCGTTTGGATGTTCTTCTTTGGCGATTTCAAGGATTTTTTTTGCGGACTTATAAAGTAATGTGGTCGAGGTGACTCCTATTGCATCTGGTTTTTCTTTTCTAATTCTCTGTCTAAACGTGTCATGATTAAGGCGTTCTGCTTGGCAGTCAATAACATTGATTTCATGACCTTCTTTTTCACCTACTGCACCTAGATAGGCAAGTCCTAAAGGAATAAAGGGCGGGTGAGAATGCGCGTTTAGGGGATAAGGTGGATTGACCAAAGTAACTTTCAATTGTTTTTCGCCTTTTTTAGTAAGTGGTTAGACGTTAAAACGCCATATATTGTTTTTGTAAAATAACCTATGAAATTATGTGCTTTAATCATATCTAAGTTGACTGTTAAAGTTATTGTAGTATATCTTTTGAGTCTTTGGAATGCTTTGTTAATTTAATCTTTATCTTCAAAAATATGTATAAAAAAACATATTGCGTATAAAAACGGCCTTCTATTTTTTTACTGCTAAAGATTTAAAAAAAATTAAAAATTGGAAATTGGTTATTTATAGAGTTGTTCCCATCTATTAAAGAGCTCTAAGACTTCATCGCCGTTGTGACCTTTAAGGAATTCACGTGTTTGTTTGTCGGCAACTGCTTTTTTCTGGAACTCTTCAATATATTGAGCTTTCTCTGCTAAGAAAATTATGCCATCGATTCCTGTTCTCGCAACACGTGTT
>JAAZBP010000084.1 GCA_012513715.1 Thermoproteota archaeon | reverse complement strand
GTTTATTTTGTCTGTCTATTTTTGTGTTGGATGCTTAATGTTATATTTGTGGTGTTGGTATGTTTTTTTGGTGAAAGAAGTTGGAGTTTAAAACTGTTAAGGTTGATGTGCCTAAAGATTGTAACGTGATTTTTGGTATGGCACATTTTATTAAGACCGTTGAAGACCTCTACGAGGCCTTGGTGAATTCTGTTCCAGGCATCACCTTCGGGTTGGGTTTTTGTGAAGCCTCCGGTCCTTGTCTTGTACGACATGAAGGTAATGACGATGAACTGAGGCGTTTAGCAGCTGATAAAGCCTTTGAAATCGCGTGTGGCCACAGTTTTATCATATACTTGAAAAATGCTTTTCCGCTTAATGTTTTAGGAAAAATAAAGGCTGCCCCTGAAGTTTGTACGATTTACGCTGCCACTGCTAACCCGCTGGAGATAATTGTTGTCGAAGCTGAACAGGGAAGAGGAGTCATGGGTGTCGTAGACGGATATAAAAGCAAAGGTATTGAGTCGCAAAGTGACATTATTGATCGGCAAAAATTTCTGCGTAAAATAGGTTACAAACTAGGCTAATTCCGTTATCACATAATACATGCTTTTAGTTGTACACTCTGATTTTTGGGATATAACAGCCAAAAACATTTTTAGCACTTATTTTTATCTAAACCCTTATTTCCCGATTTTTAGAAATTGACCATAACCTTTTTACTAAACATTGGACTGACTTTTACGCATAACTACTATCGGTTGATGTTTTATGGCTTTAGAGAACAATACAGCTCAACTTGAAGCATACAGACAAAAACAAGCTGAAGAACAAGAAATTCTTAAAATCCGCATGGGCAAAATCAAACATAAAATTGCCGTAATCAGTGGTAAAGGCGGGGTTGGAAAAAGTACTGTTACTGTAAATCTTGCAACTGCTTTTGCTTTGCAGGGACACAAAGTTGGCATTTTGGATGCAGACATTCACGGTCCAAGTGTGCCCAAGCTGTTAGGCGTTTCCGGTCAGCAGGTAAAGTCTAGTCCTGCAGGGGCTTTCCCAGTTACAGGTCCATTAGACATGAAAGTGATGTCTATTGACTTCTTTTTAGATGAAGCTTCGCCGACTATCTGGCGTGGACCATTAAAAATGCGGGCGATTAAACAGTTTTTAGTTGACATCGTATGGGGCGAACTAGACTATTTGTTTATTGATTTGCCTCCGGGAACAGGAGATGAACCCTTAAGCATTGCTCAATTGTTACCTGAACTTGACGGCGTAATTATTGTAACTATGCCCTCTGAACTTTCAAGTACTATAGTTAAGAAATCAATTACTTTCGCAGAAACCCTGAAAATGTCTCCTCTGGGTGTAGTTGAAAACATGAGTGGCTTTGTTTGTCCTAAATGCGGCGAAAAAACAGAAATTTTCAGGTCCGGCGGCGGCGAAAAAATAGCGCAACAAGCTGGAGTACGCTTCCTCGGTAGCATACCCATAGACCCCAAAGTAGGCGTTGACTCTGATGAGGGAACACCGTTTGTGTTATCACATAAAGACTCAGCTGCAGCAAAAGCTTTCATGGAAATCGTAGCTAAAGTTCAAGAACAATTAAAAACTGTTAAATAAAAATTAAAAAGGGTTGAGAGCTAAACTCTCTATTTATTTTGAGTCCTCTATGGTTTACGCTTTCGTTAGAGTAATCTCTATCGTGGAAACCATTCTGGACCTATTTTCGCCTTCTCTTGGTGGCATCTCTGCGGTTCCGATTGCAATTCTTGTAACCTTGATATCTTTGATGAAACGGCTTCTGGTAATTTCTGCAACGTCAACTGCTGTAGTTATTGCTTGGCCTCTTGCTTTTAGGGTAATTTCTTTTTGTGTTCCTGAAGAGAACGCTGTTATGATTGCGAGCACATAGCTCATTGGTGGTTTGTTTCCAACGAATATTACATCACTTGCTTTTTCAGACATGTATATTCACTCCTTTTTTTATGTGGTTTTTGCGTTGTTTAACGCCCGTGTTGTCTTGCTTGTCGTAGACTACGAACGTTACTGGTTAGTATCGCTGAACTTCCTAATAAACAAATTTCAACCCTCAAAACTATGTATCAGCAAGTTTTCTTGTTTTTTTGATCTTATTCATATAAAATAAGTCATTTCATACTGTTTGATTTAGATATTAACTCTTCAATGTTGAACTAGTAAGAAGCGTTATAGTTTTATACTTCAAGCTTTAAGGAACACTGCAAGTGCGGAGAAAAAACTCATGTCTGTGTCGCCTAGTCTCAGAGAAGTTTTAGCCCGAAGAATTGCCGGCGAAATTATTCTTTCAGGTAAACCAGGTGCCACAATGAGGAAGTGGCGAGAACTCTTTGCTGTTTCGCAAACTAGTTTGTCCGAACATATGGGGCTTTCTTCATCAGTCATAAGTGACTACGAAAGCAGCAGACGTAAAAGTCCGGGTGCCAAATTTATCAAGAAATTTGTTCTTTCTCTACTCTCGTTAGACGAACAAAAAGGCAGCCGTTTCATCCGAGAATTCTCTAAACTTACAAGTTCCCCAAGTATGGCAGTGATGGATCTTCGAGAGTTCCCAATTCCAGTTAGAGTAGAATACTTATGTAAAGCTATAAACGGCAAACTTGTTGCCTGCGAAGAAAAATTCGTAAAAGAAGTAAATGGCTATACAGTCGTCGATAGCAGAAAAACAGTTGAAACCTACTCTGGATATGAATATACGCAACTTTTCGGCGCTACCACCGAGAGGGCGCTAATATTTACTAATGTTGACGGGGGAAGCTTGCCTATGATGATTGTTCGCGTAAGCAGCCTTAAACCCCGTGTAGTAGTCTTCCATAAAACCCCCCCTGATGAAGAAGCCATCCGCATAGCAGAATACGAACAGATACCCCTTATTTTCTCAACTTCGCCTACTGTTGAGCAACTGATAAAATCTTTACGTAAACTCTACCGTACTGCCATCAGAATTAAATTAGGCAGAAAACGTGTACGACCACCACCCAACACAAGCGCATAGACAAACAAATCATCTACATCACTAAACACAACCGCCAAGTTCCTTAATGAAAAACAACTTGACTTTTACGCTTCAAATTTCACGGTAAATTGAGTTGTCACATTTTATTTTTTTAAAAAAATATTGTTTTTTTTAGGCTTTCTACTTCAAGTTTATTACCTTCAACTTTTTCTTATTATTCTGATCGAAATGTGTGAATTTAATGTTATCTTAAACGGCAAAACAGAAATTAGAGATGTAATCTACGCGAAAATTGATGGCGACAAAGTAATAGTTAAAAATATTCTTGGGCAAGCCAAAGAATTTCAAGGGTGCAAAATCACAGAAGTTGATGTTCCCAACGCGCGACTAGTTCTCACTCAAGAATAATCCTAAAAGTTCACTACAAAAATATTGCAGAAAATTCTGTTGCAAGATTTTAAGGATAAATTTGTTGTCGAGAATTTACCCTTGTTCTTCGCGGTTTTATATATCTGAAAAACACAATTAAGGTAATCAAAAAGTTACTAAAAAAGTGCAACTTGCAAGGACATGGGCAGATGAGTAACAAAGAAAAATTTGAACGCGACTTAACAATTCTTCTGCAAAGGTTAACTTATACTTCTGAGCCAACTGTAGAAGCAAAGTTGCAGTTACTTAAAGATCGGCTTGTTACTCTTCACAAAGAAAATGTGGTAAAAATCAATCATTCTGTTATGGAGCTTGTTTGTGCAAAATACCTTATTGAAGAAGGCTACGACGTTGAACTTGAATATGGTCTGAATTCGCTTTTAACTTGTGATTTGTATGGGGTTAAGAGTTTAGAGAATTTTATTGTTGAGATAGAGACTGGATTTATTCCACCTGAAACTGCTTTGTCACCTTTAACTTATACTTCTGCTCGCTTAGCAAGCAAAATAATCAGGTACAGCAGCTTTGCCAGCAACTTCGCGTTGGGTGTGCCACAACATTATATTCTGCCTTTTCCTCTTGCTTTGGCGAAACCGATTCCGAACCGAACTATCCTTGAGATTGAACAAATCAAAGCGTTATGCGATGCTTACTATCAAAATCCGCCTGTTACATATGATGAAATCCGCAATGCCCGTATACATGTAGTCTATATTATTGATGTTGATAGGAGTAAAGTTCAGGCTGTAGACCCGGAAGTTTATCTTAAGATGGCTATGCAGAAAGGAGTTATTTTTGATTGTCTATCGTCGGAGTTTGAGGAGTTATAGTTCTAGTGGTTTTCTACGTTTATATCTTGAAATGTTTAGACGGCAGTTTTTACACTGGATACACCAAAGATGTTGAGGAACGTACTAGACAACATCAAAATGGGACTGGCGCTCGTTACACTAGACTCCATAAACCTGAAAGTGTAGTTTACACAGAGGCTTTTGATTCCCGAAGTAAAGCGATGAAGCGTGAACGAGAAATAAAAAAACTAAGTCACCAACAGAAACTGGATCTTACAACTAAAAGTTTAGAGTAATAACGTCAACAAAGCACCTGTTATGATTGGTACTGTTATATTATCATTTATGGGTGAAGGTAAAACTTCTATAGTCATCGCTACAGCAGCCCCAACTAACGCGATTAATGGGGGAACAAAAAGGCATCCGCCTAAAAAGGCAAAGAAAAATCCTGATAGTGTACCCTCCCATGTTTTTCCCTTGTTAAATGGTAAAGCATCAGAAACTGATCCTCCGAAAAGTGATGCAGTGCTGTCTCCTAAACAGAACATTGCTATGGCTGCTGCCCCAGCTGTCGTAGGGAAAAGTATCAGTGTTGAGGTGATTCCGAATGCAAAATATAGCGGTGCTGCAGCGAAGCCGTATAGTTCAGAAGTGGATGCAGCATTTCGAGTTATATGAGAAATAACTGGTACAGAAATCTTCTCTAACCTTGCCAATTCTGATATCGTGTACGCAGCTGCTATTAAAATAATAGTTAAAACAACAAATTGTAAACCGACGATTCCTGCGATTATTGGCATGAATAATCCTGAGGCATGGATGGTTTCTCTGACTAAGTCATTAGTTTCCAGCCTGTATTGTTTGCGTTTTCCATCTATTATGGGCAAAATATTTGATAGTTTACCGTTGACAACTCTGTCTGCTTTTACTCTGATTATGAAGTCTGGGTTAAATCCGATTTTTAACATGTCCGGCAGGAATATGCAACTGTTATTTCGGTCGTCAGCAACAACTATGCAGTCGTTATCGGATAATCCTTCACGCTGCAGGATTTCGCTTAGAATCTTGAATTTTCCATTTTTGCTTATTGCTTCACCTAAAATTTCTCCAGTTAATTTTCCATTTATGATTTCCACTTCGACTCCGTAAACATAGTCAGCGCCCAAAGCAACTGATAGTTTTTCTAGAGTTACGGTTGGTATTCCAGAACTGATTAGGGCGACTTTACAATTTCTAGCTTTTAGTTGTTGACAAAGATTTTGCAGATATGGTCTTGAAGGAATTCTGCTGAAAATTTCAAGGATTGTATCAATTTTTGTTCCTTTTAAATTCTTAAAAATTCTTCTCAAAGTTGATTCTAAATTTAATATGCCTGCTTCATAGAGAAAGCCGTAGAAAAACACTTTTAAAAGAACAATTAACCCTGCTTTCTTCCCAAGATCAAATAGAAAACGGTTTCTAGGGATAAGTACTCCTTCAACGTCAAAGACCACCAGTTTCTGTTTATCCCTTTGAACCATTTCTAAGCACTCCCACTAAAAGTTCCCGTTCAAAATTTTAAGATAGTTTAACCTGGTGAGGTGCATTTATGTTCTTTATCTTGAAGTTCTAGAGGGCAACCTGCACCGCAAACTTGTAAGTCGCTGCAGTCTTTACATTTTTCTTCTGCATAGCTTCTGCTTCGAAGTTTTTCTGCCAGTGGGTGGCTCCAAATTTTTTCCCATTGCTCAGTAAGTATGTTTCCTAAGCTTTCAAAATAGCTTTGACAGGGATAGACATCTCCGTTAGGTCCTACGCATGCATTGATCAGGGCAGCGGTACAGCTTTTTACTCCTAACCCAAACTGAACTGGGTTAAATTGACAATACTGTGTAGGTGTATACCACAGGAATTTGAGGCTTAAAAGTTGAGCTTTCTCTTTAACTTTAGGCAGAAGCGACTTCAACTCATCTATTGTTAAAGCGAATTCTTCACTTACTGTTGACGCTTTACCTGAATAGATGAGGCTGTTGCAGCCAAACGCGTCTACCCCTAACTCTTGTATGTAGTCTATGGTTTTTAGGAATTCGCCAGCGTTGTGTCTGCTTAGAGTTGTGTTAGTGGACACATAAATCTCTGATTTTACAACGTTTTTTATTCCTTTAACAGTGTCTTTCCAGCTTCCCTCTGAGTTGGTCATGGCATCGTGTACTTTCGGCAAATGTGACTCTAATGTTATTTGTACAAAGTCTAAACCTGCTTTCTCTAGTGTATCAACGTATTTTTCATCTTTTAGTTTACGACCGTTACTAATCAAGCCTGTAACTATCCCCTTATTCTGAGCATACTCCAACAGTTCAGGTAAATCGTCTCGTAATGTAGGTTCTCCGCCTGTAAAAGTTAAAATAAACACTCCAACTTCGCTTAATTTCTCAATCACCTGCTTCCACTGTTCTGTCGTGAGTTCTGTTGTCTGATGTGATCCGCCTGCATAACAGTGTACACAGTCGTTTTGGCATTTGAACGTCAAAGCCATATCCATACGTAAGGGTGCTGTATACTTGTAGGTGAATGGTTCTTCTTTTTCAATTTCAAGAAATGTCACTGGATCAATTTTTTCAGTTTGCGCTAGAGTGCTGATTGTATAGATGAGTTTCTCGTAGTCTACTTTGGCTTTTTCAGCTTTAACCCTATACATCTGCGATATTTTCGATAAAACTTCTTTTTCTGGCATTCCCTGCATAAAGTAATATGCAAAAGCTGTAGCTGACTGGTTAAGGTGGAGTACAGTGTTTGCGTTTATCACCATTACCCCCCGACCCGCCTGTTCAACTCGAAGCTGCAGGGACATGCCTGAAAATTCGCCTTCGCCACGATATGTGTAACGTCCCATCGGTATCTTTTTCTTCTTCAAAAAATCCATTTAATGCGCACCTCCACCCGCACATGCACATGCACATGAAACACACGCACAGGCGCATGCACATGCTGCACACGCACAAACACAACTGCTCCCTTTCCGAGCTGGTTGATGTGATACTTTCGGCGGTGGCGGAACAATAGAATTAGCAAATTTCTCAATATTAGCCACTATACTATTTGCTGTAGTTTCAATAGATGTTGCTATGTTATCAGCGAATTCTGCGCCTGGAATAACAGGCGGCTTACTTGATTGCGTTGGTGCTTTAACATCCGGCTTATACGTGGGATGCGGATGATAAGTTCCGTAACCATACCACCACCAGTACCAAAGCGGATTAGGCTGAAACACTTTATCCTGGAAAACTGTTGTTGTACGCTGTCTCTGATTGGGATCAAGCATCAACCAAAGTAACTGTTCATCATAAGCGTTAGATGCTAATTCAGGGGTACCTGCCAACTCCACTTGTTTCCATGCTTTATCCACTATTTTGCGGTAGTACTCTACTGTTTCTTTTCTGCTGTAACCTTCTATCTTTTTCTCAACTGTATCTCGGAGGGTCATAATAGTGCGGGCCAGTTTTTCCTCGTTTAATGTACCATCAGTTTTTAACGAGTTAAGAAAATCAATTTCATAGTATCTTAAGGGATTTTCTTTTGTGCCAATTTTGTCTTCGTAGGGCGGTAACAATTTGATTTTAACTGCTGGATTCGGTTTTTCTACCCAAACTGCCCTCTTATGTAATAGACTGTAAAGGGTTGCGGTAATGATTTGCTGCGGCTTTAAATCTAAAAGGTATGCTGCTTCTATAGCTGTTAAACCACGTTTAATGCCTAAAGTTTCCATACTAATTTTCGGAGAGGCATACTTGTTTTTCCCAACTCTAGAGAGTACAAAAATGAAACTGAAAGTTGCAAACAGGAAAGCTACAACACCCGCAATTACTACAGCTAAACCTTGAAAGCTGTCTTCGCTTGGTTTATAATCAGGCATGAATTCAGCTGGAAAAGAAACTCCGAAAAAGAACCTTTCATTAGGCTCTAGATACGCTTTTTCCCAGTAAAGAGCCAATCTGCCTTCAACTGTTGAGGTGCCGTTGGGAAGGTTTTCAGTTGCGTAGTCTCCAGAGGATACACCTTCTGGCAAAATAATCTGTACCCGTACATCATTTATTGTCTTATCTGAAATCCACTGTGGCGCGAATCTAAGCCCTAAGTTACCGGGGTTTGTGGTATCATTGAATATCATACCTGCTACGTTAGTGGTAACTGTGAACCATAAAGAATTACCAGCTGTTAATGGCTCATACAAGATTACATCTATTTTGTAGTCGCTGCCACTACTCGCATCAAAAACATCTAACAAATTGTTATTCTGATCTAAAGCTATGCCAGGTGTAAAATCACTGTTCGGTTGGCCCACATAGAACCCATTGATTTTTCCTGAAGTAACTGTTAAAGTAACATTGTATTTCAAGTCGATTGTTCCATCTTGATTAATAAAGATTTGACACCATTGATGATCAACACTATACTCGATACTTTGAGCCGCCGAAAAGTTAACTAAAGAAAAAACAAATAACCCAACTATAATCAAAAATAAAAGTTGTCTTCTTCTTACCATTTCGGTTCCTCAACAACCTCAAACATGTTTCCACAATAAGCACATTTAATGTATGGTACCCCTGAAACTATTTTTATTTGGTTCACATCAGCTACACCTGAACAGTTGGGGCATCGAATTTGAGCAGCTTTCATTTCTCCAGAAAGCTCAAGGCGCTGGATAACAGTTTTGGGTTTACGTGTAACATAGTATATTCCAGCAATTATTGCTAAACCAACTGCAAATAGGATAATGCTTATGGCAAGTCGCGATGTAGTTGCTTGCACAGATGAAGCTAATGCAAATATTACTGCAAAAAAGAACAATACTGCAGCAATTACTCCGCCAATTACCGCTATTAATCTCATAACTAAGGGGTAGTGATTTCAGATTTAAATGTAGCCTTTTTTAATTTCCACTCCCAATGGTTCTTTTATTTTCTGATTTTTTATAAAACCAAAAAATTAGACCTAATTGAACAATGGCTTTACGGTTTCCTTAATAGTTTAAAACGATATAGTGTATAATGCAAAAAACTGAATAAGCTTGGAATATTTATTTAAACTCGAACAACCAAAAATAGCAAATAACTTAATTAATATATGTATGCTGCACATTCAAATACCGAGGATGACATGTATTGGCTTGGT
The DNA here is from genome assembly GCA_012513715.1 of Thermoproteota archaeon. Classification (GTDB taxonomy): domain Archaea; phylum Thermoproteota; class Bathyarchaeia; order Bathyarchaeales; family Bathycorpusculaceae; genus Bathycorpusculum. The sequence goes on along the minus strand of JAAZBP010000084.1, from coordinate 28,600 downwards.
ACGATGACCCAATAACCGTTATAATAATCGTGTTAGTGGTTATCATCGCTTGCGGCACAGTAATTTTTATTATGCGAAAATATGGCCAAAAAAAGCCTTCTTCACCCAAAGATAATCCTCGTGAACCAATCGTTGACCTAGAATATGGCAGCAGTTTACCCTTTAAGGTCTCAAAAACAGTTCAGACAACAATGGCTTCAACTGCAAAGGATGAACTTAGAATTCTAGAATTAGAACGAGAAATCCTTGGTGATGCTCTTAGGCGACTATATGAAGCTCACGCAGAAGGTAAAATCTCTGAGAACGAACGGGAACGTCTTGCTGGAACCTACAAAGTTCGTATGAACACAATAAAGGAATCAATTGCTAAAGACGAAAGCATAATTGCATTGCATGAACTAGAAAGTATGCAAGAGGACTTGATGGCTCTTTTCAGTGAACGCTTTGGTGAATTAACTAGTAAAGTTGAAGAACTTAGAACACGGATTGATGTTAAACCTATTAAAGAAATTCCAATCAAACTTCCTCAGGCACCATCTGAAATCGAAGATGAAGAAGAGGAAGAAGAAACAGAAGAGAAAACAACAGAAACAAAATCTACCTCAAAGAAACCAGCTAAAAAGCGTAAGTTACCTCAAGAAAAACCTAGCGCTAAAACAGAAGCTGAACGGCGAATAGAGTCAATTCGAAGTGAAGTTGAAAAAGTACTTGACAGATTAGGACAGATGGAAATTGAAAGTTAACCACGACGTTGTTTTTGAACAAAAACAAAAAGCAGCTTCTGAAGCTGTTAAACATGTTAAAGACGGATTTATTGTTGGTTTAGGGAGCGGAAGCACTGCCGCTTTAGCTATTACTGCTCTTGGTGAACGCATCAAAAATGAAGGTCTTAAAATTATGGGTGTTCCAACTTCTTATCAAGCTTTTCTTTTAGCAGTTGAATGCGGTATACCTGTAACAACTCTAGATGAACACCCCGTAATTGATGTAACCATTGACGGTGCTGACCAGTTGACTCCTGAACTGTTTCTAATTAAAGGTGGCGGGGCAGCTTTAGCTAGAGAAAAAATTGTTGCTTCATCATCTAAACAAAATATTATAATTGGTGATGAAAAGAAAAAAGTTGATTTTCTCGGTCTCAATAACCAGTTTGTCCCAATTGAGGTTTTACCTTTTGCGCTTTCTCCTGTTAACCATCAGTTATTTAGATTGGGTGGAAAAACTGTTGTACGTGAAGGTATCCGTAAGCTGGGTCCAGTTATTACAGATAACGGCAACATAGTTTTGGATGTAGTTTTTGGGGAAATAAAAGATCCTGTCAAACTGCAATTAACTATAAAGATGATTCCAGGCGTAGTTGAAGTAGGTCTTTTTGTAGGTTTAACTGACATTGCCTATGTTGGAACAAGCTGTGGTTTAGAAAAAATAGAAAAATCAAGAAAATAAACCACTTCTCTTTTAACTCTAAATGTATTTTAATGCTGTAGGCTGTAACATTCTTAAGTTACCTTTTTCTCATCTAAATATATGAAGATTGTAAGCGCCTGCCTATTGGGTGTCAAATGCAATTTTGAAGGTAACCACTCTTTAAATTCCGCTTTGATGGCTGACTTTGTGAAAGGCGATTTATTTCCTGTTTGCCCAGAAGTTTTAGGAGGTTTATCTGTTCCACGATCTCCATCTGAAATTGTAGCGGGAGATGGTTTAGATGTTATCGAAGGAAAGGCTAAAGTGGTTAATTCAGCTGGGGTAGATGTTACAAACAATTTTTTGAAGGGTGCATATGAAACATTAAGGATTGCTCAGGCAATTGGTGCCAAAGAAGCATTTTTTGCTGAAAAGAGTCCTTCATGCGGTTCTAACTTAATTTTTGACGGTACTTTTTCAAATAGACTAATTCAAGGGAATGGTGTAACCACAGCATTACTTAAGAAAAACGGCATAAAAGTGATAAGTAAAAAATCTACTCAAAAAAAGAGTTCACCAATTGTGTAGAACTATCATAGTGTTGGTTTTCATTATTCCCTCTACTCTGCGAATTTTCTCTATACACTCATTAACTTCTACAACATTCATACCAGTGATTACTGCAACTATGTCATATTCCCCTGTTACCTCATAGATTGTTTCAACATGGGGGATGTCCCGGATTTTTTTAGATACTTCTAGTGTTGGATATGCGGGGTTTGTGGTGAGTAAAGTAATAGCTTGGGCGCCCTCAGCAACGCCTAATTTAACAGTAAATTTCTTTATTGTGCCTTCATCAATCAATGTTTTAATTCTTTTGCGTACGGCTCCTTCAGATAAACCTATTTCTGAGCCGATGTTGTTGTATCCTGCCCTGGAGTCTTCTTTTAGTATTTTGATGATTTGTTTGTCTTTATCATCCATTCTTCTCGCCTAATCAGTTAACGATTTGGAAAAATTTAACGTTTTCCGTATATAAGTTGGTTAAAAACTTCGTTTTCCGTTGTCTTTAGTTTCTCCGTGATTGTATGTGGTGATTTTTTGTTTGCATCAAATAGAACATTAAAAGTTTAAGTTGTAACAAATAAGTCACAATGTTTAAAAGATACCCGAAATACTCACAATGACATTTCCTAAGAAAAAATAATGTGACGAAAAAATGATTAAACAAGCAAATCAACCCGAAGAGATGAATGCTATCATCAAAGCAAAATGCCCAGACTGTGATGCAGAACTCGACATTCCAAAAGATATAGAAAAAGGAGAAATCCTAAGTTGTCCTAGTTGCGGACTTGAACTCGAAGTCAAACAAATCCAAAGCGGATGCGTAGACCTTCAAGAATTAACTATTGAAGGCGAAGACTGGGGCGAATAAACAGTATCAACTAACTTCCTACTTTATATTAATCCACTCTTTTAGAAAATTTTTCACGGGCGCTGAAGGCGATGAGTATTGCACTTTTATATGAACGCTCTGAAAGCGACGAAAACGGCATCAAACTTACTGCCCAACAACTCGGAATAAACCTGATATATCTTCCTTTCCGAAAAATCGCCTTATCCATATCTAAAGATGGTTTCAGCGCTACAACAAAAGGTAAAGACTATACAAAAACCTTTCAGGATGTTGAAGTTGTTCTTAACCGTGCACAGAGCAAAAACCGACGTCTACAAGCTTCCTACCTAATGGAATCTTTGGGCAAAAAAACATTAAACACCTCAAAAGTCGAGTTTATCTGCTACAGTAAACTCCGAACATTACTTAACTTCAACAAACAAAACATACCTATCCCGAAAACCGTTTTCGTGCCTTGCGACGCAACAGACATAATGAAAAATGGCAAAGAAATCAACAATGAAAAAGACATCGCTGACCTTCTTGAAAAAGAACTTTCACTCAAGGATGGAGTCGTCCTAAAAGCTGATTCTGGAACACACGGCAAAATGATAATGCTATCAAAAAACCGCGAAGAACTCGAAACCAACATAAAAGAAATAAAACCAACTATAATTAATCCTATTGGTGTGGTTGGGCAGGAACTAATCCATAAATGGTTCTATGATTTACGCATAATCGTATCAAAAGAGAAGGGTAAACTCCCTGTTTGCCACGATACTGCGATGGTCCGCGCAGGTTTCAAAGACTTCCGAACAAACACTTTTCTCGGCAACCTAGTTTTTCACGCAAAATTACCATTAAGTGTTCAGAATCTATCTGTAAAATGTGGTAACATACTCGGAGAAGGGAGTGACGCTTGGATTTTTGCTCTTGATGCAATGGTTAACGTTAAAGATAATACAAATGTTGACGAAGCCCACCTTAAATCTCAACTGGATTTAGCCGCTCAAGGGTTTCTACCCGTTCAAAAAATCAAGCAGGATGAAAAACGACTAACAGATTTCCAAATGTGGAACAGTAAACTCGAAGAAGCTTTTGCAACGTATAAAAATTCTGTTGCATACCAAAACATCACAAATATAATAGAAGAAAACTTGGATGATAATAAGAATGTCCTAGTATTTCACGAGTCAAATTCATGCCCAGAATTCTGGGAGAACACTCGGCTCGCAACCGGATTTAACCTTGCAGTACCCTTGTTGAAAGGCGCTCAAAGCCTGATTGGAAATTAACTAAACAATAAGAGGAAAAAAGATATGATGAGAATCGGAATAATAGGAGGTTCAGGATATGTGGGAAGTGAACTTTTACGTTTGCTTCTTATGCACCCTCAAGTTGAAGTAACTATGGTTACTTCCCGTCAAAGTGCAGGAGAATTCATTTTCAATATACATCCAAATCTGCGGGGTCTAACACAACTGAAGTTTGTTCCACAGGACATGGATGAATTGCAGAAGAACTGTGATTTAGTTTTCACTGCAACTCCGCATGGCGGCTCAGTAAATTTAGTGCCTAAACTCTTAGAAGCAGGTCTAAAAGTAATTGATATGAGTGCAGATTTTAGACTTAAAAATCCAAGTGATTATGACCTATACTATGGTTGGTCTCATGCTCATCCCGAGATGCTTAAAGAAGCAGTGTATGGTTTACCTGAGCTTCACCGTGAAGAAATCAAGCAGGCTAACTTAGTTGCTTGTCCAGGCTGTATGGCGACAAGCGCAATTTTAGGCTTAGCACCAATAATAAAAGATGGTTTAGTGGAAAATAACAAAATAATTGTAGACCTCAAAGTTGGAAGTTCAGGAGGCGGAAGCAAAGCTACTCTTGCTTCTCATCATCCTGAACGTTCCGGTGGAGTTCGTCCATACCAAGTTGTGGGTCACCGGCACACAGCAGAGGTTGAACAAGAATTAACTGCGTTAAGTGATGAACCTGTTAAAATTGGCTTCACACCACATGCAGTAAATATGGTACGCGGAATTCTCTCTACAATTCATGTTTTCCCCAAGCAACCTTTGACCAACAAAGACCTCTGGAAAGCTCTTCGCGGAATGTATGGAACTGAACCCTTTATTCGCTTAGTGAAATACCAGAAAGGACCATATCAACTTCCAGACCCCAAAATAACTTTAGGCACAAACTTCTGCGACATCGGCTTCGAAATAGACGAGCGAGTAAATCGTCTCTTAATTTTCTCCGCAATTGACAACATGGTAAAAGGTGCCGCAGGGCAAGGTGTGCAATGTCTTAACTTACTTATGGACATAGACGAAACCACCGGTATTAAGAGCACTGGATTCCATCCGATGTGATAACGATGTTGTTAGTAATTAAAATGGGCGGTAGTATTCTAAAAGAAGGCGCATCAGCTGACCTAGTTAGTGACCTTAAAGAAATCTTAAATCAACACAAAATTGTCCTGGTCCACGGCGGTGGAGTAGAAGTAACTGAAATCGCATCTAAACTAGGCAAAGAACAAAAATTCATTATGTCACCTGACGGCTTTCGAAGTCGTTACACAGACAAAGAAACCATAGAAATCTACACAATGGTTATGGCAGGTAAAATTAACAAACAAATCGTATTAGCTTTACAGCGCCAAGGGATTCCAACAGTAGGTTTAAGCGGTCTAGACGCAATGACTCTTAAAGCTGAACGTAAAACCCGATTAATAGCTGTCGATGAAAGAGGCCGAAAAAAAGTTATTGACGGTGGTTATACAGGCAAAATCACCCAAGTAAACACTGAACTACTGACGATGTTGATAACTAATGGTTATGTGCCAATTGTGACGCCTATCGCGATAAGCCAAGACTATGAACCGCTTAACGTTGACGGTGACCGTACTGCAGCAATAATTGCAGGTGCATTAAAAGCAGACAAACTGATTTTACTTACTGACGTAGAAGGTTTAATGCTTAAAGGACAATGTGTACCAAAAATCGCTGCTACTGAAGTTAAAGAGGTTCTAAATAAAATTGGCGGCGGAATGAGCACTAAAGTTCATGCAGGTCTTGAGGCTCTAAATCAAGGTGTTAAAGAAGTCCTTGTAACTTCAGGCACTGCAAAAAAACCTATATCTTCTGTTCTTAATCATCAAACAGGTACTGTGATTACTAGTGAATGACCAAGAAATTATGGCTATCGAAAATCGCAACTTAGCTAACGTTTTCTCTAAAAAACCACTTGTTCTTACTCACGGTAAAGGTGCTTTACTGTGGGATATTAACGGTAAAGAATACATTGACTGCGCCAGCAGCTACGGTGTAGCAGCCCTTGGTCATTGTCACCCAAAAATTGTTGAAGCCTTGAAAGCTCAAGTTGAAAATCTAATAACCTGTCACAGTTGCTATTACAATGATAAACGAGCAGAATTTATAGAAAAACTTGTCAGAATAACCCCTAAAGGTTTAGACAAAGCTTTTCTCTCTAACAGCGGAGCGGAAACAGTTGAATGCGCAATAAAACTAGCCCGTAAAGCCACAGGTAAAACTGAAATAATCGGTTTAATGGGGGCATTCCACGGTAAAACTATGGGTGCCTTATCTTTAACTTGGGATAAAAAATACCGTGAACCATTTCAGCCACTTATACCCGACATCAAACATGTTGCTCCAGATAACCCCGACAAAATACGTGAAGCTATAACCGATAAGACAGCAGCCGTAATAATGGAGCCTATTCGTGGTGAAGGAGGAGTACGTGTGCCACCAAACGGTTATCTTCCGGAAGTCCGCGAAATCTGCAATGAAAAAGGTATTCTTTTGATTTTTGATGAAGTGCAATCAAGCTTTGGACGAACAGGAAAACTGTTTGCATGTCAAAACTGGAATGTGACTCCTGATGTCATGTGTTTAGCTAAACCATTCGCCGGCGGGTTACCTATCGGAATCACAATCGCCAGAGAGGATATAATGTCAGCTTTTAAGACTGGTGAACACTCAACAACTTTCAGTGGTAGTCCTCTTGTTTGTGCAGCTGGTTGCGCTGCGATTGATGTTCTGATACAAGAAAAACTAGCAGATAATGCAGTTGCAAACGGTGCCTACTTCAAGACACGTCTTGAAGAATTATGTTCTAAACATAAAATTGTAAAGGAAATCCGCGGTTTAGGCTTAATGCTGGGGATGGAGCTCCGCTACGATGTTTATGGCGTGCTCATGAAGACGATAGCTAAAGGTGTATTAGTATTGGATGCTGGAAGAACAGTTATTCGGTTACTACCGCCTCTAGTTATAACTAAACAACAAATAGATGTAGCAATAACCGCTTTAGATGCGGCTTTGGAGGAAGAAAGTAATGGACGAGCAAGCAGCAGTACGATTTCTAACTAACCTATTGGGCATTTATAGTCCATCCGGCAAAGAACAAGACATAGCCAATTTTTTAGCCCTTGAAATGAAACGGATGGGTTTTGAAGTCGGAATAGACATGATAGGAAACGTCATTGGGGTTGTCGGAGAAGGAGAACCTGTAATTTTACTGTGTGGTCATATGGACACTGTAGCCGGCCACATGCCGCTTAGAATAGAGGAAGGTAAAATTTATGCTCGCGGCGCAGTAGACGCGAAAGGGCCCTTAGCTTCCATGGTTATGGCTGCACTTGAAGCATCAAAGGAACCTAACTTTAAAGGTAAAATTTTGGTTGCCAGCGTCGTAGAGGAAGAGGCAACTAGTAAGGGTGTTCGCCATTTGATTACACAAGGAATCAAAGCAGATTACGCAATATTCGGCGAACCGAGCGGTGTCGAAAACATAACCATCGGTTACAAAGGACAAATTCAACTTAAAATTGTAGTTAAAACTGAAACTGGTCACTCTTCGACTCCTTGGCTTTATGATAACGCTTTAGAGAAAGCATATCAACTCTGGGAAACAATCAAAGCAGCTTGTACTTATCCTTCTATTGAACCCCAAGAAACTCCTTTTACCGCAATTACTGCATGTCTAGTACGAATGATTGGGGGCAGAGGAAACTCTGTTATTCCTTTTGAGGCTGAAATGAACCTTGACGTCCGTGTTCCAATACAATTTACGACAACACAAGTTTATGACAAAATGATGAAAATAATAGCAAACTACCAGAAAGTCCACCCTAATGTTAATGTTAAAGCCTCAGTTTTAGATACTGTTGAACCTTTTGAAGCCAACAAATCTTTACCTTTAGTTCATGTTATGTCGTCAGCAGTTAGAAAAGTGCTCAATCAACCAGCTACTTTGTTACGTAAAACAGGCACAGGTGACATGAACATCTTAGGTAATTCTATGAATTTGCCAATTGTAACCTATGGTCCTGGTGATTCACACCTTGATCACACACTCGACGAACACATTAAAATAAGCGATTACCTTAATGCCATCCAAATCTATAAAGAAACAATTATCAAAATATCTGAATTACACAACAGTAAAGCTGGGATTAAGTAATTTTTTTGGTAGTTTGTTAACCAAGACTGCAATTGGACTCATTTTTTGATTTTTATTTAATTTCGTTTTGAACAACTATTAAATCAAAAATGAGCATTCCAAAAATTATTTTTTTAAAAAATCTTGTTAAATATGATTTTTAGGTTAATTGACGGTAAATACAATAATCTCAATGTTAGTTTAAGAGGAATGCTGGACTCGAGTGTGAGGTGGAATATTTGACTGAAGAATATTTCGTTATCGACGATTTAGATGAAGAACAAGTTGAAGAAGGGTCTTTAACTGCGTCAGGACTAGCAGAGTACATTCACTTCAACTGTTGCCCACGATTCTTCAAGTTAAAATTTCAAGGTAAAGAAGTACGGAAAACCACTCGGTTTGGCGCTTTTAAACCCATTAGTCCTCTACTCTACGGCACAGGTAAAGCACTCGAAGAAAAAAAAGTTTTACAACTTAAAGAAAAAGCCTCCACTTATCTCGATTTCACCCGTTATGATCCAAAACAACATAGTAAAGACGGATGGGAGAAAGCAAAAGACTCGGTAAACCACCTCTACTATGTTATTCAATCTCAAATCGCTGCAGGTGAACAAGTAGATAATCGTCCGATTTTAGTGTATCAGGTTCCTATGAAGGGTAAAATCGGTGTTTGGGCTGTTAAAGGAATAGCAGACCTGATAGCTGTTTGGCCGTTAAAAGACGGTAAAGTTAAAGTTAGAATTTTCGAGTTAAAGTCTTCGTGGAAAGAACAAACAGCCCATCGTATTCAGGTGGCAATTTATGTGCTGTTACTATCTAAAGAGTTAGGTCAGTTGGCTGCACAAGTTGATTTAGAAGGGGGTGTAATAAATCGAGAAACCCCTCTAGAAAGTCTTGAAGCCGAGGCCCTTCCGAAATTTAAACTTACACCTTTACTTCAAGATGTAGAGCGTTTATTAGCTGAAAAAGGCGAATTAAACCGCATACGTCATACTCCGCTAGACGAAATTGTTTATCAACTCTGCTGGAGCTGTGACAACTGCGGCTATAATGAATGTTGCATAATTGAAGCGATAGAAAAGGAAAATATAGCTTTGCTTAATCTAAGCAGGGGCGAACAGAATGCACTGCTTAACCACGGTTTAAAGTCGCTTGAAGATTTAGCCAAAATCAAATATGTGGTTGACACAGTTGACTTACGTCCTTACCTCTACAAAACTTTGCCTGCAAGAGATATAGCTAAAGCAAATGAACTGGCAACTGACCCTATAATAGGGTCAAAAATAGATTGGCTGGTTCAACGTGCTCAATATATGCTTGGCGGTATTAGACCTGGAAGTCCCTACGCAAGTAGAAGCCGCTGGATGCCTTGGTTAATAGGATCAGGTTACGGCACTCTACCCGAAGATAGCCCAGTAGCTGGATTAGATTCAGCGTTACTTTATAGTCCAGACGGCATGATTCGCGTTTACCTCTTCATTGAATGGGACTACATGTTGGATGTAATCTCGATTGTAAGCGCCAAAGTAAGTTGCACTAAATACAAAGGAACTTCCCAATGTATATCACATGTTATTACAAGTCTACCTGAAAACCGTGATGCTTGTCTAGATGAAGAACGTAAACTTTTAGAGTCTTTTTTCAAAGACTTAACTTGTGTGATAGGTGAGGTTGCCTACGAAATAGGCAGCCCAGATGAAGCTCCGATTCACCTCTATTTTTTCACCAGATGGGAGCGTGACGCACTTATGAAGGCAGTTTGTCGTCACCGCTCAATGATTACTGCACAGGCTGTTCGAGATTTATTAGGCTTAAGGCAAGCTATTGACCAACCCATGTTTTCGATAATCCAAGATGAAGTTGCATATCGTAAAGCTCTGCGGTACCATAGTTATGGTTTGCTGCCTTTGCTTGAACAAGCATGTTACTTTGACCACAAACAATGGGCAGTTAAACGTGAAGACGGATCAACCGTCGATTTAAGTACAATTTTCCGGGATGGATTTTTCAATTATTCTCTTCCCTACCACAAAAATCCCCGAGGATCAATATCTTTCATCAAAGATGGCGTAGCCGATGGATACTACCCCGCAAGAGCCCGATTCGGAGACCAACTGCCTATAGAATACATATGGGGCGCTAAAGGTAGACTAGACAATTTCAGTCAAGTTACAGGTCCAGCAAAAATCCAGTTAGAGAAACGTAAATGGTGTGACTATAACCGAAAAACTCGCAGAATAACTGATGAAGAACTCAACTTGATGGGAAAAAAAATATGTATTGCCTTAGAATGCATCGAGCGATCATTAACTATTCGTAACAGACGTTTAGGAAAAAAGCCAATAGCTATCCCCAAGATATCCGAGTTCTCTTTAGGTCCTGCTACATTGGAGCGTAGTTGCCGAGAGTTCTTAGACTTAGAATATTTCTCAAAAAGACAAGAATTATACCAGCATTATGCCATGTTGCCCTACCAAAGGGTAGCTTCTGGTCGCTCACTGATTTTTCAATGCACTTCAGTTGTGGCCAATGAAGAAGAATTTTTAGTTTATGGTCGACTAATCTATGAAGGCATAGGGTTACCTAAAACTGAATGCGTAGCTAACGCCTGCAGAGTTAAGGGCTCAGATAACTCTAGTTCCGGAGACTGGATGGTTGTTACAGAATTAAGACGTAATGATCAAGACCAATTTGAAGAACTTGAGCGACGTTCACCCTCAGAAGTAGAGAAATCTGCTCGTGCAATAGTTGAAAATGTGAACGTCCCAAAACTTGAAATAACCCTTAAAGTAGTCTGTTGGCCCCGTGGTCGCGGTAGCAAATACAGTTCCTGGCATAATCTTCCAACAACTGATCCTGAAAAAGCAAAGAATAAGTATATGCAGCTATTTGAGGTAGACCGATACTATATACTCGATGAGATAGCTGACGATATCATATCTGACCGTGCAGCAAAAAGTCTTGACTACGCTGGCTCTAATGTTCTTTACCTTCTATTAGCCGATTACTTAGCAGGTAAAACCGGCGGTTCTATGCATACTGCTTTAACAAAAACTAATGCAGCTTCATTTTTAGAATGGATAGAACACAGAGCTCATAAACCTAAAGCTGAGCAGAAAAGATTAATCGAACGTGTTTTCGCTGCGGACCCTATTGTTATGTTACAGGGTCCACCTGGAACAGGAAAAACAGAAACATTACAGTTGGCAGTTTTAGCTCATGTAGCTGCCCATAGTGTCAATTCTCACTGTAGAGTATTAATGGTTGCTCCTACCCATAAAGCCATCCAAGAGTTTGTAGTTAAACTCGCCCGGTGCTGGAGAGAATATACCAGTCAAGGAGGCAAAGACTTAAAAGACCTCCAAATTTACCGGGTTTTAAGTAGCCGAGTTTCTTCAGCTCAATGCATAGAAGGCGTCAAATACATAAACTATAACGAAAACCAAGAGACCGTTGAGGAACTTGCCAATTGTCTAGTAAATCAAACCACTCTAACAGGTGAAGTTTTATCATCTTATCCTATGATATTATGCTTGACGCCGCCTGGACTTTATGGTTTAATGAAAAAGATAGGTGAAAAAGATCCTCCTTGGGGATCAGGATTCTTTGATTTACTTGTGGTTGACGAAGCAAGCATGATGCGTGTACCGGAACTAATCCTTTCAGGTAGTTTTCTCTCAAAAGATAGTCAGATTTTAGTCGCTGGAGACCATCGACAGCTTCCTCCAATCGTAGCGCATAACTGGGAAAAAGAAGATCGTCGTACGCTTGAAGAAACTGCATCTTTTCTTTCAGCAATGGACTTTCTGAGATTACTGCGCCAGGAAGACTTAGGAATTGAACGCATTAAACGTGATTTCGGTGTGGATATTCCAGCGGTACGTTTATGTGAAAGTCATAGATGTCACCAAGTTGTTGCCGAGTTTCTCAGAGAATGGGTTTATGAGAAAGATAAAATTGACTTTCATTCTGATCAATTAGAAACCTTAGCTCCTATAAAAACAGAAACCGAAGGTTTGAACATAGCTTTAGCACCTGAAAATGTTTTTGTTCTGATAGTGCATGACGAAGCCAAAAGTTTCCAATCTAACCCTACTGAGGTACAAATTGTAGAGGCTCTGGTGAGGAACTCTTTGTCTGAAAGTATTGGTATAATAACTCCGCATAATGCACAGAAAGGTCTGCTGAAGAATAAATTGATTGACTACAAAGGTTTGAGAGTTGATACGGTCGAACGTTATCAGGGTGGAGAAGCTGACCTAATAATAATCTCCTCTACTGTAAGCGACCCTGATTATGTGAGAACTGAAAGCGAATTTTTACTAAACCTTAATCGTATTAATGTTGCTATCTCTCGCATGAAGAAAAAGTTAATCATTGTCGCTAGTCGATCAATTTTTGAGTTTATGCCACAAGATGCGCGTGACTACGATAAAGCTTTATTGTGGCGTGGTATTTCTGCAACAGTTGGTTTTACTGCTGATTCAAAACCGAAATGGGCTGGTGACATATCAGATTTTCTTGGTCAGCAAACAGCCTCTGTAGGAATTGAGATATACGTTAAATCAGAGAAGTAACAAAAGGCTCATTTATTTTATCCTCATCAAATTAAGTGCGGCAATATTGGCTCCAACACAGTTTTGTGCTTGACTGATGCAGGTGTCCATTTTCTAGACATTTTGTTCTAAAGTATAGTGATAAATCAGACTTTTTACTTGCTCAATTAATGGATGGAATAAAAAATGAAAAAATCAATCTACATCTTTGCAGTAGCAGTTATAGCTGTTGCAGTTTTAGCAGGTCTAATACTATTTCAGCCTGCACAACAACCTCAAAACAAAACATATTCTTTTGACTTTGAAGATGGGCTTTCAGATTGGACAACCGACTCAGATGTACCCGAAGACCCCAATAGACCTGGACAATTAATTAATTGGACTATTGATTCTGCAAATAACATTTCATATTCTGGAAACAAATCTCTATTGTTCTACATTGATGGCTTACAAGACGATGGAACTATATGGATTAAAAATAAATTCTCGACCGATCCCAACACAATACGAAATGTCACTGTATCCTTCCAGTTTTGGAGCGAAACAGAGAGCTTCAACGAACTTGCTGTAGTTGTTGGCTACATCGGCAATGAAACCGCTGAGGTAGAAGAAGACTTTCAAGTAATCGGGGCAGCTAACCAAGCTGAAGGCTGGAAAACCTACAGCCTCTCTTCTGAAGTACATACAGGTTCTTCAGGAGATGTCCATGTTGCATTAGGCATATCTGTTCGATGGGAAACACAAATGACCTACTTCATTGATAACGTAGATATAGCAATTAACTAAACTGCAACTTGGAATATTGTTTAGCCAAACTCAACTTAAAGTTGACCCTAATCTTTTCTTTTTTCTATTGCTGATTTAATTCATAATTTTTTAGTCTAAATCAATGAAATTTTTGTCTTCAAAAAATTTTTACTATTACCATTTTTGTATTATACAAATATCGGTTTGGCAAGTCAAAATTTTTAATTAGCCATTTACTGTTGATCTTTAACTTAATGTTTTTGTTCTTTTATTATCTTTCTCAGTGAATCTATCCATAACCCAAGTTTATCTCTTGTGTCAACTGATACTATTTTGTTTTCCTTGTCAATAATTAGTTCAACCACTCCCTCAAAGATAGCCAAAGGTACAGGACCTTTGTTGGTTTCTCCGTCGAGTGTTTGTCGCTCCACATTCACTACCCGTACCTCATCAGCTTTGATTAGTGTGTAACTGTTTATCCAGAATCCTTCTCGGCATTTGAGGGGTTTGTCCCATCCTAATTCTGCTTTTAAGAGTTGCTGCATTTTTTGTTCACTGAAGTGTTGTACCATTCTATTGTTACACCTTGTTTATTGTCTGAAGTTGTTCACTATTAGGTTAATTATTTTCGATAAATATCCATTGTTCGCTGCCGATTTATTGTTAAAAATGATTTTGAGTTTTCTGTAAATTATTGGTTTCCTTTTGTTTTTACGAAGATATCTTAATTTCCGTATTTTTAAAAGTTTTACTATTAAAAACAGGCAGTAATGTCTTACGATACAATTAGGTATTTAGGATTACCATTTCCATTTTTATTACTTTTTTAGTATTACCTTAACTTTGGTGTTTAATCGCGGGATTGTTTCAAATTAAATCCAAATCACAAAACAAATGGTAACGCAGTAACTAACACTACGAGAGTCACGCAAGCGATGGTTACTCCAACAGTTGTCAAATATACCTTACGTTCACTCATTTTTTTACCTGCTACCTTCTTCAATGATATTTGAAATATTCTCCCACCATCTAATGGGTAAATCGGTAATGCATTAAATATTGCTAGGTTAAAGTTAACAAACCAGATCCAAAAAAGGCAATTAGCAAGTATACTCCAGTAGGGTATTGAATGTGTATAGAACGGTGTTAGTGCATCAGAAAAAGGTGTTAACCCAGACGCTAAAGTTGGAGGTACAATATATATCGCTAATCTGTCAAGAGAAAAAGTCCTATACTCTTGTAGCCTCTCTTCAAGCATTAAATCAGCTACACTTATGCCCATGACTGTTCGATTCTCTGATGAAGTCAGGTTAACTGTCATTGAAATTTGGTTCTGCCATCTTTCTCCCCTAGCTACAGTTACCTGAATTTGGTCTCCGGCTGTCTTATTATCTAAAATGGCTTTTAACTCGTTTATGTCGTTCACTTTAACTTGGTCAAGTGAAATAATAACATCTTCAGGTAGTAATCCTGCAACTTGAGCTGGCATTCCATCTGTAACATCATTAATGTAAACTCCCTCGACAACAGGGCTTAGACCTCCGACGATAAGCAGAACACCTAGAAGGCATACTGCTCCCACAAGTATGTTTCCACCTACACCTGCAGCCATTACTTTTAGAGAACTTCTCGGTTTAGCCTTCTTTATTTGTTCTTCATCAACATCAACGAATGCACCTATGGGTATAAACAGAAAAAACAGTAACCCACTAGATTTCACGTCTAAATTGACGTTTCTTGCGATTATTCCATGTGCTCCCTCATGTATTACTATAGCACAAATAATTCCGACCCAACCATAAACTATCGGAAGAATAGGGTTAAGACCTGGTAACATCAAGATTACTCCTGGTCCTAACTCACGGATTAACTCGCCAGCCATAGGCATTGATATTATACCAATTAAGCTGTTTATAAATAGATAAAGTGCAATTCCTGCTACAAAGGGAACTAATAACAGAAATATCCACGAAATAAACTTTGAAAATTTCAGCTTTCCTAACTTTTCGAATACACCTGAGAACTTTTCTGTTCTCACAATTAACATTGGAAAATTGAATTCTAATCTACGTTGTTTTGTCTGCTGATTTTCGTGTTCAGTATTTTCTGTCAAATTATCTGTCGCTCAGCTCAAAAAGTCATATTTTCTAAAAAATAAACCTTTAGCGTAAATATTTAAACCTGAAATGTTATGTCTCTCTAATTTCTATTAAAAATGCGCCCCTATACTTTTCTGTATATTTCGTGCTATTGTTTAATCCAAAAAAATAATTGACCATTAACTAAAAAAGTCGAGATGCATTTATTATATATTCAATTAGATAATTTGTGGGGTTGTTTAAAAATTGGCTTTAGACTGTTTTCTTCCTGGTAAAATGATAATTATCGACGCGTCAGGATGGAGTGACCTTTTACTAGGTGTAGTTGTTGGTGCACTTAAACCACCCTCTCGCATGCTTATGGAACGCAGAATTTCCGTATCTTCTTTTCAACCTCCAAATTTTAAAAATAAAAAATATCTCGAAGACTCAATAAAAATTGTAGATGAGATTGTTGACGTTATGCAGCCTGATGATGAAACATGTTTTAGGGTAAGCTCAGAATATGTATTATCTACAGTAATAAGTCACCTTGAAAAAAAAGGTTTTAACGTCCAAAAAGTTGAAGACACTGGAAATCTTAAGCATTTAGTCGAAGACGCCTATGTTAGATGGTGTGTTGAAAAGGGTGTTCCAAAGGATTTACTGGAAAACAAGAGACGATTCTGGGTTTTTTTAAAATGGGTAGGTCAATCTCCCAACTTACGAGAAGGTTTAGTGAAGACTGGCTGGGCTAGTTGGCAACAAAAGTGGCGCGATGAAATATTTCAGAACAGACTTTAAAAATATCTAACTTTTTGTATCCACTCAAATTCAAGAACCACTTCAACCTTTAGTTAATATTTTATCACCTAATTTTTATTTGGCAAAAATATTCTCGCAGACTTTTACCTTACTCCTTTTACTAAAACAGTTTCTAAATGTTCTTTCACGGAAGATAAAAATAAGTTGAGGTGAAAACCTCAAAGCGTGGTTATCAACTCACTTGTCTGAGTTAGATTTGATTTTGCCTATTTTTTATCTAAATTGAATTCTTCGTGAATTGCTTGAACAACATTTACTCCATCTTTTTCTTTGACGACAAATGATATGTTTAATTCTGAGCTGCCTTGTGCTATCATTCTAATATTTATACCTCTTTTGGCTACAGTGCTAAAAATGTTTGATGCTACACCAAGCATGCCTTTCATGTGAGCTCCCATAACTGCTATAACTGCAACGTCGTCTTCGGCTGTAACTTCATTTACTATTCCTCCACGTTCAAGTAATGCAATTTCTATGCTGCTAATTGCTCTACCTAGTAATCCCCGTTTTACTACCATTGATATGTTGGCTTCGGAAACAGCTGCAGATACCATCATCACATTAATGTTGTTCTTGCCAAGTACTTCGAAGACTTTAGCATAGCTTCCTGGTGCTCCAACCATTCCTGCACCGTTAACGTTTACCATTGCTACATCTTTTATCAATGCCACAGCTTTGACCGCTCCAAAAGTATTCGAGTTCGGCTCTTTAGTTATCAATGTGCCTGGATTATCTACATTGAATACATTTCTGATCCTTACAGGTATGTTTTCTTTAATTACAGGTCCTAAAGCCCTCGGATGCATTGCTTTAGCTCCGAAAATAGCCATCTCTGCTGCTTCCTGATAACTAAGTTGAGGAAGCATACGTGCTGTAGAGACAATTTTGGGGTCAGTAGTCATTATTCCATCCACATCTGTCCAAATCCAAACCTCATCTGTCTGCAATGCAACACCCAAAATTGTGGCAGTATAATCTGATCCACCTCGACCTACAGTAGTCACTACTCCATCTTGGTTCGCTGCAATGAATCCTGTTACAACTGGTATTACACCATTATCAAATAGTGGCATCAGTCTTTCACGAACTAGGTGAGTTGTATAGTTCATAAGCGGGTCTGCTTCCCCGAAGTTAGAGTCAGTTACTATACCCGCTTCTTTTCCTGTAAAAAATTGTGTTTCTACTTTATGATCTTTTAAGGCACCCCACACTATAGGTGCAGATAATCTTTCGCCAAAAGAAACTACATAATCTTTTGATTTCGGAGTAAGTTCCCCTACATAACATATGCCTGTTAAAACTTTTTCTAGTTCAGTAACTATTCTTTCAACTATTCTGGTAACTTCTTCTTGTATTGTTTTGCTTGTAATAGCTTTAGTAATAGCTTCTTTATGCTTCTTTAGAAGTTCTGTTGTGAATGTTTGAACTTTTTTATCATCGCTTTTCTTAGCTTGGCAGGAGACTTCTAAGAGTGAGTTTGTGACACCTGCTAAAGCTGAAACCACGACTGCTATTTTGTCACTTTTCTCACGATACTTTGCAACTATGTCTGCTACGTGGCGAATATTCTCGCCAGTACCCACACTTGTTCCACCAAATTTCATCACTAATTTCATTGCTCTCGCCTTTTCCTTTAGGTTAGTATCTATTTGCTAACTTATGTCTTATGTCTAACAGGTCTCTTAAAACTGCACTTGCAGTTTCTACTCCACCCGCTCCTCTGCCTACTAGGGTTTGTTCTCCGGCAAATTCAGTAGAGAAAGTTACTGCATTTAGAACCCCGCTTACACATAGTGGATTGTTTTTAGGTATTTCCATCTGCTTCACTGTTGGTGTATTTCCATCTATCGACCCAATAAGCTTCACAGTATTGCCTCGCTTTGAAGCTTCATCAAGTTCTTGCAGAGAAATGTCTCTGATTCCTTTTATGTTTAAATCTTTTAAAGTTATTTTTCTGTTCATTATCCAGTTGGCTAATATAACTACTTTACATGCAGTGTCAAATCCGTCAATATCCATTGATGGTTCTCTTTCTGCATAACCAAGTTTTTGTGCAGTAGCAAGAGCCTCTTGGAAACTAATTCTGTTTTGAGACATCTCAGATAATATGTAGTTAGTTGTACCATTTAATATTCCACGTATACCCAGTATTCTGTCTCCTGCCAAGCACCTCTTAGCGAATTCTAACATAGGTGTTCCACCCCCAACTGTTCCGCTAAATCTTAGATAGACATTATTGTATTCAGCTAACTCTGTTAGTGCCGGCATAGCAAGTGCTAGAGGTCCTTTGTTTGTTGTTACGACATGTTTTCCAGTTTTAAACGCTTTTGTAACATGAGACATTGCAGGTTCACCGGTTTTTATGTTTACTGGAGTAACTTCAACAACGACTTCTGCTTCAACTTCCTCAATAACATCTAAAGCCGACATGTTTGGATAACCTATTTCAGGATCAGATGATACCGGTCGAACTTTTTTTAACGCCTCCAATTTTTCAGGCTTTATTCCTCTATGATTTATCACTGCACCGTCTATGTCTGCTATAGCAACTATTTTCGGATTAAACCCAAAATCTCTACATTTTTCGGTATATCGGCTGGCAAGAATCGTACTAACTCCCTTACCGACTACACCATAACCAACTAAAATTATCCTCATATTTGCTCACTGCGCCAATATACTTACTTTATTTCTCAAACCTAATGCCTCTTCTATAGCTGTCATCTCTGCATCAACTTCAATAGGCTTCTCACTCATCTTCACTGCGGTATCAGGATCTTTCAATCCATGTCCAGTTGTTACACAAACAACCCGTTCATCTTCGAGTATTATTCCCCTTTTAATGAGCTTATTCAACCCTGCTATAGACGCTGCACTTGCAGGCTCTACGAATATCCCCTCTATTTGTGCTAGTAGCTTTTGCGAATTCAAGATTTCTTCATCTGTTACAGTTTCAGCTGTACCATGTGACTCTCGAATTGCATTTACAGCTTTTTTCCAGCTAACCGGAGCACCTATTCGGATTGCAGTGGCGACTGTTTCGGGATTTTCAACTGGGATAATTTTGTCACAATCGGTTTTAATTGCTTGAACAATGGGTGCAGAACCAACAGCTTGTA
This sequence comes from Thermoproteota archaeon, assembly GCA_012513715.1. Classification (GTDB taxonomy): domain Archaea; phylum Thermoproteota; class Bathyarchaeia; order Bathyarchaeales; family Bathycorpusculaceae; genus Bathycorpusculum. Next base: position 9,003 of record JAAZBP010000084.1, on the reverse strand, counting down.
TACCTGTCATTTTGGGTAATTTCTTAATCAGACCAAGCTGATAAAACTCTTTTAGTCCTTTCCATATTGCACTGATGTTTCCTGCGTTACCAACTGGGACAATAATGCGGTCTGGGGGTTCATTGTTTAGCTGTTCACAAATCTCATAACCCAGAGATTTTTGTCCTTCGATGCGGAAAGGATTAATCGAGTTTAATAAGTAGATTGTTTTGTGCTTTTCAGCAAGTTTAAGAACAAACTCTAATGCTTCATCAAAATTACCTTTAACCTGTAACACTTTAGCTCCATGTATCATTGCTTGAGAGAGTTTTCCATAAGCAATTTTGCCTGAAGGAATTAGTACAGTACATTTGATTCCTGCACGTGCAGCGTAAGCTGCTAAACTGGCACTAGTATTACCTGTGGAAGCGCAAATAACATGACGTGCGCCTAGTTCAACAGCTTTTGTAACCCCGACAGTCATTCCCCTGTCTTTAAAACTCCCTGTAGGATTTTCACCTTCATTTTTTATGTAAAGATTACTTAGACCCAACTCGCTTCCTAACCTTTGAGCTCTATGTAATCCAGTGCCCCCTTCATTTAATGTAACCACTTTTGTGGTTTCATGAATAGGCATTAACTCTCTATACCTCCATACAGAAAGGGGTGAAGTTTTCCAGTCTTTTCCACTTATTTTTTCCAGTAACTCTTTTTGGTCAAACTTTACTTCCAGAATATCTCCACATTTTTTACAGAAATAGACGATTTCATCTATTCCATAACTTGTTTTACATTTTATACATTCTTGATGAACCATTTTCGCATCTTCCGTTAGGTAATCGACTGTTCGTATATATCCACAGATATTTACTAATGATTATTAATTTTGTTGCTCACCATTGGACAGTTCAACCCATTAAGTTAGATAGAACTTCGTATGCTTTTAGGCTGTCTTTTTTATCAACTACCATTATAGTTTCAGTCCAACAGGATATGAATTCAACAATGTTAATGTGTTGTTCTGCGAGTAATGTGGCTAAAAATGCTACGACACCTGGTGTTGCTTCTAATTCCTCTGGAGAATGAATTACCATCATCGTACAATTTTCGTGTTTAACCAATGCATTTATTCGGTCAGGTAAATCGCTTCTATCAAGGAGATAAACAAATTTATCTAGTAAATCAACTTTCATTCCTGTATTTGATTCAAGTTCTTTTGAGGTGATAATTACTGATTTACGGTCATAAATCGCTATTCCGCTGCGTTTTAGAAGTTGAAGGACTTTTTCTTCCCTTTTTTGCCTGTGTTTCTGTAGTTCCTCAGAATATCGTCTCAAAGCAGCTTTAATTGCACTTGCATTATCTGTTTTTAGTTCTTTTTGAATCTGTCTTGAAAGTTCGCTTAGATTTACGATGCCTTTTTCTAAAGCTTCCAGTAAATATGGCTTATTTCGTAGATGGTTTCGAACATTCTGTGCTATTGTCATGTGTTTGTGTGATGTATCAAATGGTACATTTAAAGCTTCTTAAGTGGCAAAAAAGTCACAACGTTTAAAAATACAGCCCTCAAGGTACAGGGAATACTTTAAAACAAAAAATGGGGGAGCAGATAAATGTCTGAAAAATTCGTGTTAGCTTATTCTGGAGGATTAGATACATCAGTATTAATCAAATACCTCCAAGAGAAATGTAATGCGCAAGTAATTACTGTAACAGTTGATGTTGGTCAAGGTGAAGACCTAAAAGCAGCAGAAGAAAAAGCCCAAAAACTTGGGGTTATCAAACATTTTTCAATTGACGCCAAAGAAGAATTCGCAAAAGAATATGTTTTTCCAGCAATCAAAGCTAATGCTCTTTATGAAGGTAAATATCCAATAAGCACAAGTCTATCCAGACCATTAATCGCCAAAAAAATGGTTGAAATCGCAGCAAAGGAAGGTGCCACAGGTTTAGTTCATGGTTGTACAGGAAGAGGAAATGACCAAGTACGGTTTGATATAACTCTTAGTTCTCTTGCTCCTGACAAAAAGGTCCTAGCACCAATACGTGATTGGGGATTAACACGTGAAGAAGAAATCGCTTATGCACAAACAAAAGGAATCCCGATTTCTGAAGATGCAAAAAAATATAGCATTGATGCTAGCATTTGGGGCCGCGCTATAGAATGTGGTCTTCTTGAGGATGCAAATCAAGAACCTCCGGAAGATGCATATGACTGGACTGTTTCACCCCAAAAAGCACCTGACAAACCAGAGTTAATCACTATAACTTTTGAGGCAGGTGTGCCCGTCAAAGTCAACGGCAAGAAAATGGCGCCTCTATTACTTATTAAAGAAGTTAATAGCATAGCAGGTAAACATGGTGTAGGTCGTATAGATCATATTGAAGACCGTTTAGTGGGAATAAAATCACGTGAGGTCTATGAATGTCCTGCTGCGACTGTTATTTTAGAAGCCCATAAAGATTTAGAGAAGATGGTTATGACTCGCCATGAAGTTTTATTCAAACAACAGATTGATGCCCAATGGGTTTTCTTAGCGTACGCTGGATTATGGGTTGATCCTTTAAAAGATGATTTAGATGCGTTTATTAATTGTTCACAGGAAAAAGTAAGCGGAGAAGTCAAACTCAAACTTTACAAGGGCGGTCTCCAAGTTATTGGTCGTTCATCACCGATGTCGCTTTATGATAAAAACTTGGCGAACTATAATATCAAGACAACTTTTGATCAATCATCCTCAAAAGGGTTTATAGAACTATGGGGTATGCAAACCAGAATTTATAATACACTTAAGAAAGCGAGCAAGAAACCCTAAAATAGCATAAGAAAGTAGTTGAGGGAGGGTAAAAAACGTCAAAAATGCTGCATGGTGGACGACTGGGTGATGTTCGAGATGATGTTGCCGCTTTTACCTCTTCAAGAAAAAATGATTTATGTCTATCCGATTCTGTAATCTCGATTAACAAAGCACATGTAGTTATGTTAATGGAGCAAAAAATTATTCCTTGGCAAGACGGGGTAAAACTTCTCAAAGCGCTTTTAACCCAGTCAGCAAGTAATCTTGACCCTCATGCAGAAGATGTTCATATGGCTTTAGAAGAGTCTGTTTTAGCTAAAACAGGGCCAGAAATCGGTGGGAACCTGCATGTTGCTAAAAGCCGAAATGATCAAGTTGCAACAGCCATCCGAATGCGTCTTCGTCAAGAACTTCAAATAATTATGTTTGAAATATTAAAGATGCAAGAAAGTCTTCTGGTAACAGCTGAAAAACATGTTGATACAGTAATATTAGCATATACTCATCTTCAACCAGCTCAGCCTGTAACTTTTGCTCACTATCTTCTATCCCATTTTGATGCTCTAGACCGGGATCTGCAACGTATGCGCGATGCTTATTCTCGAGTAAACTTGTGCCCTCTTGGTGCATGTGCATTAGCAACGACCAGTTTTCCCATAAATCGTAGTAGGACTGCTGAACTTCTAGGTTTTAGTGATGTACTAGAGAACTCGATTGACGCAGTTGGTAGTAGAGATTTCATAGTTGAAACTTTAGCTAATTTAGCTTTGAATGCAGTGAATTTAAGTCGTCTAGCTGAGGACTTAATTGTTTGGAGTTCACCAGATTTTGGTACAATTGAGTTGCCTGATGAATTCACTTCAACAAGTAGCATAATGCCTCAAAAGAAGAATCCTGAAGTTCTTGAGGTTATACGCGCTAGAGCAAGTTATATAATAGGTGACTATGTGGCAGTAATTGCTGCCCTTAAAAGTTTACCCTCTACCTATAACCTCGATTTTCAAGAAATGACACCTAAACTTTGGGCTGCTACCAATAACTTATGTGCGTCTTTGAATATTTTCACTAAACTTATTCCTAACTTAAAAGTTTCAGGTAACGTTGAACATAAGGCAGCTGTAGGCTTTGTTGGTGCTACTGAATTAGCTAATATGTTAGTTAGAAAATATCATATTGCCTTTCGTACAGCTCACAAAATTACTGGATCAATAGTAAAAGAATTGGTCGCCTCCAAAAAAACATTGCCTGATACAACACCTCAGCTTATTGAAAAACTTGCATATGAAAGTGTAGGCTTAAAGTTAACTGTCAAAACTGAGGATATAGGTGAATGCAGTAATCCGCGTAAACTCGTTGAAACCTATCAGGTTAAAGGTGGGCCATCACCGGTAATAGTTAAAAATACTTTGGCAAAAAAGGTTGAGGCTTTACAGCTGCTAAAAGATGAAATTATCAAAATAAAAGAGACTTATGAAAATAGAGCTAAACAACTCAATGATGTTGTGGAGACTTATTCTATCTCAGAGTTATCAGTAGAAAATGACTTTAATAAAAAAGTGAGAAAATAAATGCCGAAATTCGAAAATATTAAAAAAGTCCTGATTCTTGGAAGCGGCGCTATCAAAATTGGTGAGGCCGGCGAATTTGATTACTCAGGTGCCCAAGCTATTAAAGCCGTAAAAGAAGAAGGTATCGAAGTTGTTTTAATAAACCCTAACGTAGCTACAATACAAACTGATAAAAAATTCGTTGGCGATAAAGCTTACTTCTTACCGATAACTCCCGAATTCGCTGAAAAAGTAATAGAAAAAGAGCGCCCAGATGGGATTTTACTTGGTTTCGGAGGTCAAACAGCTTTGAACTGTGGGACCGAACTAGCAGAGAAAGGCATTCTAGAAAAGTATAACGTCAAAGTTTTAGGTACAAGCGTTGAGGCGATAGAAAAAGCTGATGATAGAGACCTTTTCCGAAAAACAATGATCAACGCTGGTGTACCTATCCCAAAAAGTAAAAAGGCGAATTCTATAGAAGAAGCTGTTCGAGCAGCAAACGAAATAGGTTATCCAGTAATGGTCAGGGTAGCCTACACTCTAGGTGGCCAAGGAACTGGTGCTGCATTTAATGAGGAACAGTTGCGGCGTGTTGCTTCGATTGGTTTGGTTCATAGTAGAATCTCTCAGGTTTTGGTTGAAGAATATGTTGGAAAATGGAAAGAAATAGAATATGAAGTTTTGAGAGATTTAGATGATAACTGCATGATTGTTTGCAGTATGGAAAATTTTGATCCTATGGGTGTTCATACTGGTGACAGTATAGTAGTTGCCCCCTCTCAAACCGTGAGTGATGAAGAATTCCAAAAATTGAAATCTACTAGTTTTGCTGTATTGAAAGCTCTTGGTCTAGTTGGAGAATGTAACATTCAATATGCAGTTCACCCAGTTACAGGCGAATACAAAGTAATAGAAGTCAATTCAAGATTATCAAGGAGTTCTGCTTTAGCTTCTAAGGCAACTGGTTATCCTATTGCATATGTCACAGCAAAAATGGCTTTAGGTTATAGATTACCTGAAATAGTCAATAAACTCACTGGGAAACCTGCAGGTATCTTGGAACCTGTTGTTGATTACATAGTAGTAAAAATGCCCAGATGGGACTTCCAGAAATTCAGAAACCTCAACCGTCGTTTAGGTACACAAATGAAATCTGTCGGAGAGGTCATGTCTATCGGTAAGACTTTTGAGGAAGCCTTGCAGAAAGCAGTAAGAATGATTGGTAACGGTAGAGAGTTGACCAATCAACTCAATGAGACTGACTTGAACATTATTAAAAACGAGTTAAAACATCCCACAGATGAGCGTCTTTTTTATGTGGTTGAAGCCATACGAAAAGGAATAGCTATTGAAGAAGTGAATAGATTAACTGGAATAGTGCCCCTCTTTCTTGAGAGCATAAAAAAAATAGTTGAATATGAAAAAGAATTAGCTGCGACAGGCTTAACTCAAGAAAGTCTCAAGAAAGCAAAGCTTCTCGGGTTCTCAGACAAAAAAATTGGAGAACTTTTCGGAAAGAATGAAGATACAATTAGAGAACTCCGTTCAATATTCAACATTAAACCTGCAGTTAAACAAATTCAAACAGCAAAACGGTGGTCTGAAAAAGCAAACTATCTCTATTGTACCTACAACAGTGATAAAACTGATGAAGTAAATTTCTCTGAATCAAACAAAGCAATCGTATTAGGGTCAGGTTGTTATCGTATTGGTTCTAGTGTAGAATTTGATTGGTGTTGCGTTAACACTACTTGGGCTTTGAAGGAAAGAGGAATTAAAGAAGTAGTTATGATAAACTGTAACCCAGAAACAGTATCAACTGACTTTGACGTTTTAGATAAACTGTATTTTGAAGAGTTAACATTAGAGCGTGTACTAGACATTGTGGAAAAAGAAAATCATCCTAGTGTAGTAGTTAGTGTAGGCGGTCAAATACCCAACAATTTAGCACTTAAACTTGATGCAAACGGAATAAAACTTTTAGGAACTACTGCAAAAGACATTGACCGTGCAGAAGATCGATCTAAATTTAGTGATTTACTAGATGACTTGGAAATAGAGCAACCCAAATGGAGTAAACTAGAAAGTTTAGAAAAATCTAAAGTTTTCGCCAGTAGAATTGGTTATCCAGTACTAATTAGGCCTTCTTACGTTTTATCAGGGTCTGCAATGAGTGTTGCATATGACGAAACACAACTTGAAGACTACCTTAAAAAGGCAACTGATGTCTCAAAAGAACACCCAGTAGTGATTTCAAAGTTCATGTTAAACGCTCGAGAAGTTGAAGTTGACGGAGTCTGCGATGGAGAAAACGTCTTTGTAGGTGCAATAATCGAACATGTAGAGAATGCTGGTGTACACTCCGGAGACGCCACAATGTCTTTACCTGCTATGACAATAGATGAGATAACTAAAGAGAAGATACGCAGAATAACTAGGAAAATAGCAAGAGATCTATGTATCAAAGGTCCTTTCAACATTCAATATTTAGTAAAAAACCGTGATGTATTCGTCATAGAATGTAACCTCAGAGCTTCTAGAAGCATGCCTTTTGTTTCCAAAGCAATAGGTAAAAACCTCATGGATATAGCTGCAAACGCAATGTTAGGCGAGAAAATCGAAGATGGAGAAGCGGTAGTTGAAAAATTTGGAGTTAAATATCCACAGTTTTCTTTTATGCGTCTTGAGGGTGCAGACCCCATCACTGGAGTAGAAATGGTTTCAACTGGAGAAGTTGCTTGCTTCGGTAGAAGTTTTGAGGAAGCTCTGTTGAAAGCTATGATAGCTGGTGGTACAAAAATACCCAAACCAGGCGATTCTATACTTATAAGCGTGGGCGGCGAAAAAGAAAAAGCTGTTGAGACTGCCAAAAAAATTATGCACAATGGTTACAGGATACTTGCTACTGGCCACACAGCTGACGCATTAACCGCAAATGGTATTGTGTGCGAGAAAGTTTATAAAATAAGTGAAGGAAAGAAACCTAATGCTCTCGACCTTTTGGCTGAGCGGAAAATTAATTTTGTATTCAATATACCTCATCCAAATCGAATTGTGGCACAGGCGATTACAGACGGTTACCTTATTCGTAGAAAAGCTGTTGAATTGGGTGTTCCAGTTTTCACGAATTTAGAATTAGTTGATAGTCTAGCTAATGCATTGCGAAATAACATAAACCTACAAATAAGCTAATCCGCCCCAATCTTCTAATATTTTTGATTATGCTCTCTTTTTTTGTTTTATGCTGATGATAAACGATTCCTTTTTTGGTATATGAAATAAATGGGTAACATTTAAGAGTACTAATCAAAATTAGGTGGAGGGTTTCAATACTAAACTTTAATTCCACCGGCAATAAAAAAGCAGTTCTGGTTCTAGAAGACGGAACACTATTTCTAGGTAACGGTTTTGGTGCCACTGGAAAAACTTCTGGAGAAGTAGTCTTTTCAACCCAGATGGTTGGTTACCCAGAAGCTTTAACTGATCCATCATACAAGGGTCAAATCTTAAGCTTAACTTATCCTCTGGTAGGCAATTATGGCGTTCCATCAAAAGTTCTTGATTTAGATTTACCTTTATATTTTGAGTCTGATAAAATTCAAGTCAATGGTTTAGTAATTCATGACTTATGCCATGAACCATATCATTGGGCATCTTCAAGTACACTAAATGAGTGGTTATCTGGAGAGGGGATACCTGGAATTTATGGTTTAGATACACGTAGATTAACTAAGAAACTTAGAAACCGTGGAGTTATGCTTGGTTTACTGCAGGTTTTTGAAAAAAACGACGACCCTAACTTTGATGTTTTGCTTGAGAACTGTAAGACTATCGCTGATCCTAACCTGACTGATTTGGTGGCGAAAGTTACAACAAAAAATCCAGTAACCTATAATGTTAACGGGAGAAAAACAGTTGTGCTAATTGATTGTGGAGTAAAGTATAGTATTATACGAAATCTGCTTAAACGAGGAATAAACGTTGTTCGCGTACCCTATGATACTTCAGCAAATGATGTTTTATTTTATAATCCTGATGGCATTTTGCTCAGTAATGGTCCAGGTGACCCAAAGAAATGTATTCAAACAGTAGCAACAATAAGAGAATTATGTGAAAAATTGCCTGTTATGGGCATTTGCCTAGGCGCTCAAATTATCGCTTTGGCTATGGGCGCAGACACATACAAACTTAAATTCGGTCACCGTGCACAAAATCAGCCAGCGCTTGATTTAATCAATAGACGTTGTTATATTACAACACAAAATCATGGTTACGCTATAAACATGGAATCTCTTAAGGCGACCCAGCTTGAGCCTTGGTTCATAAACCCAAACGATAAAACCACAGAAGGTATTCGTCACAAGAACAAACCTGTTTTTGCTGTGCAATGGCATCCTGAAGCTTCACCTGGGCCTTATGATACCGAATTATTGTTTGATGTTTTTGCTAAAAATTTAGAGGTTCACTAAAATGCCCAAGTTAGATTGGATACAGAAAGTACTAGTTCTGGGAAGTGGCGCCATTAAAATTGGTGAAGCCGCAGAATTCGATTACTCTGGTAGTCAATGCCTAAAAGCTCTAAATGAAGAAGGTATAAAAACCGTTTTAATCAATCCAAATGTAGCCACTATACAAACTGATCCTCGATTATCAGGTAGGGTATATCTGCTACCCAT
>JAAZBP010000005.1 GCA_012513715.1 Thermoproteota archaeon | reverse complement strand
AAGTCTGATAAGTTTAAGTTTACAACCGAGACCCCCTTGAAAGAATATGTTTTGAACGATGGGGACATTATAGTCACAATGACTGACCTTAGCAAGGAAGGAGACACTTTGGGGTATTCTGCTAAAGTACCTGCCTCGGACTGCCACAAATATCTTCATAATCAGAGAATTGGCTTGTTATGTTTAAAAACCAATGCAATTCTTCCCGATTTCTTATATTGGGTGTTAAGAACAAAAAGTTACAATCAATTTGTAGTAGGTTCGGCAACTGGTTCAACTGTAAAACATACATCACCAGACAGAATAAAACAATTCACCTTCGGTGTTCCTTCTCTTAAAGAACAAACCTTCATTGCAAATTTGCTTTCCTCCCTCGATTCTAAAATTCAGTTAAATCATCAAATGAATTGTTCTCTTGAGGCTGTTGGGGCTGCTTTGTTTAGGCGTTGGTTTGTTGATTTTGAGTTTCCCAACCAAGAAGGCAAACCCTACAGGTCAACAGGCGGAAAAATGACTGACTCAGAGCTTGGAAATATTCCTAATGGTTGGTCAGTAATTGGTAATATTTCGGAATTATGCGAAGAAATCAATTATGGTTACACACAAAGTTCTTGTACTGAGGAAGTAGGTCCAAAATTCCTCAGGGTCATGGATATTAATAAGGCTGACTGGATTGATTGGAGCGCTGTCCCGTTCTGTGAAATTGACGAAAAAATCAAGTCGAAATATCTATTGTCTGAAAAAGACATCGTTATTGCAAGAATGGCTGATCCTGGAAAAATTGCAATTTATGAGGCAAAGATACCTGCAGTTTTCGCCTCTTACCTGATCAGGATACGCCTGAAGAAACCAATTTTAGCTTATTATATTTACTATCTAATGAAGTCTAGCTATTACCAGAATTTCATTGAAGGGGCTGCTACAGGTTCCGTCCAGAAAAGCCTAAACGCAAAAGCATTGACAAATAATCTGCCAATAATCTTACCTAATGAAGAAATTGCTTCGATGTTTGATTCTATTGTTGGTCTGCTTAGGAAAAAAATAAACCTCAACTTGGAACAATCGACAACTCTTTCAAAAATAAGGGATAGCCTTCTTCCTAAGCTTATGTCTGGGAAAATCAGAGTCCCCATTAACAAAGAAAACTTGGAAATGGCGGTTACTTGATGTCTTAGGGTTGAGCATAACAGCAGAGCGGGCTTGTCTTGTTGTAATTTTTGCGAATATCTTAAATATTAATAGCCTAAAATATTGGGCATATGGGATAATAAAATGGGCGCAAAACTTGGCTTTGTCACCCCAACATTGATGCAGGTTTTCGAGTTCTTTCTAGAAGAGCCCTCAAAAGAGTATCATGAGCGGGAAGTTGTACGGAAAACAGGTGTAAGCAAGGGTTCAGCAGGAAAAATTCTAAAGTTACTAACCAACCTTGGGTTTTTGACAAGGCAAGAGAAGGGCAGACTGGCAATTTACCGCCTAAAACAAGATGAAGCAACAGTAAAACAGTTCAAGGTACTCCTCAACGTGTTTACCCTAAAACCACTGTCAGATATGCTGAAAGATAACTCTAAAAGAATTATGCTTTTTGGCAGTTGCGCCCAAGGATTAGATACAAAGGACAGTGACATTGACCTGCTGATTGTAACAGACAAAAAAGAGACTGCTTCAAAAGCAATCAGCGACTTTAACAAAAAAAGCCAGCGCAGAGTAGCCCCAATAACCGTGAACATGAACGAATACATCAGCCTAAAAAGAAACGATAAGCCGCTTTACGAAAACATTGAGCGAGGCATAACGCTGTGGGAATCAGAGTAAACCCTGAAGTTCAGAGGCTTCTAAACGAAAGAAAGCTCGTGAAAGCACAGATAAGCAGGGACATGATTTCTAAAGAGATTGCGGCTGCCGAATCTGACTTGTCAGATGCCACTGATTCTCTTCAAAGCAACAAGTTCAAGTGGGCAACAATTCAGGGCTACTACTCGATGTTTCACAGCGCCCGAGCACTGCTCTACAGTAAAGGGTTTAGAGAGAAAAGCCATTTCGCACTGTTTCTCGCATTAAGAGCAATATTCTCAAAAGAGATTGAAGACTCACTAATTCGCCAATTTGAGGAATGCATGAGTCTGAGGCAAGAGGCGGATTATGGCTTGAGCTTTTCAGAAAATGGAGCACTAGAAGCCATAAATGGCGCTGAAAAGATGCTTGCAAAATCAAAGCAGATACTAAAGCTTGGAGACGCTTAGATGTCTAAAGCTATGTTTGAGTCTGAAGTTGAAGACATGTGCCTCGACATGTTTCGAAAGTTGGGGTATGATATTGTTTATGGTCCAGATATTTCTGAGGGAGGATTATCTGAAGAGCGTAAGTATCATGAAGTTGTCTTAGTTAACAGGTTACAATTGGCGCTTAGGCGCATTAACAGGTCTGTTCCAGACTCAGCCATAGATGAAGCTGTCCGGAAGGTTTTAAGAGCTGAGAGCCAAAATTTGGTATCAAACAACCAGGACTTCCACCGCTTAGTAACCAACGGCGTCAACATCCAATACAAAAGAGCGGATGGGGCAATTAAGAATGAGTTGGTTTGGCTCTTTGACTTTGACAACCCAGACAACAACGAATTCTTAGCAATTAACCAATTCACAATTATTGAGGAACACAACAACCGACGCCCAGACTTAATCCTATTCGTCAACGGACTGCCTCTGGTGCTTATCGAGTTAAAAAACCCGGCAGATGAGAACGCAACTGTCTGGTCAGCCTACAACCAACTTGACACATACAAACACCTGATTCCCTCAGTCTGCCGATACAACGAAATCCTAATCATAAGCGACGGTTGGCTAGCAAAAGCAGGAACCATAACCTCAAACACTGAACGCTTCACACCCTGGAAAACCATACAAAACCAAAAAGCCCCACCCAACACACCCGAAATAGACATACTAATCAAAGGCATGCTAAACAAAAAAACCCTACTAGACTTAGTTAGGCACTTTATTGTTTATGAGTCAGACAAAGACAAAAAAGACGGCACAGTAAAAATAAACAAAAAAATCGCAGCCTACCAACAATACAACGCAACAAACAAAGCCATAACCTCAACCATCCAAGCAACCAAAAAAGACCATAAAGCAGGCATAATCTGGCACACCCAGGGCTCAGGAAAAAGCCTAACAATGGTCTTCTACACTGGCAAAATGGTTCTGCAGCCTGAACTGGAAAACCCAACAGTAGTCGTACTAACTGACAGAAATGACCTTGACGACCAACTCTTTGGAACTTTTAGCAGATGCAAAGAGCTACTTCGCCAAGAGCCTAAGCAGGCTGAGAACAGAGAGCAACTTCAAGAGCTTCTTAAAGTGCAATCAGGCGGCATCATATTCACAACAATTCAAAAGTTTTTCCCAGAAACAGGCAACCAATACCCCCAGCTTTCAGATAGAAAAAACATTATTGTTATGGCTGACGAAGCCCACCGCAGCCAATACGGATTCGGACTAAAAATCCCAAAAAACATAGACAAAAACACCCTCAAATATGGATACGCAAAATACCTAAGAGACGCCCTACCAAACGCCACCTTCATCGCTTTCACTGGAACCCCGATTGAGAAAGCCGATCGGAGCACACCTGCAGTTTTCGGAAACCCCATACACACCTACGATGTACGCCAATCAGTAGAAGACGGCACAACCGTAACAATACTCTACGAAAGCCGCCTTGCCAAACTCGAATTAAAACCTGAAGAACGACCCCGCATTGACCCGGAATTTGAAATGGTAACTGAGGGCGAAGAAATAGAAGGAAAAGAATACCTAAAAAGCAAATGGAGCCGACTAGAAAAAGTCGTAGGCAGCCCAGACCGCATAAAACGCATAGCCAAAGATATTTTGGAGCATTGGGAGAGCCGTGAATCAGTGCTAAACGGCAAAGCCATGATCGTATGTATGAGCCGCCGCATCTGCATCGAACTCCACAACGAATTGGTTAAGCTTAGGCCTAAATGGTACCATAAAGACGACGATAAAGGCATAATTAAAGTGATAGTTACGGGCTCTGCAACTGATGGAGCAGCCTGGCAAGAACACATAAGAAACAAAGAACGACGCCGCAACCTCGGGGAACGCATGAAAGACCCATCAGACTCACTAAAAATTGCAGTAGTACGGGACATGTGGCTAACAGGCTTTGATGCACCCAGCCTAAACACAATGTACATAGATAAACCCATGAAAGGGCACACCCTGATGCAGGCTATAGCCCGAGTGAACAGGGTTTTTAAGGGTAAAGAAGGCGGCTTAATTGTTGACTACATCGGTATAGGTGAAGACCTAAAAAACGCCCTATCCGAATACACTGAGAGTGACCAGAAACAAACAGGCATACCTCAACAAGTCGCAGTCGACAAGATGCTTGAAAAATACGAAGTTGTCAAAGAGTTCTATGCAGGCTTTAACTTTAAGCGGTTTTTTGAGGTTCCAAAAGAGCAGAAAATGCCATTAATGATTGAAGCCATGCAGCACATTCTCGCACAAGAGAAAGGCAAAGAACGCTACCTCGAACAATCAGGATTATTAATCAAGGCTTTTGCATTGGCTATTCCACATAAAGACGCCATAGCCATACGAGACGACGTTGGCTTCTTCCAGGCAGTGCGCGCCGCCATTGTTAAAACTACTGAGAGCAAAACCCAAAAAGAACTCCAAGACATGGACTTAGCCATAAAACAGATCATCTCAAAAGCAGTCATCTCAGACCGCGTCATAGACATATTTGCTGCAGCAGGACTACAAAAACCAAACATAAGCATCCTATCAGACGAATTTTTAAACTTTGTTAAAGTTATGCCACAGAAAAACTTGGCGTTTGAGGCACTCAAAAAACTCTTAATGGACGAAATAAAGATTAGGCGAAAGAAAAACCTCATCCAAGCCAGAAGCTTCGAAGACCTCTTAGACAAATCCATTAAGGCATACACGAACAGAAGCATCGAAGCCGCAGAAATCATCCAGCAACTAATCGAGCTCGCCAAAAAGATGCGGGATGAACACAAACGAGGCGCCCAGCTGAATTTGTCTGAAGAAGAAGTTGCATTCTACGACGCCTTGGCAGACAATGAAAGCGCCAAACAGGTTTTAGGTGATGAGACACTCAAAACCATGGCGAAAGAACTGGTTGATACAGTAAGAAAGAATGTTACTGTTGACTGGACTATGCGAGATGCTGTGCAGGCTAAGCTGAGGTTGCTTGTTAAAAAGCTGCTTAAAAGGTATGGTTACCCACCGGATAAACAGGAAAAAGCTACCCTAACAGTGCTGGATCAAGCTAAGCTTTTATGTAAAGACTGGGCAAAAGACTAGGAGGTTAACAAGAGGATGATTTAATGAAAGCTGATGTGGAAAGAAAAGCTAAGACCTTCGACCCAAATGGAACAACTAAGCATTTGGTAGATGAGGGGCTCATTAAACTCCAAAGTTTTAGGAAACAATACCCCTTTGTAGAGGACCAAACCTCAATAGAAAAACTAACAGCGGAGGACATCTTAAAGAAAGATACTGGTAAAATGGGTGATTTCTTTCGTTACATTGAACATCAACTCAAACCCCTTGGGCATCTTGAAATTAAAGGTACCACTGTTTACCGCAACATAATAAAGCAACTTGATGACTTCAAAGAACTTCTTCGCATGACAGTAGATAAGAACAGATCTCTTGCTGAAAAAATCGACGCTCCCTGGAAAGACATAAAACGTTTAGGCCTAGATCAACATGTTGCGAAGAAAATTATTTTCTGCTTCAACTACGAAACCAACAAAGTTGTTCCCATATTCAAAACTCAAGACATTGAGTACTTTCTTGATAAAATAAACGAAAAACAGGAATACCCTTTGCTTTATGATAACAAAAGTTTAGGGGAAAAATACGAGTATTTAACTGAGCAAATTCTAAAAGCAAAACAGGAATCAGAAATCACTAACTCTTGGGAAATAACCTATTTCTGCAGATTCCTATACGAAAGCTATCCACCACCCAAAACCATAACCGAGCCCCAAAGAAAAACAACCATCACATCAGTGGATACAGAGGAAATAAAGCAGAAAAGAGAATTCATGGATTTGCTAAATGAACTAAGAAGACAATACAAAATCTCAGCTGAACAATTAAGAGAATACAGAGATGCCGGATTCAAAGACCCACAAGCAAGAATAACACTAACTGAAAAACTCACAAAACTAAAATAATAAATAACCAAAACTTGGCTATGACAAATATTAACTTCACTGTCACCGAATTTTTGGTCGGTGTCTGTATGACGTCTTGTCCAAGATGCTCGAGTAATGCTAAGCTCACAGGTAAAGAGTGGAAGTACGGCCCATTTCATGTTAAGCAGTATGAATGTATCGGATACGAAAATGTGGTTATGGAGTATTACAGAAACAGCAAACCACACTATTCCTAAACTGAATTCAGCATAGAATTATTTTAAATGCATCTTTTTACCTGCATAATTAATAAATACACACTTTCTCCTATATTTATTGAATAAGTATGCTTGTTGAGAAAATTCCAGATCGTGGCTGGATTCCGCTTTATACTTTATTTAAGGTTGGTAAAATTTCAGCTGCCACGAAACTTCAAAAGCTAATCTTTTTGATTCAGACAGAAGGCAAGATTGACGGCTACAAATTTTTTAAGCACCATTATGGACCTTACTCTGAAGAACTCGTAGTTGATGTCCAAGCCTTCTGTAAGTCATTAGACTTAATAGATGTCCAAGTGATTGAAGGAACAAAATATCCTTACTACGAGTATTCGCCTACTGCAAAAGGAATTGAAACAATTCAAGAAATCGCAGCTAAACTTTCTCTTGAAGACCTTAAAAGAGCAGATAAAATCATCAACAAGTACAAAAACAAAAATTACAAGGAACTAACAGAATACATATACAAGCAATACGTGATTCCTGAACAAACTTTTGAGACACTATACTCCAGCCTATCTGCTGATTTAGTTTCACTGGATAACATCTGGGAAAAATATTACAAAGACGACTGCCCAGCATCACTTCTAATCTTAGCCGTGGTTGAGTACAGTTCTAAAGCTCTTGAAAAACTTAAAACAACCAAAGACCCAGTGGTTAGAGGAGTATGTGTTTCATCAATCTCAGAATTAACAGCTAAAATAGTTGATTTAACATCCAGTCTTCAAACCTCCAAAGACTGCCCCTTCTCCTTCAAAACTCTACTCACTGAAATTTCAGATCATATTAACTTCTTAGATAACTACTGTGGCAAAAACAACATACTGCCCGACATCTTAGACATAGATTTCTCTGACTTCATGAGTGAGGAGGAATTACAGCGGCTAGAAAAGACCCTAGCGGAAACTCAGCCATCAGAACTGATGTACTAGTATTTCTTGAAACATCAGCCTGCATTACATACTCTTTTCGAGCTAATTTTAGATTTAAAGGCAAAAAAAGAGTACTTGCTCCACTTGGAAACGACATAATCTCAACCTTTATCGGCTTATGCAAACAGAAAAAAACTACGTTATATATTACGGAAACAGTGAGAGATGAAGCCGTCGGCAACTTCCAAAAAATCGTAAACAGATACTTTGACAAAGCCGGAATTCCTGCTCATCCAGTTAGGTACAACTTGACAATGCAAATCAGAAGAAGACTTAATGAATTATTTGCGAGCAGCAAAATCCAAAAAGTGGATTCTGATTATCGTAAAATCGAAAATATGTATGCAGAATTCGCTAAAGCTCCTGAGCTTAGGGCTAAATTGATTAAGCTTCAGGTTCGCAAGAATCGGAGAAGCCTATTTCCAAGTGTTAGTGATATGAAGATTCTCGCGGAAGCTGACGAATTAGGTGGAGAGCGTTTGGTGAATTTTATTACTGATGATAGCGATTTTTTGGAGTTCAAATCCGAAATAGAGAAAGAGCTGAGAGTGAAAGTTGTGGCTTTGCTTGATTTGCCGCATTTTTTTGGTGATAGATAGTTTGGGAGAAAACCAAGGTTTGGCCTCAGACAAGCCTATTTCGCATAGAGCAGCTTATTAGCTAAAACCTGAGGTTTTGTTTTGGCTGGCTTACTGGGTAACTTGGCTGCCGGGGATGAGGTGACTGTTGAGAGTGCCCCGTTGTTCTTCTATAACAGAGCCTACTCTAAGCAGCAAACGAAAGTTAACGGGGACTTCAGAGTTGTACCTGTGGAGTATGGGGAAGAAAACAAAAACAACTTTATCTCCCTAAAACAACAATCAGTCTATTGAATGGTGTAAAAACTGAAGTGGATAAAGAAAAAGAAATAGAAAAAACCTACCACCTCATCAAAGAAAACTGTCCACACATCAGAATAGATTGTTTGGAGACGGTTAAGCAAGTTGAAGAGTACCGTCAATACTGGAAACCAGACAAAACCAACATAGTTTTGCTAGCTGAATCCCACGTGTATACTGACCAAAATGACTCTAAACGAAAACTAAACCAGTGTTTTATTCAAAAAAGCTTGCCAGGTTATCCCTTAAATTTTGTCCGCTTCGTATACTGCTTGGGCTATGGAGAAGACGAGTTATTAAATGGCGAAAAGGGTAGTAGAGAAAACGCTGGGACGCCTCAATTCTGGAAAATATTTGCCAGTTGTATAGCAACAAACCCCGATAACCCCCGATATTACAGGGTTCTAAAATCAGGCACATCCTGCTTTGCTGAGAGGCTACAAAATAAAATCTCGGTTCTAAAAGAGATGAAACAGAATGGTATCTGGCTACTGGATGCGAGCATTGTAGGATTATATGGTAACGGCGCAAAAAATGATTTGTCTGCCTGTGATAGGATAATTGAGATTTGCTGGAACAATTACATAGAAGGCATAGTTGAGCAGGCAGAACCGAAATTTGTAATTATCATAGGCAAAGGCGTAGAAAAAATAGTTGGT
The DNA here is from genome assembly GCA_012513715.1 of Thermoproteota archaeon. Classification (GTDB taxonomy): domain Archaea; phylum Thermoproteota; class Bathyarchaeia; order Bathyarchaeales; family Bathycorpusculaceae; genus Bathycorpusculum. The sequence continues at coordinate 834 of JAAZBP010000005.1, read as the reverse complement.
CACAAGCTAAAGATTCCTTTTGAAGTAATAGATTTGCCTTCAGCATGGCTTGACGCTTCAAGTTTGAGAAGGAATTTTCGGAGATACACTGAAATATGCACAGCTATATTAAACAATCAACCACCTCCGCCAAGAACAGGAACTATTCAGCCAGCACCTAAACCGCCTAAAACCAGACTAAATCAACCACTACATCAACCAAGTGCCCCTCAAAAGCAAACCAGTAGCAAACTTGAGAACATATTAACTGAACACGGCTATAAGCAAACTAGCAAAAACGGATGGGTTAAATCAAACCGTTTTGTTCAGGTAGTGAACTCTTTAGAATACGATTTTTATGTGCGTGTTACTTGGAAAGAAAAATGGAGAAATTACCACGCAATTATTTTTGATTATTCAGCTGTTAATGGCCCAATATGTGTTGTACCCACTGGGGCTCTATTTGAGACTAATTTTGTTAATGAGAAGCGTAAAACTGCAGCTTATGCTAATTCGGGTTATTGGTGGACACAAAAGTTTCCAGAAGATCACGAGTTATCTCAGCTGGTAATCAAACATAAGAATCGCTGGGACCTATTGTAGGCTTCAGAGATTTTTTGATTTTTGATAAAATAATAGAAGATATTGAAAGAAAAAGAAAACGATTTTTCCGCAAAATTTTTTTCTTTCTAAAAACAGATATTTTTTTTGGTAGAACAACATCAGCGTATTTTTTTCATTTGTTGTTGTTCTTTCATTGACTTCTAGGTTTTGCGGTTATAGAAGAAATAGAAGAAGTCTATGTACGATTTTCCTGTTGCATTGATGTAGCTTTTGCGATTTTGTCTTTGCCTT
>JAAZBP010000083.1 GCA_012513715.1 Thermoproteota archaeon | reverse complement strand
TTTCCAAAGCAGTTCAGATATAATAGGTTTTGAAGTAAGTGTACTGGTAACCGCTAATACTGGAAAATCCAGCGACGATGTTAAAGTTGGACTTTGGAAACAGGTCTATTGGGGCGGAGCCAAATGGGCCGATGGAGTGGCATTTACAGACAATGGCACAATAGTAGCCAGAGATTTCGTGGAGGCAGAAGGAACCGGAACTGTTCTGCAAACATATGTTCCAAATCAATGGTATCACATCAAGTTTATTCTTGACAGACCAAACCAGCTTATTTCAGTGTACATCAATGGTGTGCTCAAGGGAGAACTAATTAGGGGAAGCAACCTGCCATATGTTTTTGACGGCTTAGCAATTAGTGGACGTTACACTGAAATTCCAGTTTATTACGATAACGTAAAAATTTTTGAGGACTCATCATTAACTGTCATCGGCCATGAGCCTTCTCTGACAACTTCATGTATAAGTTCATCAAGCTCATCCAACTTTAATGTTCAAATCAAAGGTAACTTGGCTTTTAATGAAACTGGCATTTCAGGAGAACCTATACTATTATCTTACAGTGTTAATGGAGGAAAATCTTGGATAGATTTATCCCTTGTACAAACAGCCTCAGACGGAAGCTACTATGCAGAATGGAGACCATCTGCCACAGGTTACTATCTACTAAAAGCAGCATACGAGGGAAATGAAAAATATTCAGCTACAACTGCAACAGTTAATTTCCTAGTGGAGCCCTATCAAGAACAAAATGTCTTCTCAGTAAATTCAAACTCAACCCTCACCGGCTTTTCCTTTAACTCAGATACCCGCGATTTAAGTTTTAGTGTTAGCGGCGAATCGGGAACAACAGGCTACGTCTACGTTAACATTCCTAAATCCTTAATCAGCGATATCTCCACAATAAAAGTCTGCTTAGACGAAAACCAAATAGACTATTCTATTCAATCACAAGGTGAAGGATGGCTTCTTTACTTTACTTATCATCACAGCACCCATTTAGTTGACATCAATTTAGGCTCAACAAACCCACTGGCATATGCGGAAATTTTAGGATTAAACTCAGTAGAAACCTTAACCATAACAGTTATGGGTATTTTAGTTACTATCATAGTTCTTGTTGCTTTTTTGGCTCTCAGAAAGAAAAGGCTCTAAAAAGTTGAAACCCATTTCTGTAAAATCAACTAAGTCTACTAAGTGACTAAATATATGCGCGCTTTTTAAGAAAGGACTCAGCCATAAAACTGCTGCCTTGTTTCAAGCCTCAATTGCTTAACAAAAAACCCTTGGAGTAAACATTCCGCAAGAAAGCCTCTGTGTTGTATAGTGAACTGTTCACTTAAAGAATAGACGAATATGTTAACAAAAGTTTGTTCCTCTATCGGAACAGGCTGTTCCTTGAGGAGAGCTATTAGTTAGTAATCTTGAAGATATTACTGAGAAGAAGTGTTATGAAAAGTTTAGCCCTATTATTTATAGCATGTCTGGTTTTTAATGCCGCATTTGCTCTAGGCCAGATAGAAGCTTCTCCAAAGGTGATTATTGTTCCTGATGACTATCCATCAATTACCTCAGCTATTGCCAATGCTGAAGATGGAGATATTATCTACATTAGAAATGGGGTGTATCACGATTCTGCATTTGTAATAAACAAAACTATCACAATATGTGGAGAATACGCCAGAAATACCATTGTCCACTTAACTCCACCATCAATTATCTACACCCATCCAATTTTTGGGCACACTTTTACTTCATCAGGAAATTGTATAGCAATAACATCAAATAACGTCAAAATATCAGGGTTAACAATCAGATCGGAAGGCGGCATTACAGCAACAAACACAGACAACATAACAATAGTCAGTAACATAATTGATACCTATAGCAGTTGCCACTTTACAGGTTCCAACCTGACGATTTCAAGAAATACAATATCTGCTGGATCATTAACAATGATGGGTCATAACTTAACCCTTTCAAAAAATCAACTTGACGTTTATAGTAACGGAATTGAAAGTAATGGCGACTACAGTAGTATACATGGAAATAGAATAAATGGAACCCTATATTTAAGAACTTCATCAAGTAAAATTGTAAACAATATTTATGATAAATTATTCATTTTTTATGGCGATTATAACACAATAAATTACAACTCCGGAGAGCTCAGTCTTGGCAATTCAGAACGATCCTGCTCTAATAACACTATCAAAGGCAACTTGATGAAAGGACCATCTGTCTGGGGCATATGGATAGGCGAACACTGCAGAAACAATGTCTTTTCTGATAATTACATTATAGACGAGGGATACTTTCAATTTGAACCTACATATTGCAGCGGCATAGTATTTTGCAACCAACGTGGCATAGGGTATGGAAACACTTTCTATCATAACGTTTTCATAAATAATTCTGTAAACATCAAATTCTACAACAATAATCCCACAGGTGGAAATTTTTGGGATAACGGTTCACAAGGCAACTATTGGAGCAACTACAATGGCTCAGACGATAACAGAGACGGTACCGGCGATATACCCTATATAATCAACTCTGAAAACGCAGATAATTATCCACTTATGACTCCATTCACTCCACCAGAAATCGATGTTCCTCTGCCAGTATATTATCCACCATTACATCTGGACAAATTAGATTCTCAACTTATCATCCTCAATAATCATTCTAGCTCACAGGCTTCACTAGAATCCTCAAAAGCCTTCAATGAAGTTTCTACTCCTCCAGTATCATCCCCTCCTGTAGATTTTAAATTCGATTTTAACATGCTGCAAATCGTCCTGGTCGTTGCTTTAATGATAGTGTTTGTCTCTATAGCTGTTACAAAATCCAAAAGAAATTCCGTAAGTTACGACCATAATGCCTGAAACTATTCAGAACTAACCCTATAGAGTAAATTCATTTTTCTCAACAACAAAATATGTTGATTCTATTCTGGTATACCTTTTGTTTGATAATCACTTTTTAATAATTAGACAATCTAATCATCAAAATAGTAAATTGGTTTTTAGAATCTATCAAGACCGTTGAAATTTTAAACATAACTGTTGATTTTTTTGCAGCTTCCTCAAGGTTTTATTAAAGGGCAATGCAAAGACTTAATTCTATACAGTATCTCAAAAATACTATCTATAAATCATTTAGTATCAAAAAATTAGGTATTAATCACTCTGCCCTACCTGTGTTATTCCGTGAACCAACCTTAAAAAAATGATTCTACAACTTTTAAAGTTGAATAAAAAAATGAATATTTTTTCTTAACCAGAACTTTACTAGAATATTCAAAATTAGGGGTTCTGTTCCCTGTTGTTATTTTACCACTTTGAATCTATGGTGACATTTATCACAATGATATGTTTTTACAGTAAATGAATCATTTTTCAGAGCGTCCATTGGCTCACTAATTTCATTTCCACATCTGGTACATTTAGCCATTATTCATCACTGAATCAGAAAGCAAACTGGTTTCACATAAGAATTTTTTCATTCAAAAACAAAAAATCTATGTATCAATAACAAACTTGAAGTGCAGTTTACAGTAGATTTTTTGCTGTATATTCCAGTTAACTTGCATAGTTTAAATCTTTTTTAATAAGGTTTTAGCGAAAGTTAGACGCCACGTCGCCAGTTCTGTTAACCCTGAAAGGTCTTCCACATTCAAGTAGTTGCTTGCTGTCTCATCAAACAGTATGTTAGCTGACGGCGGTAACTCTTCATCAGTCCAAAGTATATACGTAATTGGTATACCTTCTAACGCAGTTACCTCAACAGATGATTCCCCATGACCTAATAGTTTTCCACCTATCAGTTTAGCTGCTTCACCCAGATCGCCTGGGCAACTGCCGAAGACTTTAGCTATAGGTTCAGCAGCTCTCCGATTGAAGGCGTTTTCGTAGGCGTATCCTCCGGGAAAATTTTTAAATTTAACCAGTTTGCCCGTCTGCTCTTTTCTGTTTGCGTGTGCATACTTGTAGAGTAACTCTGTTATCTGCTGGTGCATAGTTGGATCTTTAACCTCTAAAGTTTTAACTGAAGCATTTTCCTGGAGGATATCGTGTAACTCTTTTGTTTGAAGGTTAAATGTGAAACCTAAAAAACAGAATAGATTGTTTTCTCCAACTTTTCCCAACTGCCTTAACTTTTCTATTTGTTTTTGTGGAATTTTTAACTCAATCATAATCCAGCATCCTCTACTCTACTGTATTAAATAATTATGCGGTTGCTTATACATTGATCTTCATTTAATTAAAATCTAAAATTGCATTAAAAAATGAAGCTGTAGTCTATATCATCTAAAAACAGAGAATCCATTTTTTTATGAATTTTTTTATCACTTTTTTAATTGGGATTTTATTTTTTAGGTTTATAAATTATTAATGTGTCCGGTTCTTTGTTTATCGACCTTTTTGTTCTCCAGATGTTGCCTGTCTGCATCATAAGTTGCCTTTTAGATGATGCCTCTTGTACTAACTGCTTTGTTTTCTCGCTTAATGTTCCTCTAATTATTATTTGGTATCCCGAGCTAGGTGTGTTAGGTGGAGCGATCTGTAAAGAGCATCCCTCAATATCTTGACATGCATCTAGAAGTTCATGTACAACCTTAACTGCTTCATCTCGATTCAAAATAATCTCCAATTAAATTGATAATTAACCAAAATTTAATGAAGTTTACTATAAGTCAAAACGTTCTCTTTTATTATCGAGTAGTCAGTGGACCCATAGTTAATTCTGCCTTTATCTAAACCCTGTTCCACTTTTGGAACAAAATGTTCCTCGAGTAGAGTAAATAACGAATTCACACATCACCTTATCGGAGCAAGAAGCAAAGAATGAAAAAACAAACTTTGATAGTAATCTCTACAGCTGCATTGATTTTTGTCATTTTAACAGCTATTTCAATCGCAATTATAGATCAAAAACTATTAGACGAATTAGCAGAAAACCAAGAAAAATTACGTCTTCTCCAAGAAGAATATGATGCTCTCCGCCAAGATTACATAGCCCTCCAGCAAAACTACACTAACCAACAGGTAAAATTCATGGATGTTTTTGTTCCTATATTAGAAACTCAACTTGGCACCATAGTTTTAACAGATAATAAATCAGGGACAAATTATGGAAAAAACTATCTTTGGGTAACTGGCGAAGTCTACAATAACGGCTTAGGAGTAGCCTTCAACACAGTGTTACAGGTTAAACTTTTTAGTCAAAATTCTTCTGTGCCTACTGTCTGCGATTATTCACTGGGCGATATCGACATTCATAATTACAAACAAATTAGACGCCCTTTCTATTCCAATATGGACATTGACCATTGGGAAATCAATGTGGAATGTTCAATATCAAAATAATTTAATTGATCTTTCTGATTCTAGTAATTAATGTTTCATTAATTTTGATTTGTTAGAAATCTTGTCAGATTAAACCTGTGCCATGAAGTATATGAATAACTATTATGATGTAAAAAGAGAAAGACATTGCAACATGAATGAATTTTCTTGTTGAAGCTTTTATTTGAGGTATGATCTGAAATCTGTGAATAAAACCTGTGGCAACTAGCAAAATTATGATTATGTATAAAGCTAATCCTGTTCCTAAATCTGGGTAGGCTGTTGCAGGTCGACTAATTTGGCTTGTGAAATGAATTGAAATAAGCAGGAAAGCAATTAGATTGCCGAATATGTGGATGTTTGAAAGCGCCATGTACGTGTTTGGTTTGCGCTTTTTTAGCACAGCTATTGTTGGTACAATTAATGCTATGTATACTGTACCTAACCAAACTAACCAGTGATTCAGGCGGTAAGGTCCAAGAAGGTAACCAAATTGAATCCAACCGACGTTGTTCGCTACCATCAATATTATTGTGATGATAACGATTGACGCAGCCATAAAGAATTCTTTACTCTTTAAAGGATTCATTTGTTATCTAATTGTATTATATTGGTTTCTTTTTTATAATCTTTTCAGGTCTATTTATTAAAATGAGTAAAATCAGAAGTTAATTCTTTATAATGATAAGCATGGGGACACAATAATCCCACTCTAATATGGGAAGATAAATTTTATATGTCCATAAAAAACTTTCAAAGCAAATGATTTTCAATAAAAAAACGAATTAATAATTTAGTTGACTGTTTTTTGTTTGTAACCTTTTGCCTTTTTTCTCTTCAAAAGCAGATTTAAACTGACTTAGGTTGTATTTAGCCTATATGTTTTATAAGCCAAACTTAGTTTAGCTATCTCTGTTTCAAGGCGTACACTATTGAACACCAAAACTATACTAGACCTAATAGGTAATACTCCTCTGGTGAAAATTGAAAAACTTAACCCTAACCCCAACTTGGCACTATTAGTTAAATTAGAAAAAAATAATCCTGGCGGATCAATTAAAGACCGCACTGCAAAGTATATGATTGAACATGCAGAAAAAAGCGGTCAATTATTTCCTGGCAAAATTGTAATCGAACCCACAAGTGGCAACACTGGTATAGGTATAGCACTTGTATGCAGAATCAAAGGATACGACGTAGTTATCGTTATGCCTGAAAACATGAGTGTGGAAAGACGACAAATACTTGTTGCTTTAGGCGCGAAAGTGCTCCTAAGCGAAGCAGCTAAAGGTATGGATGGCGCAGAAGATTTAGCTAAAGAAATCGTAGCTAAAAATCCTGATAAATATTTTATGCCGAACCAATTTGCAAACAAAGCAAATGTTCTTGCTCACTACGAAACAACTGCTCCAGAAATATGGCGTGACACAGAAGGAAAAATAACTCATTTAGTTGCGGGTATAGGAACCACTGGCACTTTAATGGGCGTTTCTAAACGCTTAAAAGAATATAATCCGCAAATCAAAATTATTGGTGTACAACCTGAAGTGGGCACTGCAATTCCAGGTTTAAAAGATCTTAAAACACAACATATCCCTGAGATTTGGCAACCAAATACCGTGGATGAAATACACTACGTTAACCCCGAGAAAGCAGATGAAACAGCAAGACTTATGGCTCTAAAAGAAGGCCTTTTTGTCGGTTCAAGTTCAGGTGCAGCGTTCTATGTAGCACTGCAGAAAGCCAAGGAACTGAAAGAAGGCGTGATTGTTGTTATAGCTCCAGACGGCGGAGAAAAATACCTTAGCACGAGCTTATGTGACCCAGAGCTATTCATGGAATGCGCTAAAAAATATGATGTAAAATGCAGTTACCAAGATGGTAAACCCGTATTTAGAAAATAACTGAGCTAATGCCCTCCGAAACATGACAGGGCAAAAATAGAAAAATGTTATGAAACTTTGACTGGCTATTAATCATCCATTGTTTCTATCATAGGTTGACCGCAGCATTGGGGGTTCTTTTTTTCGTGACAATGATGCGAATGAGAACACTCACATGTTTCATATTCAGCCTCTATTACTTTACCGCAGACTTTACATTGAAACAAAGGCATTATAATCTCCACTAAAAAAGAAAAAACCTAATATTTTAACTTTAAAAGCACACTAAATTTTTTTGTAACTGCTGAACTTTATTTTTTCTGTTTTCGAAATTTAGCAACTCTATTAGCAATAACTGTAGCAACTGCGCCAGCAGCTACGCCTCCATCAATGTTAACCACTGCAAGACCAAGTGAACATGACTGCAACATAGCCATTAACGCTGCTAATCCATTTTTTCCGAAACCATAACTGTTTGATGTGGGAACTGCAATTACTGGTGCATCAACTAATCCGCATACTACAGAGGCTAATGCACCTTCGCGTCCAGCAACTACAACAATGACATCAACATCTTCTGAGATAACTTCTTTTAGGCAATCAAACAATCTGTGAATTCCAGCTACGCCAACATCATAGCTACAGTAGACTTTGCAGCCCATTTCTTCTGCTATAACTTTTGCTTCTTCAGCTACCGGAATGTCTGAGGTTCCAGCTGTTATAACCGCTATTTTTCCTCCATCTACTTTGACTTCATAATCTTTTTTCTTTAACACAGCGATTCTTGCTTTCTCATGCCATTCTAGAACGTTATCATTAGGTAATGCAGTTTTAATTGCAGCTAAATGCTTTATGCTGCATCTACTTACTATCACTCTTCCAAAGTCAGTAAGCATTCTTCTACAGATTTCAACTACATCCAAAGGAGCTTTTCCTTCAGCTAAAATAATCTCTGGAATACCCTTACGTAGTTCTCTGTTACCATCCAACTTGGCTAAGCAACTTAACTCTCCGATAGCGTGGAGTTTAAGAATTTTCTCAGCATCTTCAGGCTTTATTTCTCCACGTGAAACTTTTTCTAAAATTTCTTTTAGCGACTGCATAAACGGACAACACTTAAAAAAACGCTTAACAATATATCTATTATGCTCTATTAATTAATGGGGAATTCTGTTATGGTTGGAACTGAAAACAAAAAAATTCTCTTTATAGACTGTAACGCTTCAGGCGTAGCAGGAGATATGTTTCTTGGTGCCCTACTAGAGTTAGGCGCAAATGTTGAACGTGTCATTTCGGCAATAAAAACACTAGATAATCCCCAATTCAAATACAGCAACATCAAAATAAACATTGACGACGTAATGAGAGGCGAGTTTAGAGCAACCCAAGTAAACGTCACATCAGATTCTCCAGAGAAACGTGTCGGTAGCGAACTTATTGATATAGTTGAAAAAGCTGCGGCTAACCTGTATCTTTCAGCTAAGGCAAAAAAATTCGCTTCAAATGTTATTAGAACATTAGTGCAGACAGAAGCTGACCTGCATGATACCCTTGCTTACGAGGCGCACCTGCATGAAGTTGCATTAGTTGACACAGCCGCTGAAATAATAGGGTGCGCTGTAGCACTAGACGATTTAGGACTGTTTGACTCCAAAATATACTCTACGCCTTTAGCTGTAGGCGGAGGAGTTATAAAATTCTCTCACGGCATACTTCCTGCACCTGCACCGGCAACATTGGCGATTTTAAAATCCAAGCATTTTCCCTTCCATGGTGGACCAATCGAAGCAGAACTTGCTACACCCACTGGGACTTCAATTCTTGTGAATCTTGTAGATGAAGTAAAAATTTTCTATCCCCCTATTGTTCCGTTAAGGATAGGTTACGGCGCGGGAACAAAAGAATTCTTTGAGATGCCAGCTGTCTTACGGCTCACTCTGGGTAAGGCTTCAGATGAGACATTTGTAAAAGAGGAAATAGCTGTTTTAGAAACCAACATAGACGATGCGTCAGGTGAAATTTTAGGTCACGCAGCAGATAGGCTGTTGCAGGAAGGCGCCAAAGACGTGAGCATGATTCCTGTTTTCACTAAAAAAAATAGACCTGGTCAAATCTTAAAGGTAATCGCTGAACAAAAAGATGTAGCACATCTCTCAAAAGTTTTGATTGCTGAAACTGGAACATTAGGCGTCAGAGTCTACCGATGTGAACGACACATAATAAACCGTGAGGTAATCACTGTAGAACTGTCTGTGATGGGCAACAAAGAAAAAGTTAGAGTTAAAGTTTCAAAAAACGCTGAAGGCAAAATAATACGTATTAAACCTGAATTTGAAGACCTTAAAAAGTTATCTGAAAAAACCGGCAAACCACTCAGAGAACTACTGGACCTTGCTGTCTGTAAAACACAGGAAATGTTTCCTAAAGAAACCTAGTGGTACTGAATGGAAGAATTATACAGCAAAATGGATGCTCTAAAAACTTTTATTTTAGATAAAGCCAAAAACGGTGCTGTAATAGCTTTTTCCGGAGGAGTAGACAGCGCAACCTTAGCTGCAATTAGTCATCAAGTTTTAGGCCAAAAAGCCGTTGCTGTAGTTGTCCAGTCTCCTTTACATCCCGTCTCTGAATTGGTGAATGCGAAAAAAACAGCCCAAGAAATCGGAATCGCATTGCACATAGTTAAAACAGAGCAACTGAAAAATCCCGATTTTATAAAAAATCCCGTAAACCGTTGCTATTACTGCAAAAAAGCGCTTCTTTATAACCTTTCAGAGTTTGCAAAGTCACATAATTTTGAAGCTATTTTTGAAGGCACAAACTTAACTGACCTCACCACGCATAGACCAGGATTTAAAGCAATACAAGAAATCAAAGGAGTCTATAGTCCTTGGGTTGACTGCAAATTCACCAAAGCAGAGATACGAGAAGTAGCAAAAAATTTGGGACTCAAAGTCCACGGCAAACCTGCATTTACCTGTTTAGCAACCAGAATTCAATTCAACGATGCTATTACAATTGAAAAACTTGAACGAATCCAGAAAGCTGAACAAGCCCTGAGAAGAATCCTTAACTCAGAGCAGATTAGAGTTAGAGACCACAACGGTTTAGCCAGAATCGAAGTTGACCCCTCCAAGAGGAACCTATTCTGTAACGTCCAAGTCTTGGATAAGGTAGCTGTGGAACTTAAAAAGCTAGGTTTTAAGTATGTAACCTTTGACTTGGAAGGTTACCAAAGCGGAAGCATGCTGAAAGGAGTTTAAGCCGTTTTTGAACTCTTGACTTAACTGTCTCATCTGTTTGTCTGCTCTTTTGTAGTTTAAGTATTAATTCAATTATGGTTGCTGGGCAAAAACCTTAAAGTATACAAGTTGAATTTATTCGGTACACTGGTGGCGGGGTATCCGAGCCAGGTCTAAATAGGTGGCCAGATAAAAACAAATTTGCCCCTAAGATATGGAGGAGGACTTAAGATCCTCTGGCGCAGGCCTTCGTGGGTTCAAGTCCCACCCCCGCCACCACTTCTCTGTCAAGAAACCATGACAAGGCTTAGTCAAGAAAGTTTGACGAAAATACTTTTATTATGTTTATCAGCCAAAAAGTATTATGAATAAGTTAGGTAAAAGTCTCGCCTTAATGTTTGTTATATTGGCAGTTTCACAATTTAGTTTGGCTGGGGCTCAACCATCTATGGTGGATACTGGGATTAGAATTAGCTCACCAAAGTATGTCCCTTATCAGAGTGAACAATACGAAAACACCACGGCTATTTTGAATATCAAAGTGATATTAGTCTATGGTCAATACAATAAATCATGGGTTGATACCGTTAATCTTGACAGCGTTTGCTATAGCCTTGATGGACAACCTTTAGTTTATACTAACAAATTTGAGGTTGAGGACTATACTGACTACGGCATAAATCAGCAAGACTTCCTTGTTTATACTGCTTTGATTAAATTAGAAAATCTGTCTGAAGGTAGTCATACAGTAACGGCATATGCAAACGACACCCATAATGAATACGCATATCTCAACACGCTGTCGGCTGAATACAGTTTTATAGTAGGTACAAATACGTCACCTGTTCCCTCTGTTCCAGAGCCATCTTACTTGGCACCAAACGATAGAAATGCACCCCATTTAGACTTAATTTACTACTTGATACCTGTTAGCATCGTAGTTGCTATTGTTGTCTTATCTTTGCTTTTTAGACGGCATCGAAAAACCGCTGTGTTGAGTAAATAATAAAAGTTGGGTTTCGCGGTGATGAATTTGCTGTTTTAGGTATCTCCACGGGAGGGAGTGTTCAGGTTCTACCTCCGCTACCACTATGTTAATAACAATCTTTTTTAGGTAAGAAAGTAAGAATGTTTTTGGTTATGGTAATGGTTAGAAGTAAGAAAGCAGACCTGACAATTCTTAGCGAAAAAGGGCAAGTCGTTATCCCTTCAAACATAAGATCGAACATGGGCTTGAAACCTAAAACTAAATTTCTTGTTTATGAATGCGACGATTTAGTTATCTTAAAAAAATTAGAAGACCCTGACTCTCCAAAAGAACTCGAAGCCATGTATAAAAGGGTAAATCAAAGAATCGCACAATACGGGGAGTTAACACAGGAAGATGTAGAAATGGAGATACAGGAATATAGGAAAGAAAAAGCCGCTAAGAATAAAAAATAGGGCTTCAAATGCTCATAATAGTTTTCGATATTAACGTTCTTGTTTCCAGCTTAATAGTTAAAGGTAAACCTCAAGATCTGTGGCAAAAAGCGAAAGACAAAGAATTCACTCTTGCATTTTCGAGATAGATGCTGTCGGACCTTGTTAAAGTTCTAAGACGCAAAAAATTTGAAAAATATGTTACAAGCACAGACATTCAATTATTCTCGAATGGCCTTCAAATGACAGGTAAATTGGTGCCTGTAAAGTCGACATTTAGGGTTGTTGCAGAAGATCCCGATGATGATATTATAATTAGAACAGCCTTTGATGCAAAAGCTGACTACATAGTTTCAGGAGATAGGCATTTGCTTGCGCTTAAAGAATTCAAAAGAATAAGAATAGTGACTGTTGACCAAATGCT
>JAAZBP010000082.1 GCA_012513715.1 Thermoproteota archaeon | reverse complement strand
TTACGGCCAACACACCAGCCTATTTTACTAATACTCAAGCCTTTTTGTTTACTCCTGCTCTTATTACTTTACTCATATATCTATGGCATAAACCTAGTAAGTTTTGTTGTGAACAAATATTTACAGGTGAAAGAGTATGCCACTTAACAAGCAAACCTCAACCAAAACTTCGCCAAAAGGTTTGAAATGGGCCTCAGACAGAGCAAAGAAAGAAAGTAAACAAGCAGGCATCTAAGAATTAATTGAAAAATCCCCCCGGATGGAGCGAACTGCTTGAGAATAAAATTATCTGGGGTTATGCCCATTTTTTTAAGCTTTTCGAGAACTTGAGGTGATAGTGAGGCATTTAATGGTTTTGTTCATTTTGGAGATGCTCAAGTACTGTGTCCTTAAAAGCTTCAAACATTATTACCATCGTTGCCCCAACTCTCTCGGTTGGTTTGGTTCTAACTTCCCTATCGACTTTCACGTAGGTGTAAATCTAACATCACCTGTCATCTATTTCACATTAGGCGTTGTTTATGCGCCGCCAAATATCTTTTAATGAAATAGTTCACGAATCCTTCTTCAGGTCGCTGTAAGGCTTTGTAGTAGGATTGCCTTTTGCTGTACTCTATTATGAGCATGGGGTAACCGTTTTTCCACAAAATATAATTCATAAGCAGTCTCCCGATTCTGCCGTTGCCGTCTCCGAAAGGATGAATCTTCTCAAACATGTAGTGCACTCTAGCGGCAAGCTCAACTGAATTGAGGTTTGACTGGTTCGCAAAGTTCACGAGTTGTGCTATAAGATTTTCGACATTATTCCAATCAGGCGCCAAGTAAGGGCCTACTCTGACTTGATAATTTCTGAATTTCCCCGCGATTTCAGGTTTTGTTTCTCTAAAAATTTCTTTATGCCACTTCAAAAGGAGTTTGTCAGAAATTTCTTCTTTTGTTTTCAGCATCTGCTTGAATGTAGTTGCGTGAGCCATGGTTTCATGGATGTCTCTAATGGGCTTGTTTGGGGCGATTTTGTCTTCTAGAATTAATCTGGCTTCTTCAAGAGTTATTGTGGATCCTTCGATAGCGTTGGTGTTGTAGGTAAATGCTATAGCTATCTCTTGCAGGTCTTTTTCTTTGGATGATAAAGGGGTTCGTTCCCATTCTTCTTGAAAATCTTTTCTTATTTTTTGGAGTTTTTCAGTTAGCGCTACATGGGGTTCATGCATGAGTTTAGCTTTTATTTTATCAATGTTTTCGGGGACTTCTTTCCCAAGATAGCGCTCCTTTGTGATGACCTTTCCGTCTTTACGGAATGAATGCTGCAAATAGAGATATTCTGCTTTGCCCTTTTTTCTTTTGATTACGCGCATAATCTTTTTACCATTACAAACTATATAAATATTAATTTTGGACACAATTATGTAATGGTAATATTTTGCCTTGCCCAGTAGGGGAGAAACCTGCAGATCTGTGGTCGAAAAACCATGTGGGTTCAAATCTTAAATTCTACATTTTTGCTCTTTTTGCTAAATTAATCTCTAATTATTAGTTATTTCTGGAAATGGAAGTAATTTATTTCCAAGTTTGTCGCCAAGTTAAGAAAAAATTTGCCCATTATTATTTTCTTAAAAAAATTTATTTTGTGTTCTTTTTTCTACTGCTCTTTAAGTTTCGGAATTACATTAGTAATCCATTCAGTTTTAGTGGAGTACGTCTTTCGCAGTTCTTTTGTCGAAGTCAAGTTTACCCCTTTTGGCTTAGTTAGCATTTGACTTTTTGCTTTGCTGATTTTGCTGTTACTTTTTGGTTTATTTCTTTTTATTTTATAGTTTTCACGGTTCATATAAAATCTCTTCTAATCAAAAATATATTGTGTAGCATATAGAAGTTTGCTTTAGGTTTATTATAATTGTTTTATCCAAACCATTGCTTCATTTTTTTGAGCAAATTGTGACGAATATAACGATCTATTTTTGAAACAAGGGAAGCAAACGGAAAAACCGCGGCCTAACTTTTTTGAATCCGTAAAATTTTATCCTATCGCTGTTTCCATTCCTTTTTTCCTTTATTTTTAGTTTGGTTTTTTTGTTTTCCATCTTTTGCTTTGTTTTTTGCTTTATTTTTTATTTTATTCTACCCTCCTTAACCAAAGTATCCTATTGGGGTCTATTCCTTTTTTATTATTAACTTTAACACTTAAGTCAGTGTTACCAGTAGATGAACTTTTGCAGTATTCATCTGGTTGTAATCACCCGATTATGAGGTTGTTCTCCCAGAAAATAACGATTATTTCTTTGTTTAATTTATAAGAAATCAGAATATGTTCGCAAAGGAATTTTTTAGATTGAATTAATTAAATTAGTAACTTGGTCATTAAATGACTTTAAGTAACAAAAACTAAAAGGAAAAACATACAATTATAAAGTTTAACTTTCAATTTCTTAAAATAATCTTTTTTCCATGTAATTGTTTAAAAAACAGAACCACATATAATAACTACCTTGACCTTTCTGTTGCAATACACAGAACACATTATCATTTTTTATTCCTTTTAGTGGGATTTTATGACAACGTGACGATTCTGGACCAGAAAATTGAGTTGAAAAAATGAGTGTAACCCAAATTAATGTGGCAGAAGAAGTCGCTAAAAAGAGTCAACGTTCAGCTGACAGATGTATTGAATGTTCAAGTAAAAATCTAGTTCATGATTATGACACAGGCGAAACCATTTGTGGTGACTGTGGTCTAGTTTTATATGAGAAGATGCTAGACAAAAGTCCAGAATGGCGAGCATTTACACCCCAAGAAAAAGCATCAAGAAGCCGAGTTGGGATGCCAACGTCATATTCAATTTATGATAAAGGATTATCCACAGTTATCAGCCAAGTTGATAGAGACGCATTCGGAAGAATGCTCCCAATATCAACAAGACTACAGATGTGGCGTCTTAGGAAATGGCAAATTCGTAGTCGAGTTCACTCATCCATCGACAGGAACCTTTCTTTAGCTATGAGTGAGCTTGATCGTTGTTCAGGTAAAGTTTCTATCTCACCACCTATTAAAGAAAAAGCTGCTCTCGTTTACAGAAAAGCCTTAGATAAAGGGTTAGTTCGGGGCAGATCCATATCCGCGATCGTTGCTGCTTCATTGTATGTGGTTTGCCGTAAAAGTGGAACACCCAGAACTCTTCGAGAAATTGCTGAAGCAAGTCTTGTTAGTAAGTGTGATGTAGCGCGTTGTTATAGACTCATACTGCGAGAGCTTGATCTTCATATGCCAATTGCTGATCCATTAATGTATATATCCAAAATTGCAGAGAAAAATGGTGTATCAGGCAAAACTCAGGGTGCAGCTATTGAGCTTTTACGAGAAGCAAGAGTAAAAAGAGTTTCAAGCGGAAAAGACCCAATGGGTATGGCTTCAGCTGTACTCTATATAGCTTGTTTGCAGAATAACGAAAAGATAACACAAAAAGACATTGCGGAAGCTGCCGGAGTAACAGAAGTTACTGTTCGGAACAGATATAAAGCCTTAAAGAAGCAATTAAACCTTGAAGTGCCCACTAAATTTTATTTATTACACCAAAAAAGTGGCTTCGTCAATAAATGATGCGCAACTAATTTGTTATGCAATACAAAAATACTTGGATTTTATCAAGGTAAATAATTAACTTATGAAAGCCTTAACTTATCCCTCGATTAATATTCTTTAACAGATTATGATAAATATGCGCTACGAAAATGTCTTTTTTCCAGATTCAGTAGGTTTTCAATGTAAGAACTGCGGTTTCTGCTGCCACAATCAACCACCAGATATTAACTTTAAAGAACAAAAAAGAATAGAACTTGCAGGTTACAAAAATTTCATGCAGGAACCCTCTAACCCAAATAACCGAAATATTAGGCGGAATAAAGATGGAAGCTGCATATTTTTTACCCGCGAAAATACCTGCAAAATTAATTCTATCAAACCTTCAATATGCATTCTAGAACCATTCATCATTACCAATTTTGATTATAAAACAGGCAAGATTTTTCTTGGTTTAAATCAGAATGCAACCATCAGTTGCAAAGGTATCTGCAGAGGGGAAAACCTTTCTGTAGAAGAAATAGGGAAAGCAGCCCAAACAATCGTAAAAGATACATCTGAAATAATAGCAGATAAATTAGGGCTCTCGGTTAAAGATAAGAAAGTGGGTTTTTTGACAATGAAACTGTTAAGAACTTTTAAAGACATTTGAAACTAATTTAGGTCCATTATCAATAAAATAAAATTTGTTTTTTTATATGTTATCTCTGTATGAGGTATACTTTACACAACAACGGCGATTTTTTGCTAAAATCTGCTAAAAAGGGCCTTCAAATAAAACTCGGTTTTTTTGATCTATGTTATTTAAATTGAAGACAATGCGTCATTTGACACTAACCCCAGTTATTGTGTGTTTACTGCTTTTTTACATCTTAAAAAATGATTTAGGGGATAATTCATTGATTTCCAGTTTATAGTACATTACTGTTCTTCAAGTTGGAACAATTGTACCAATACTTGGTATAAAATACAGAATCAGAATATCATCCATTATGGAACATGGGAGGAAATAAAAAAAGTGTTGAGCATTAAACTCAAAAAAAGTTTCGTCAGTATCTTGACTGTTGCGCTCTTGTTTTCTGTTGCTTCAGCAGCCTCAGTGCAAGCTCAAACTGAAGACACAACTTTAATGCAAGAGGTAGATGATAATGAGCAACCAAAAGATGATACACCAATGCTTATTATGACGCAAGATGGCAACGTTACAGCCCCTGACGACCAGAATGAAGAACCTAATCTTTACCAATCCCAAGACCAAGAAAATGAAGCTCAGGACAATTCAACAAGAGTTATAGCCGAAGACGACACCCAAACCAGCCAAGAGGGCAATCTCATTTCAACCCAAACATCACCTGATTATGCACTTCTACTTCTAGGCAGTGTTGGTTTAATCGCAGCATTAGCTGGAATAGTTGCATTTCTACTAGTACAGAAAAGAAAAAGAGCGAACTAAAAACATGAAGTTTGAGGAGCCCCTCAAATCTTTTTTCTAAATGTCGACTATTAAAAAAACTTAAGTTACTAAAAAATATTGGAAGGCCAATTAAATGTTGTAAGTTAAGGTTGTTGCTCTGTTCTCTCTGTTTTCTAGGATTAAAATTCCACAAAAATACCATCTTATTACTTGTTTTATTTGTTTTCAGATAACCAATAGAGCAAATATGTGCAGATAACTATGTTTTTGATCCTGCGTTTTTAGTTATTTTGTCTTTGTAGTATTAAGGTGTTATTTGGTTCAGTGGTTTTTTATTTAATTAATCCTTTTTTAATGTTATTATTTTTGTAAAATTTCAATTAATAATAACATTTTGTTGCTTAACTTATAATTACTAAAAATATTCATGGATCGCAGATGGATACATTTAGACTCAAACCAGTACCCAAAAAAACTGTAACTTAAATATTAACATGAATAGAAAGATATAAAATTAAATTAAAAAAATATATTTTGTAATAATAAACTTGGTAGATAGGTAACTTCAATACATGGAGAATAACCAAAAGACTATAATCGCTACTGCTTGGGTAGCAACACTTTTGGCATCTTCTTTAGACGTGATTCTGTGGAAAGAACTTACGGGTGGTATTCCCTATTGGTTACCTTGGATTCATGTCGTGGCTCTAACTACAATTTTTGTATTTACACTGATTCTTCCTCAGCTGAGGAGTTTAAGAAATTTTACTGCAATTTTATTAATCATATTTTTGCTTGGCTTTGGTGGAGGTTGGCAATGGGGACTGATACCCTATCTTCGAGAAACAGCTATTTGGGTTAACTGGGAAACACAAGCGCCATGGGCATTGTCTGCAATAAGCACACATTTACTAAGGTTACTTCCTGCTTTGATAATCTTGGTTTTCTTATTGTTTAGTGGTAGAAAACGTAGTGACCTGTTTTTGGTTAAAGGCAATGTTAGAGCTCCAGTTGAACCTTCAAGATTACTTGGAATGAAGAAACCTGAGCCATGGACAAGGATAGGCACTATTTTTGCAGTTATATTTGCCTCAGTTACCCTGATTTACTTGGCGCTCTCAAATTTTCCTTCTTTGAGAACCCTTGAATTAGCGCTTCCGTTAATTCCAGTAGCTATATTGATAGCTGCAATAAACGCGTTTAATGAAGAATTTACATTACGTGCAGCACCTTTGTCTGAACTTAAAAATTCAGTGGGTAAACACCAGGGGTTGATGATTACTACGCTGTTTTTTGGTCTAGGACATTTTTATGGTGTACCAAGCGGAGTTCTTGGTGTGCTCTTAGCGAGTTTTCTTGGTTGGTTTTTAGGTAAAAGTATGCTTGAAACAAAAGGTTTCATTTGGGCTTGGTTAATCCACTTTTTGCCTGACGTTTTCATTTTTACCTTTTTTGCTTTTGCAGTAGTAGGTTGAACATTAAGTTAACAGACTAAAAAGTCATTCATTCATGGGGGTTTAAAGTATGTTTAGGCTACACGGTCTGGCTCAATTCCATCTATACCTTATTGTTATGTTACAACCTGTTTTTCAGCTTCATTCCAAACTGAATTAAAATAATGAGAAAATAACTCCAAGAAACATGAGTTATCCGTAATTAATGCTTGAGATTTTAAAAATCCCTCTTCAACAGACATTTCACATAATATTTTTGTATTATCATATATTCCAAAACTTATTTTAGGTCTGTTTGAAACAAATCTAACTTCAAACGATTGGTTTTTTTGTTCCTCTTTAAAAAATTTTAACAATGCTTTATCGTTTGTTTTAGAAGTTATTACTTTTATTTTTACTCCTTTTTTTAATGTCTTTTCAAAAATTTTTTCTTGGTCAAAAAGCCATGGAAATAAATTTTCAAAAGGTGATAAAACAAAAAGGCTTTCTTTTAATTCAGAAAGTAGTTTTTCCAAGTTTAAAAATATGCCCTGTTTTGAGCGTGAACCTATCAAAAATAAATCTGATTCATCAATAGACTTTTCTTTAGAGGCTAAATTTAAAGCGCTTATAATCGGGGCTGCTTCTTTTTCTATTTTTTTTGTTTCTTGATTTCGCTGATCAATTAATATTTTTAAACATTTTTCAGGTGAAACTGCTCTATATTCAACTGGTTTTGTTATCTTTTTTTCAATCAGTCCTAAACCAAATAATTCATTTAAAATTCTATAAGTGTCTTGTCGTGGTGTATTGGCTGTATCTGATATTTTCTTTGCTGTCGCATTTCCAACGCTGTTGAGGTGAAGATAAATTTTAGCCTGTGTAGATGTTAATCCCAGATTGTTAAACAATCTAATTTCATCAGGATTAACCATAACATCAACTCAAATTGATATCTACTAATTAAAATAAAACACATATCTATTTAACTTTGCCAGTAAGTCGGACAATTATACGACACCTGTTTTTATTTGTCGCTTACCATTTATATTAAGAAAAATAATAGGAGAAAATAAAAAAATGCAAAAAAATAAAATAGCTTTGATTTTCGCAATAATTCTATGTTCAGTTATGGCAACATCAATTTTACCTTTACCAAGCGCTAACGCACAGAGTTCAAATGAAGTGGCGTCCTATCCTTACCTAATTATTGCACCCGATCCAGTTGGCTTAGGTCAAACAACTTACATATCAATGTTAGTTGACGTACCTTTGCCCTCATCATCAGAAGCTAATGACATCAGAAGACATGGTTACAAACTTACAATAACAGCACCAGACGGCACAACTAAAACAGAAAGTTGGGACATAATCTGGGATACAACCGGTGTACAATTCACAACTTTCACACCTAACCAAGTAGGAACTTACGAAATTTTGTTTGAATACGCTGGACAAGAATACACTTGGAGTGGATCAGCAAACGGCCGAGTATATTTACCTGCTAGTGTCACATCAACCTTAACAGTACAAGAAGACCCCATACCAGAATATCCACAGACACCACTACCAACAGAATACTGGACACGACCAATTCATGGACAAAACTCAAACTGGTACACATTAGCTTCACATTGGCTCGGAGGCAACCACTTTGGACTTTTCCAACAAAGCGGATACAATCTCTGGCAGCAATCAGGCACTGGTCCTGGAAGTTCACACATAATGTGGACTAATCCAATTGAGGCAGGAGGAGTTGTAGGTGGAATCAACACCGGCATTGACGGAGCAACATACTATTCAGGAGGCTCATATGAAGGCAGATTCCAACGTGCAATAATACTTGATGGCAGACTCTACTATGATGCACCACTAAGCGATGACCCTGATAATGGAGCATACACTTGTGTTGACCTAAAAACGGGCGAAGTATTATGGACAAACCCTGATATAAATCCCAGCTTTGGTGAACTTTATTGTTATGAATCACCAAACCAGCACGGTGTCATCCCCAACGGTTATTTATGGCAAACAAGTGGATATGGAACACAGACATGGTATGCTTATGATCCATTGACTGGCAATAACGTATTTAACTTGACTGGTGTACCCTCTGGAACTGACGTATACACTCAAAATGGCGAAATAGTACGCTACATACTAAACTATAACAGAAACACACAGGAAGGGTGGTTGGCTTTATGGAACTGGACTGCAGCACCCAGTGTGGCAGCAGGATCATCTGGATCTAACGCTATACAGTATCGTCCAGTAGGAAAAACCATTGACACAAGTACTGCATACTCATGGAACATAACAATATCATACGATATCACGGGTAAACAGAATCAGAATCCATCAATAGTCTATGTTGTTCCTGGTGATGTTATTCTTGGAATAAGCAGTTCTATTACAGCTGGGGTTGGAGCTTCAAGAAGTACACCTGATCCATATACTGTCTGGGCTATAAGTCTACAAGAAGGTCAAGAGGGCAGATTACTCTGGAAGAAAGACTTCGCAGCGCCTTCAGGTAACCTTTCCAGAACTCTTGGTCCACTAGACCCAGTTAACCGTGTCTGGACAATGACCGACGCAGAAACAATGCAATGGCTAGGTTACAGTCTTGACACAGGAAACCTCATATGGGGTCCAACAACCACAGAAGTACGTGGAATGCAATTCTTTAGCAGCGGTTCAGGTGCAGGTCAAAGAGCAGTAACAGCATATGGTAATTTCTACGTACAAGGATTTGGTGGAGAACTCTTCTGCTACGACGCATCTAACGGTAATTTGCTTTGGAAATACAATAACACTAACAGCGGCATAGAAACTCCTTGGGGTTTGATGCCTATCTTCGTTGCAGCTATAGCTGATGGAAAAGTCTATGCTTTCAACAACGAACACTCACCAAACTCGCCACTATACAATGGTTACTCTATATACTGCATAAACGCTACCACTGGTGATGAAATATACAAGATGCTCAGTTGGTCTGGTCAAACAGGCGGAACAGGGACATCTACAGCAGTACTAGCAGACGGGTACTTGACATACTATAACTACTATGATAACTCGATATACTGTGTTGGCAAAGGTCCAAGCCAAACTACTGTTTCTGCATCACCAAAAGTGACAACTTACGGTAGCAGCGTAATTGTAGAAGGTACAGTTATCGATATAGCTGCAGGTACAAAACAAGCTGAAGAAGCAGCACGTTTCCCCAATGGTGTCCCAGCAGTATCGGACGAAAGCATGAGCGACTGGATGGAATACGTCTACATGCAGCAAGCAAAACCACTAGACGTTAAAGGTGTTACAGTTGAATTATACGTACTAGACGCTAACAACAACTACCGTAGTATAGGAACAACCACAACAGACTCAAGCGGATTCTACAGCTACCAATGGACACCTGACATCGAAGGCAAATACACTGTTTACGCAGTATTTGCAGGCAGCGAATCATATTACCCCTCACAGGCAACAACAGCATTCGGCGTAGACGCAGTTGAAGCTACACCAGAACCAACAGAAACACCCCCATCAGTGGCAGACCAATACTTCATACCCGCAATCGTAGGACTATTCATCTTAGGTATAATCACACTAGTTCTAATAGTACTGGTTATGCTAAAGAAAAAAGAATAAACACACAAAACAAAAAACAATCCTTCCCCTTTTTTAGTCAAAAAAATAGAATCACAAAAAATGGGGCTGAGTGGGCTCTGGATTAGATTAACGTTGGATTTCAGTTTTCCGCGTTTTTCTTCTCTCCTTATACAAACCAGAGCCCCAGCAAACCAACTTAACAAAATACATCTACCTTTTGTTTCTACACTTCCATTATAGAAATTCAGTTAAGATCAAACAAAAGAATTAAAAAAATAGACTCTTAAAAAAGGGAAATTATTTGTTAAATTTAATTTTTATGTTTATATTTTGATTTTAGTCTTTTTTGCAGTTCACTTTTTGGCCTATACCTATGACCAAGTGAGCATGCGGTAACTATAACTCTTGATGCAGTATCTACGTCGATTTTTTCAGTGTTTATAATAATGTTATAATTTGTTGGGTCATCCCAATTTATGTTATAGAATCTTTGTAGGTACTCCGATGTAGCTTTGTCTTTTTCGTCAATTATTTTTAGTGCCTCATCTTTATTTACGCCCTCTTCTTTCATAACTTGCTCTACCCTGAATTCGATTGGTGCAACTATCCTAACATGAAGCGTGTTTGTTTTGTTCTTCAATATTCCTTGTCCTCCGCGTCCTAAAATCACGATCTTTCCTCTGCCTGCCAAGTTGTTAATTACTGTTCTAATTACGTCGAGGCATATCTCTTCGTCAAGAGTTTTTTGGATTGGCGAATTATTTTTTAGCATGTGAGTTGTAGCTACTATCCGTTTTCGACCCAAGATTTTATCTACGATACCAGCTATCTTATAGGAGTCTTCAGAAAAGTCTGTGATTTGACCCTCACATACTCCAATACTTTTAGCAGCCCTATACAACAACTCTTTGTCAAAATAAGAGTAACTAAGAATTTTGCAGATATTACGGGCAATTTCATCTCCCCTGCTTCCAATTTGCCTTGAAATTGTAATAACATTACGAACACACTTTTCAGTTTTCTTTTTCGCTACTATTTTTTCAAGACTTTCCTCTATTTCATCATAATTTGGAGTAACAGTTTCACCATCATAAATCCACTTGTTGCATACAATGCCTTTTTCGTTAAGAAGTAAGATTGAGGGCTTTTCAACGCCGTATAATTCCAGAATTTCATGTTCATGATCGGAAAGTATTGGAAAAGTTAGTTTATTTTTATTTGCAAAAACCTTGATTTTTGGCGGACCATTTATGTCTACTCCAACAATTTGGGCCTTCATGTTTACCATTTTGTTAGTAGAATCACGAAATTCACATACCTCTTTTGTGCATGTTGTAATAAAAGCTCTGACAAAGAAAACTAAAATGACTTCTTGTCCTAAAAACTCTTTTAGACTTCTAGTTCTGTTTTCTGTATCTGGCAAACGAAAGTTAGGTGCTTTGTCCCCTACATTAATTTTGTTTACCATAAGACAGTCACCATTATATTATAAGTAATATCTAAATGATAAATATTTTTTATTTTATTATTAATGCACTTTAAAATGGAAAATTTATAGTTATAAAAGTTGCATAGTTTTTGTGTATCATGAAAAATTAAAAATATTTGTTTTAACAATATCTAGGTTGTGGAGGTTTTAGAATGCTAAAACATTTTAAGAAACTTCTAAAGCATTTTTTACTAAACCCCCAGTGCAGTCGCTACCTAACGCTGTGCCATATACAGTAAATAGAGGCCACGACCTAAACAACCCTAATGAACTGCCAAAAAAACAAGCGAAAATAGACGGAAGAGGCTAAATCTTAATGTCGCTTGACTATTATTCCGCCTGGCTTGTTTGGGTAATACCTTTAGTATCCAGTATTTTTATTCCCATAATTGGAAAATACAGTAAAAAAATACGTGAATTTTTTGTTGTTACAATTGCTTTAGTTACTACTGTTATAGCTCTATCACTTGTGCCTACTGTCTGGTTAGGTAATGGTGAAGCTGTTCAGTATAGTATTCCGTGGATTTCTGGTTTTGTTGAGGCCGGTGTATACATTGATTCATTAAGTGTACTCTTCACTTGCCTTGTAGCATTTTTTGGAGTAATAATTAGTGTTTATTCTTTGGGTTACATGAAAGGTGAAGAAGGGTTAACACGTTACTATTACCTTTTGTTGCTCTTTATTGGCTCAATGATTGGTTTAGTTATTTCTGATAACTTGTTGCAGATGTTCATCTTTTGGGAGATGGTTGGT